>JAIXTE010000047.1 GCA_027484315.1 Burkholderiales bacterium | reverse complement strand
TCTCGCCTTGCTGTAAGATCTCGATGTTGACGGGTTCTTCTGCTTTTTTGTCCATCATGCGTTTTTTGTCTGACTTTGAATTGAATACAACACCCAGCATACCGCGAGTTCGGTCTGCATTTTTGCCGGCGCGGTTTGTCAGCACACGGACAGGGCTCTTTTTTGAATGGGGTTTGCGTTTGCGCGTGAAGCTGCAGGAGAGCTGCGCCGTGGTGCTCAGTGATGAAGCAGCGTGGAATTTGAAAACAGAATTGATGCGCTCGGTGTGGCAGCCACCACCCAGTATCTGCATTCCGGATTCGCTGGCAGACACCCAACTTGATTTGGCGCTTGAGGCGACCAGTTTGCGGGATATTCAACGTGCATGGACCGCCGCAATCATGAAACGCTTTGGCGTTGAAGTATTCAAGCTGGCGCTGCGTGTTATTCCCCGCCACACAACCTTGATCGATTTAAGCCGGGTTGCTGCGTTCAAGAACGTGCTGAACGACCGGCTGTCTGAAAACCCCGCGTTGGCGCCCTTGCTGGCACAAGACCCTGGTATGTGGAGCAACCTGCCCAATTGGCGGGTTGTGAAAAATCGCATGCTGGCGCAAGGCCTGAGCCAACAAACGTGGCGATGGCTTGCTCGCCAGCGTGCAGGGTATGTGGCGCGAATCAACTGGTCGCAATTGAGTCACCTGAGTTGGGTTAACTTCCACGCAGCACTGGGTCGCGACATGCCCATTTCCTGGGTGGACAAGC
Organism: Burkholderiales bacterium; assembly: GCA_027484315.1. Taxonomy (GTDB): domain Bacteria; phylum Pseudomonadota; class Gammaproteobacteria; order Burkholderiales; family Burkholderiaceae_B; genus Limnobacter. Next base: position 58,995 of record JAIXTE010000047.1, on the reverse strand, counting down.
AAACTGCTGCCTTGCTGGGGTTCGGTGGCTTGGGCACCTGGCTGCGACGCAATCATGAAAACCTTGGTCGTGACGCTGCTTTGAATATTTTGCGCGCAGTGCGCCTGGCCTTGCAACGGCGCGAGTCCTTGGACAAGGCAGAGCACCAACATGAACTGGCTCAACAAGAGTTCCCCCTGATTGCCGACTGGTTACTGGGCAGTGCAGCCAGCGCAACCAAGCGACCTGTGGTGATTTCAAGGCACTGGACTTACGACACTTTGATGGCTCGGCAAGCACATTGGCACTTGGTTGAGCACGACCTGGACATGGGGCGTCCCAATGTGTTTTGGCCCGAGGTACTTGGAATGGGCAGCTTGGGCAACAACATCGATTTCATTGAGTTGAACTCCTTGAATGCCTTGTTGGCTGAGGCCAAAAAAATGCACCACTGTGTGCCGTCTTACATTGATCGGTGCATGGCAGGCGATGTGTGCATATTTCATTTGCAAATCAAGGGACATGCGCCACAGCGCGGCACCTTGGAGTTTCAGCGCCTTGGCGCGAATGGCTGGCAAATCAGCCAGCTGAAGGGGCCGTGCAATGCGCCGGTGTCAAGCCAGTTGTGGAGTGCTGCACACCTGTTGTTAAGCCGAATTCACTGAGCTGGCTTCACTGGATTTGACTTCACTGGATTTGACTTCACTGAGTTCGGCCAGGTGTTGTCAAGCCACCTTGTGTTGTTGGGGGGGTGATAAAGCAGATTCCGCATCCTGCAAAGCCTTTTTGGCCTTGTCTGAAAACTCAGACAGAGGGATCTGGCTCATCTGAAACAAAATCATGTGTGCATACACTTCCGCCAGGCTGCCTGCCTGGGGGCACAAAGTCATGGTGTCTCGCGAAGAAGGAATTTGCTGGCGCCAGTAATTGATGGCGCGTTCAAGGTCGGCTATCGACACGTTCTGGTTTTGCTCGGCTGGCATATCTGGACCTGCATTTAAAATCACTGATCCTGATTATAAACCAGAAGCTGTTTATTTATACAGTATTTTTCCTGTATTCACTTGATCGCATCTCTGGTTTTCAGAGAGGCTCACAGCACCTTTTTCAAAAAGTCTGCAATTTCAACCACTTCTTCGCCACACACTGAATGCGCCATGGGATAGGTATGCCAATCTACGGAAAAACCTTTATCCCTCAGTAGCTTGACGGCTTTTTCTCCACGCTCCATTAACACGATATTATCTTGTTCGCCATGCGCAGCCAGCACGGGTGTGTCCGTGTTGTTTGAATTCAGTTCGGCGTTCAGGCTGCCTTCGCAGGGCAGGTAAGTGGACAGGGCGATCAAGCCCGCCAACTTGTGTGCAGTGCGCACGCCCGTTTGGTAAACAATGGCGCCACCTTGGGAAAAGCCCGCCAATACAATTTGACCCGGTTTAAAGCCCAGTGCGATCTGGTCTTCAATCAAACTTTCCAGTGTGGCCTGACTCTGGCGCACGCCGGTTTCGTCTTCCTGGCGCTGCAGGTCCACGTTGCGAATGTCATACCAGGCACGCATCACATAGCCGCCATTGATACTCACCGGAATTTTCGGTGCATGCGGAAAAACAAACCGGGTGCTGGGCAAGCCCAATTGTTCCAGTTCTTTCACAATGGGCACAAAGTCGTAACCATCCGCACCCAGGCCGTGTAGCCAGATCACGCAGCCACTCGGGTTGGGGCCGGTTTCCACGACAACGCATTCGATATCCGTGTTTGGCTTGGTGCTCATTGCGCATTTCCTTGTGCGGGTTGGCGAATGGCTGATTTGGGCCGAAACGCATTGATTACTTCCGGATTGGTTTCCAGGTATGGTCCGCCAATCAGGTCGATGCAATAGGGCACCGCTGCAAAAATACCTTTCACGAGGCTGTTGCCTTCCTTGTCTTTCAAGCCTTCCAAGGTTTCGGCAATCGCTTTGGGCTGACCTGGCAAATTCAATATCAGGCTTTCACCGCGTATCACAGCCACCTGGCGCGACAAAATCGCTGTGGGTACAAAGTGCAAGCTGATCTGGCGCATTTGTTCACCAAATCCCGGCATTTCCTTGTGGGCCACCGCCAACGTGGCCTCAGGGGTGACGTCCCGCTTTGCAGGGCCTGTGCCACCCGTGGTGCAAATCAAATTGCAGTGGTGTTCATCGGCCAGTTTCTTCAAGGCATTTTCAATGTCTGCCTGTTCGTCGGGGATCAGTATTTCGACAAATTCAATGGGGTTCAGCAGGGCAGTTTGCAACCAGGTTTTCAGGCTTGGAATACCTTGATCCTGGTACACACCGGCAGAAGCACGGTCGCTGACCGACACCAGTCCGATTTTCACGTCATCAAGACTCATTCCTGGTCCTCAGCGGCTTTTTCTTCAATCAGGCGGTAAATGATCTGGAACAACTGCCGGAAGTTGCGTGGCGCTTTTTTTGCAGCCCGTTCTTGAACTGCTTGACGAATGATCGGATTCAGGTTTTCACGGGCAGCCGCCGGGTAGCTTTCGATAAAGGTGGCCAGAAGGCCTGGCTCTTCAATCAGACGGTCGCGCCATTGTTCAGCAGCATGCAGGTGAAGCACCTTGAGCTTTTGCTCCACGGTTTCACCGTTTACCCAGGCTTGAACTTCCTCGTGTTCTTCATCACGCATCAACTTGCCGATGAACTGCATCTGGCGCTTTTTGGCACCAAATGACTTGCATTTGTGGAATTCTGCGATCTCGATCAGCAGACGCTCGCCGATCGGTGCCCGCTTGACTTTGTCATAGGGCATTTCGCAAAGGGTTTTACCCAAATCCTGCAGAGCCAGCATGTCACGCTTGACTGCGGACTTGCTGGGGCGATCATATTCTCCAAACTCGCCCTGATTTTCGTTTTCTGGTTCCATGGGCTGTATATTAGCCATTTTTGGCAGCATTTTTCGCAGGGCAATATGGGCTTTAGCTTTAAATCCGAGACATTTCAGGAATTAACCGAATACGCACTGAAAAAAGCCAAGTCGCTGGGAGCCACAGATTGTGCCGTGGACATCAGCGAGGCGGTGGGCCAGTCGGTCAGCGTGCGCATGGGTGAAATCGAAACCATTGAACACACCCGTGACAAAAGCTTTGGCGTCAGCGTGTTCAAGGGCAAAAAAAGAGGCAATGCCTCGTCCTCCGATTTTTCAATCGAGGCCATTGATTCCGCAATTCGTGCCGCGCTTGACATTGCCAAGTACACTGCAGCAGACAAGTTCGCTGGCTTGCCTGAAGAGGCCAACATTGCCAAGCGACATCGAGACCTTGACCTTTACCACCCGTGGAGCCTGAGCACCGCCAAGGCGGTTGAAAAGGCCTTGGTGATGGAGCAAGCCGCTTTTGACGTCAGCAAGCAGATTCGAAATTCCGATGGCGCCAATGTGTCCACCGAATCAGGACATTTTTTTGCGGCCAACAGCAAGGGCTTCAAGGGTGGCTACCCGTATTCACGACACTCACTTTCCGTGTCGCCCATTGCGCAGGCCAAAAAGTCGAAAGACAGTCCCATGCAGCGTGACTTCTGGTATTCCTCCGAGCGCAAGGCCAAAGACCTCGCCAAGCCTGCCAAAATTGGGGCCTATGCTGCCGAGCGCGCTTTAGCCCGCCTGGGTTCCAAACCGATCACTACGCGCAATTGCCCAGTTATTTTTGAAGCGCCAATTGCAGCCAGCCTGGTCAGCCATTACGTGGGCGCCGTGTCGGGTTCTTCGCTGTATCGCAAGACCAGTTTCCTGCTGGATTCCTTGGGCAAACAGGTTTGGGCACCGCACATCACCATCAAGGAAGACCCGTTCATCGAAGGTGCGCACGGCAGTTCACCGTTTGATGAAGAGGGCGTGAAGGTAAAGGCCCGCACCGTGGTCAAAAAAGGGGTGTGCAATGGCTACTTTCTGTCGAGTTACTCGGCCCGCAAACTGGGCATGGAAACTACCGGCAATGCAGGTGGCACGCACAACCTGATTTTAAGCTCAACCAAAACCGTCAACGGTGGTCTGGATGCCTTGCTTAAAACCATGGGTACCGGTTTACTGGTCACCGAGATGATGGGGCAGGGTGTCAATGGCGTCACCGGCGATTATTCTCGCGGGGCATTTGGCTATTGGGTTGAAAACGGCATCATTGTTCACCCTGTGGAAGAAATCACGATTGCAGGCAATTTGAAAGACATGTTGGCCAACATTGTGGCCGTGGGTGACGATGCCTATTGGCGCGGCAGCAAGCATGTGGGCAGTATTCTAGTTGAATCCATGACCGTTGCCGGAAACTGATAACACCAAGGAGAGATCGATGGAACGCCGTTCCTTCCTGAAGAACGCAGGCATTGCTGCGGCGGCTACGGCAGCAGCATCGCCTGCTTTTGCAGCAGATACCCCCAGCGTGCGCTGGCGTCTTACTTCGAGTTTTCCGAAAAGCCTGGATGCGCTCTGGGGGGCCGCCCCTCAATTGGCAAAACGGGTATCGGAATTGACTGGCGGAAAATTCGAAATACGGCCCTTTGCTGCTGGTGAAATTGTGCCCGGCTTGCAGGTGCTTGATGCTGTTCAGCGGGGCACTGTGGAATGTGGGCACACGGCGGGCTACTACTACGTTGGAAAAGACTCCACTTTTGCTTTTGAAGCAGGTTTGCCCTTTGGCTTGACTGCGCGTCAGCAAAACGCCTGGTTGTACCATGGTGGTGGTTTGCAAATGACACGCGATTTTTTGAAAGACTACAACGTCATCAATTTTCCGGGCGGCAACACGGGAACGCAAATGGGTGGCTGGTGGCGCAAGGAACTTAAAACCCTGAACGATCTGAAAGGTCTGAAAGTTCGCATACCCGGTTTTGGCGGAAAAATCATGGCCAATCTGGGCGCTGTGCCGCAAACGATTGCGGGTGGAGACATTTACCCCGCGCTGGAAAAAGGCACCATTGATGCTGCGGAATGGGTTGGGCCTTATGACGACGAAAAACTCGGTTTTCAGAAAGTGGCCAAGTTTTATTATTACCCCGGCTTTTGGGAGCCAGGACCCACTTTAAGTTTTTACATCAACTTGGACGCATGGAACAAGCTGCCAAAAAGCTACCAGGCTGCACTGGAAGTGGCCGCAGCCGAGGTGAATGTCACCATGACCGCTGAATATGATGCGAAAAATCCGGCTGCATTGAACCGCTTGATCCAGTCGGGCGCGCAACTGCGAATTTATCCACGCGACATTCTGGATGCAGCCTACAAGGAAGCTGAAAAACTGTACGCGGACGAGTCAAAAAACAACGCCAAATTCAAGAAAATATTCACTTCATGGAATCGTTTCCGAAACGACCAAAGCAACTGGTTCCGGGTTGCTGAAAATTCAATGGCCTCCTACGTACCCAGATCGAAGTAAGGTTTTGACCTACTCCTGATGGGTCAGATATAAAGAGCGGCTTGAGGGCCGCTTTTTTCGTTTAATGGAACCAAAAGCCCGCCACAAGTCACCCAACGCAGTGTCGCCCCTATCGGGGTTGTACGCATTTCTTTTGGCTGTCGTAATGAAAACCGTGGAAGCCACACACTCTACGGCGACAGTTTCTGGCACTTGACTTGTATGGGACAACTCTATGTCAACTCCTAATCAGCTACGCGTTTTCATCATTGATGATCATCCAATCATTGCAATGGCCCTGCGCGACATCATGAATTCACGTTATACCGATCTGGAGGTCAAGCTGTTCAGTCGAATTGGCCCCGCATTGGAACACAGCCGGTTTGAACAACCCGATCTGGTATTGCTCGATCTAGGTCTGCCAGACATGGCGCCGGAAAAGGTGCTTGAAACTGCGTTGGAGACATTCGACTACAGCAGAACCCTTGTTATTTCCGGCAATGAGGAAATTTTAGGCGACATGGCCGACGATTACCCCGAAACCGAATTTGTATCCAAAGGCATTACCCAGGATCGTGTTCTCAGTGTGCTTGACAGCATGGTATTGCGTCTGCGCCGCAACAACTGGACCGACCAGATCAGCCAGAAAAGCCAGAACGCCAACGGTTTCACAATCGGTCAGCGCATGGCACGCATTACCGAACGGCAAGTGTCAGTGTTGTATCGCATTGCCAAAGGCGAATCCAATCACGAGATTGCTCAAAATCTGGGTCTTTCTCCAGAAACCGTGAAAACCCATGTGCGCAGTATCCTGGCACGTTTGAACGCCCGCAATCGCCTTGAGGCAGCCATGTTGTACCGCGCGTGGCAAGAGCAAAAAACCGACGAGGTGTATTCCGATTAAATACCTCCGAATGAAACACTTCAACCGGCTAAGCGCCTGGATTCAACAACATTACGACGCCTGCTTGTTGGCGTCTTTGTGCTTACTTCCCCTGTCTTTTCAAATTGTGGGCCTGGAAGCCGGTGCGCAAGCCCAATTGGCTTACATTGCCTTTGTCAGTGCGTGTGTGTTGAATGCCAAGGTGGTTTGCCGGCGAGCGTTTCGTGTGCCCCCCACTGAGAAGCTGTGGTTCCTGCTGTTTGTGTCATCTTTCGGCGGCTGGATTTTGTCACTTTCCTGGGCGGCCATCAGTTTTTCGGTGTTGTGTTGGGTGACCCCCTTCACCTTGCTGGCTGTGTTGCTTGAACGCCAGCACCGATACAGCATTGCAAAGCAGCGCATTCAGAAAAGGCGTATCCAGCAATCGCGGTGGCGCAAAGCCAAGCATGCTGTGCTCAGCGAATGGAAAGACCGCCTGCGTTGGCTGGCTGGAGTTCAGCACGACATGCGTCAGCCTTTGCATGCACTTGGGCTGTTGGTGGGGCACCCCTCACTGGACATGTATTTGCAGAATCCGCAATCCAGCCAGGTTATTCGCCAGATGACCAGTTGCCAGCGTTGGTTGCATGACCTGGCGGAAAACATGCTGGAAGCAACCCGCCTGGAGTTAGGCGAGCAACGGGAAAAACGCATTGAGTATGTGTCCAGCACCGAGCTTTGCAAATCGCTGGAAGGCTGGATGGGGCAGCTGGCAGAGACCAAAGGACTCACCTTCAAGGTCGACGTTGAGGAGTGCCTGATACACACCGATGCACGCCGGCTAAAGCGGGTGATGGGCAACCTGGTTTTCAATGCCGTTGAACACACCCACGAGGGTGGCGTATTTTTCTCATACAGGCGTCATGGTGGTGTTCACCGATTCACGGTGAAAGATTCAGGCCCCGGCATACAGGAAGATGTCTTGCAAAGCGGTGCTGACCGCTCTTCTACTTTTGGCAGCGATTTGCCAAAAACCGGAATCGGCTTGTACGTGGTCAAACGGCTGTGTCAGGAGATGGACTGGAACCTGTCCATGTGCAATGTCAAGGAAGGTGGCACGGTGTTTGTGCTGGAACTGGCGGATCGCATTCCGACGAAGGTAGGCGGCACTACAACTTTGGTGAACCAGAAGGCAGGTTAATTCAGCTTCTTCATTGGTTGAAGCTTGGAACAAAAGGTTGTTGCTCACCTTGGCTGCTGTCTTCACCATAATTTTCAGCAGGCAGTTCAAGCTGCAGCGGTGTGTCCTGATATTCCACTTTTTTGTCCCTGCTGACCACGTCAGGAAACACGAAAATGACCACGACCATCAGCAGTTGCATGGCAATGAATGGCGCAGATCCCTTGTAAATTTCAATGGTCTTGATGATTTTGGGTGTCACCGATTTCAGATAGAACAATGAAAAACCGAATGGTGGCGTTAAAAATGAGGTTTGCATGTTCATGGCGATCATGACCCCAAACCAAACCAGATCAATACCCAACTTGTCCGCGACAGGGACAAGCAAGGGAATCACGATAAATGCGATTTCAAAAAAATCCAGAAAAAATCCAAGAACAAAAATCAGGATTTGAACCGCAATCAAAAAACCGAGTTCTCCGCCGGGCAAGTCCCCCATCAGGTGTTCAACCCACAAATCGCCTTCAACTGCGCGGAAAGTCAAACCAAAAACCGTTGAGCCGATCAGGATGAACAGCACGAAGCAGGACAGTTTGGTCGTCGAATCCAGCGACTGCCTGAGCAAGTCAAGATTCAAACGTTTTTTGCAGGCTGCGATCAGCAAGGCGCCTATCGCGCCCATGGCGCCGCCCTCAGTGGGTGTGGCGATGCCCAGGAAAATCGTACCAAGTACCAGGAAAACCAGCGCCAAGGGCGGTAGAAGTACGAACACCACGGCCTTGGCCATTTGCACACCGTAGCCGCTTCCTGCGTAGCGCAAGGCTTCGGACGGCAAAGCGGGCAGGGCGTTTTTGTTTACTCGTGTGATTACAAAGACATACAGCATGAACAACGCAACCAGCATCAAGGAAGGAAGCAGTGCTCCCTGATACATGGCACCCACCGACACACCGAGTTGATCGGCCATGACAATCAAAACCAGCGAAGGCGGGATAATTTGAGCCAAAGTGCCTGAGGCGGCAATAACCCCGGTAGACACCGACTGGCTGTAGCCGTACTTCAGCATGATAGGCAGTGATATCAGTCCCATTGAAATGACCGAGGCGGCGACAACACCCGTGGTGGCCGCCAGCAAGGCACCGACCAGCACTACTGCATAGGCCAGGCCGCCCCGAACCTTGCCAAATAGTTGGCCAATGGTTTCAAGCAGGTCTTCCGCCATGCCGCTGCGTTCAAGCACCAGCCCCATGAAAGTAAAAAACGGAATCGCAAGCAATGTGTCGTTGCTCATGATGCCGAATATCCTGTCCGGAAGTGCCTGCAGCAGGGCAGGGCTCATCAGGCCCTGTTCAATTGCTACATAGCCAAACAGCAGGCCGTTTGCAGCCAATGCAAAAGCCACCGGGAAGCCGCTGAGCATGAATACCAGCAGCACGACAAACATCAACGGTGGCAGAAACTCAACAGGAATCACTGTCATGGTGTAGCCCGCTGGGTCAGTATCGCCAGTTTTTTAATGATTTCCGAGCAGACCTGAAGCCCGAGGAGGATGAAGCCGATCACGATCAATGCTTTGGCGGGCCATCGAATCAAGCCGCCTGCGTCAGGCGAATATTCATTCACCAGAAAGGACTCATGCGCGAAATCCCAGCCTGACACCACGACAAACCCGATCAGTGGCAATGTGAACAGCACATGCCCCGCAATGTCTACCCACGCGCGGGTGCGTTCAGAGAAGCGGTTTGAAACGATGTCGATTCGCACGTGTGCATCTTGTTGCAGCGTGTAAGCTGCACCCAGAAGAAACACGGCAGCAAACAGATACCACTGAATTTCAAGCAAGCCGTTGCTGCTGTAGTCAAACGCCTTGCGTGCCAATGCATTGTAAGCAGACACCAGGGTGGTCAGCAGGATCAACCAGCCCACCGCACGGCCAGCCTTGATGCTGAGCCAGTCTATGTGTTTGGCCATGGCAATCAAGGCTTTCAAGCTTACAGACCCAGGCGTTTGCGTGTTTCGGCGGCTGCGGCTTTGACCTGCTCCGGGTTTGTTCCGCCAATGTGGTTTCGTGCCTGTAGGGATCCCTCCAGGGTCAGCACTGCACACAGTTCATCGTTCACCAGTTCGTCGCTGTAACCCAGTTCGGTCAATTTCAATGCGTCTTGCAATTGAGCCACTGTCAGTTGTTCCAGCCCGCATTGCTGCACGTCGCAATAGCGAACGGCGCGTGCAACTGCCTCGTGCGCGTCGCGAAAGGGCATGCCGCGTTTCACCAGGGCATCGGCCAGGTCGGTGGCTGTTGCATAACCTTCCAGGGTCGCTGCACGCATGTTGTCCGCTTTGACTTGAATACCTTCCACCATTTCCGCAAAAATGGTCAAGGTGTCCACCACTGTATCCACCGTGTCAAACAGTGGTTCCTTGTCTTCCTGGTTGTCCTTGTTGTAGGCCAGTGGCTGGCCTTTCATCAAGGTCAGCAAACCCATGAGGTGACCAAACACCCGGCCGGTTTTGCCCCGGGCCAGTTCGGGAACATCCGGGTTCTTTTTCTGCGGCATGATGGACGAGCCAGTGCAGAAGCGGTCTGGCAGGTCGATGAATGCATACCGCTGGCTCATCCAGATGATCAGTTCTTCAGACAAGCGAGACACGTGCATCATCAAAATGCTGCTGGCTGAGCAAAACTCAATCGCGAAATCGCGGTCGGAAACGGAATCCAGGCTGTTGCGTGTGGGTGCATCAAAAGCGAGCAGTTCAGCGGTGCGGTTTCGGTTGATCGGAAACGTGGTTCCAGCCAGCGCAGCAGCACCCAAGGGAAGTCGGTTGATGCGCTTGCGGCAATCCTGCATACGCTCCAGGTCGCGTTCAAACATTTCCGCATAGGCCAGCAGGTGGTGCCCAAAAGTGACGGGTTGCGCCACTTGCAGGTGCGTAAAGCCTGGCATCACGGTGGCGTGGTTGCGTTCGGCCACCGTTACCAGGGCGTTGATCAGGTTCTTCAACAGGCCTTGAATGCGGTCGGTTTCATGGCGCAGGAACAGGCGGATGTCGGTGGCCACCTGATCGTTTCGTGAACGGCCTGTATGTAAGCGCTTGCCCGCATCGCCAACCAGTTCGGTCAAACGGCGCTCAATGTTCAAATGCACGTCTTCCAGGTCGAGTTGCCATTCAAACTCGCCGGCCTTGATCTCACCCAGAATCTGGCTCATGCCGTTTTGAATCGCTTGCAAGTCGGCGGCGGCAATCACACCAGCCTCGGCCAGCATGGTGGCGTGGGCCAGAGAACCCTGAATATCGAATTCAGCCAGTCGCTTGTCGAAAAACACCGACGCAGTGTAGCGTTTGACCAGCTCGGACATGGGTTCATTGAATCGGGCTGACCATGCTTCCTGTTTTTTGGACCATTGGTTCGACATGGGGAATCCTTTATGCACTTTGGAACAGGGGCCAATTATAAGGGTTTGACGTGCTAGACTTTCGTCATGAATGCCTTCTCGCGGCCTTGCCGTGGGGATTTGTCTGAAATTTCTCAACCCATACGCGACCTGTCAGTCGTTACACTGAATGAAAATAAGAATTGCATCAAGGGAAAGTCGCCTGGCCATGTGGCAGGCCGAGCATGTACGCGACCGTCTGCTGGCCTTGCCTGAAGTCAGCGAGGTTGAAATCGTGGGAATGACGACCAAGGGCGACCAGATCCTTGACCGATCCCTCGCAAAGATCGGCGGAAAAGGATTGTTCATCAAGGAACTTGAACACGCCTTGCTCGAAGGACGAGCCGATTTGGCCGTGCATTCCGGCAAAGACATTCCCATGGACCTGGACCCAGAATTTCAGCTGGTGGGGTTCATGACCCGGGAAGACCCGCACGATGCCTTTGTGTCGAATGATTATGGCAGCTTGGCTGAATTGCCTGCGGGCGCGGTGGTGGGCAGTTCAAGCCTGAGAAGACAAGCCCAGGTACTCGCACGGTTTCCTCATCTGAAAGTAGAGCCCTTGAGGGGCAATCTGGACACCCGGTTGGGCAAACTGGATTCCGGACAGTACCAGGCCATCGTGTTAGCCGCCGCGGGTTTGAAACGCCTTGGCTTGCATTCGCGAATTCGTGGGGTGATCTCTTCCGAAGACATGTTGCCCGCTGTGGGGCAGGGTGCTTTGGGTCTGGAGATACGTGCAGGCGACATGGCCTTGGCCAACATTGCCCGCAAACTTGTAGACCCGGTGTGTACTGCCTTGGTCAGTGCTGAACGGGCTGTATCCAAAGCGTTGGGGGGTAGTTGCCAGGTGCCCATTGCGGGATACGCCACCCTTGGCGAAAACCATAAGTCATTTGCTTTGCGAGCCCTTGTGGCCAGCCCGGATGGAAAATCCGTCATTGAGAAGCGTGCCAGTGGAAATTTGGAGGACTGGGAGCAGGTTTCCAGCCAGGTGATCAATGACCTGTTGGGCGCCGGAGCCCAGGGATTGATCAATCTTGCAGTTCAAGAATTCAAGGGATAACTTCTTACATGACCTACACCCTGGTCGTTTGCAAACCCAAATTGCCTGAACAGTACCTGACACAGCGTGTTGAACTGAAACGCGCGCTTGATGAGGCCGGGCTGTCAAAAATTCTGTATTTCCCGGTGTTTGACCTTGTGCCCGATTTTTCCACTCTGGGGGAAATTGCTGCCTGGCTAAAACAGCAATCTGAAAAGCCCAATCGCTTGGTGGTCTTTGTCAGCCCGTCTGTGCTGGAAATTGTACTCACCCACCTGGGTGCTTGGCCTTCGAATGTTTTTTGCGGGGTGATGGGCAAACAAAGCGCGAAGCTTGCCGCGGACCTGGGTGTTCCTGTTGGCCAGATCATTGCGCCGACAGGTGAAGGCTTGGATGAATCGGAAGATTCCGACGGGTTGGCTCGTTTGCTGGCCAGGCAATTCGATGCGGGTACCTGTGATGTGCTGGTCTGCAAGGGCCCTCGTGGGCGAACTGAATTTCCATTGAAGCTTGAAGGCATGGGCCACCATGTCAGGGTGATCGAGTGCTATGACCGCCGAGTCATCGAGCAGACCGATGTTCAAAGCAATGCATTGTTCGAACTCGGAGCGCGTGCGGTACTTTGGGTCACCAGCAGCGAAACCATTGAGGTTCTGGATCAGCAGTTGGCATTGAAGTCAGATCCCAGATTGACTATTCTTCGAGAGCAGTCCACCGTCCTGACCACCCACCCCCGTATTACCGCCAAATGCAGGGAATTGGGATACGCCCATGTTGTGCAGATTGCAACGGGGATACAATCAGTCAATTCATGGCTTACATCCAACAAGAAAAGCATGGACAACAACAAACCGATTTCAGCAGCATTGCCGCCCGTTACCTCTTCAACAGCAATTGCGCAGCCCGGTAGCCAGTGGTTGGGCAAGGCCGCCTTTTTCATATCAATCCTCAGTTTCGTGTTGATCCTCCTGATTGCCTTTGCAGGAAAGAATCAGATCGAGAAAACACGCATGGCTTTTGGTGAACGGATCCAGAAGGAATCCACGACGCTGGACCTGGTAAAAGAAGACATCGGAGAATCGAGCGACTTGACCAAAGATCTGAAAACCCGGTTTGATCTTCTGGAACTGGCTCAGAAAGAGGAGGCCAGCCAAAGGGCCAGCCTCGAAGAGGTCTACAACAGCCTGCTGGCCAGTCGCACAGAAGTCTCCTTGAGCGAAGTTGAGCAACTCATTTCGATTGCCAAACGCCAGTTGTATCTGCTGGGCAATGTGAAAGGCGCATCGATTGCCTTGTCCCAAGCCATCGAGTTGCTTGAAGGCACCGAAAAGCCGTCGCTGTTGAATTTGCGCACTGCGCTGGAAAAGGACCTGTCGGAGATCAACGCGCTGCCCACGGATGATTTATTGAGACTGGCCATTTCTCTGGATTCTGTTGTGAATTCAGTTGAAAGTTTGCCCATGTTGTCCAGCGCGCAGGCCACAACAGACCAAACCCTTGCCGAGTTGACAGAAGGTCCAGTAACTGCGGTCGCAGCACCGTCAGAACCTGCTTTGGACGCCAACGCCGACCAGTCTGCTGGCACCGAGTCCACTTTCAGTGTCGAGCAGGGTTGGGCACTGGTCAAGCAAGTGGCCAAGGCCGTGTGGTATGACATCAAGTCGCTGGTTGAGGTCACCAAGGTGAACAGCCCGGAGGTCCTGCTGTTGTCAAGCCGACAGGAAACAGACCTGCGCAATACCTTGCGCCTGTCATTGCTGAATGCACGAATTTCGCTGTTGTCACGGCAGGCCACCTTGTTGAAATCCGATCTGGAGCGTTCTGCTGGACTGATCAATACCTATTTCGACACACAGGCCTTGCAGGTTCAACGCGCGCAGTCGGTGCTCAACGAGATCAGCGAGGTGCAACTGGATTTGGTGTTGCCTGAGTTACAGGCCACAACTGCGGCATTGCGGCTTGCGGTGGCCGGACAAAAAGGGGAGCGCCAATGAAGCAGTTGATTGGCTTGTTGCTGGTGGTTGTGGTGGCGGTTGCCGTGACCTTGATGGCACAGGGCAATGCGTCGAAGGTGCTCGTATTCTTCGGTCAATACCGCATCGACATGTCGTTGAATTTTGCGGTCATCGCAATATTGCTGCTGTTTTTTGTCCTCCATGTCACTTTGCGCACCTGGCGTGCCTCAAGCCAGTTGCCCGGCAAGTTCAAGGAATACTGGATGAACCGCAAGCAAAATGCCTTGTTGAAAGCGAATACCCAAGGCCTGATTGCATTGATTACAGGCGACGAGCAGGGCGCCCAGAAGGCACTGAATCAAGCCAGCAAAACAGGCATTGAAACGAATTTGAGTTATTTGATCCGTGCCATGTCAGCCATTCAGGCTGACCGGTTTGACGTGGCGGAAGACATTCTGAACCAGGAAAAAGCCATGGTGGGCGAGCATTCCCACGCGCTGGTTGTGTTGCGGGCCAAGGTGGCCCTGTCCAAGCAAGACCACGCTGGTGCGCTTGGCATGCTGGAATCCATGGACCCACTGGCTGCACGTCTACCCCAGGTCCAGCGCCTTCGCATGTTGGCTCTGATTGGTTTGGCCCGTTGGCAAGAGGCCCTTGTGCAATACCGTGCCTGTGTTTCCGCCTCGGCGCTTACGCACAGTGAAAAAAATGAAGCCTTGATCCGCATTTATTCAGGCTTGTGTGATGCCGCAGGTCAGAACCCGGCCCTGATGCAGGACGTATTGTCGAATGCAAAAGCCGCTGAGCTTGAATTGACAGGCGTGTTGCGCGTGTTGGCTGCGGGTTTGACGCGATGTGGCTTGATCACGGCCGCACGTGGCATGCTGGAAGCGGGGCTGAACCAGCAGTTCAACAAGGAACTGTTGCCGGTTTATCACGCAGTGGCTGTTCTCGAGCCAAGGGAGTCTCTGCCTCATGTGGAGCGTTTGCTGGCCCAACAGCCCACGGACCTGCGTCTGCTTGAATTGGCAGCGGATGTGTGTGAGCGCGAACAGCTCTGGGGCAAGGCCATTTCCAGGTTTGAAACTGTGTATGCAAGCCAATCTTCAGCCCATGTGGCAGGCAAACTGGAACGGTTGTATGAAGCAGCAAATCAGCCGGAACGTGCCAAGGTTTGGCGGGAAAAACTGAACCACCATCTTCAGAACGACCGTCAGCTTGCTTAAAGCATTATTCGATACAATACCACCAAATTTTTAAACTCAAGGACCAATCAGCATGGGCTACGACAGCATTTCCCCCGGGAAGGACCTTCCCAACGACATCAACGTGATCATCGAGATTGCAGCGAATTCCGACCCTGTCAAGTATGAAATCGACAAGGAAAGTGGTGCCTTGTTTGTGGATCGCTTCGTCGGTACGTCCATGCAGTACCCATGTAACTACGGCTACATTCCACAAACTCTGGCCGCCGATGGCGATCCCGTGGACGTTTTGGTAATGACACCTTACCCACTGCAACCCGGTTGCGTAGTTCGCGTGCGCCCTATTGGCATGCTCAAAATGACGGATGAGTCTGGCGGCGATGCCAAGTTGTTGGGTGTGCCTGTTGAAAAGCTTCTGCCACAGTACAAGCACTACCAAAGCATTTCAGACGTTCCACAAGAGTTTTTGGCCCGCATCCAGCATTTCTTTGAACACTACAAAGATCTGGAAAAAGGCAAGTGGGTGAAAATCGAAGGCTGGGGCGACATGGCTGACGTTGAGAAAGAAATTCGTGATGGTGTAGCCAACTACAAAGGCTGATCCACGCAGGGATTGACACGCTTCAATCCCCTGAATCAAAGGCGGTGGCCAGATCAGATTCTGGCCCCTGCCTGAATGCCACATGTTCACTCAATTCAATGGCATACGCCTGCAAATGCGCCTTTTCTCTGCGCAGAAAATTCTCAATTGGTAATTTAAAGCCGTCATCGTGCACATAATGGGCGCTGATCATGGTTTTGGGGTTCAGGCCTCGGGCCATTTTGTGTTCTCCCTGTGCGCCCCCTTCAAACCACGCAATGCCATTGTCGATTGCAAATTCAATGGCTTGGTAATAGCACAGTTCAAAGTGCAGGCACGGCAGGTTCTCCAGGCATCCCCAGTAACGCCCGTACAACCTCTCGCCGCTGAACAGGAAAAACGAACTGGCCACTGGCACTCCGTTCAAGCTGGCTTGAACCAATAAGACTTGTTCACCCATTGATGCGCACAGTTGTTTGAAAAACTCCAGGTTCAGGTAGGGTGTGGACAAATGTTCCATGTAGGTACGCGAATAGCATTGGTAAAAAAATTCCAATTGCTCGGCAGTGGCTTCATGGCCTTGAATACGCTCGATCTGCAAACCTTCCACTTGGGCCTTTCTGCGCTCCGCCCGAATGTTCTTTCGTTTTTTCTGGTTCAGACTTTCAAGGAATTCATCGAAGTCGTGAAAGGGTTTGCCTGTCAGCGGGCTTTGATTGTGCCAGTGAAACTGGACCACATGCCTTTCGCTGCAATTCAGGCTCGTGGCTTTTCCAAGCAAAAACTCCTGATCTTTCGCGGTCAGAAACAGGGCATGCAAAGTAGAAACAATTGTGCCCAGCAACTCGGTATTTTCAGCTGCTTGCCAGGTCAGTTGGGCAAGGCCAGCGGCCAATGCCTGCCCAGCTTCCATGTCAGCAAACAGTACCTTGGGCGCCAGCACGGGCGTGAATGGAATCGCGCACAGCAGTTTGGGATAATAAGTTTGTCCGTTACGCTCGTAGGCCTGTGCCCAAGCCCAGTCGAACACATATTCGCCATAGGAATGTGATTTGAGGTAAAGCGGCATCGCTGCCAGCAGCTCGCCGTCATCGCCATGAATGGCCAAATGCAGAGGTCCCCAGCCGGTTTCAGCGGTGGCGCAGCCACAGCTTTCCAATGCCAGCAGGTATTCATGCCGAAGGGCAGGGTGGAGCACACCGGCATTGCTTTTCAGCACCAGTGAATTCCATTGAGCTTGTGCGATCTCGCCAATGGATTGGCAAATCTGCATGCGATAATTCATGAAGGCGACAACTACTTTGCAGGTACCCCGTGAGTTTATCCCGAGTCCGATTGGCCATTGCGCAGTTGAACCTGACTGTGGGTGATTTAAAAGGCAATTGCGCAAAAATTCTGGACTATGCGCACCAGGCCGCAGCGCAGGGCGTGCGAATCTTGCTGACACCCGAACTTTCCATTACTGGCTATCCGCCTGAAGACCTCTTGCTGCGTCCCTCGTTTCAACGGCAAACAGATCAGGCCTTTGAGCAACTGCGACAGAACCTGGCTGAACTTGACCTTTACGTGGTGTTGGGTTTGCCTGTTCGTCGTGAAGGTGAACTGTTCAATGCCGCATCTGTTATTCACCGTGGTGAAGTCATAGGCACTTACTACAAACACGATTTGCCCAACCGGGAAGTGTTCGACGAGCAACGTTACTTCACACCCGACAACCGCCCACTGGTGTTTGAGGTGGATGGCATACGCTTTGGCGTGAACATTTGCGAGGACACGTGGAACCGTTATGCGCCTGAAGCCGCTGCTGCAGCTGGAGCGGAGGTGTTGCTGGTTCCGAATGCATCGCCTTATCACATGGGCAAGCAAAGCATTCGACAGACTGTGGTGGCTCAGCGCGTGCAGGAAACCGGCATGGCAATTGTGTATGCCAATATGTTGGGTGGACAAGACGAGCTCGTGTTTGATGGTGCTTCTTTTGCCATGGATGCAAACCAGCACGTAGCCATGCGATTGCCCCAGTTCAAGGAAGCCCTGGCCGTGCTGGATGCTGTGACCTGTCCCGGTGAGCCTACTTTGCTGCAAGCCCACCAGCCCTGCACACCTGAACTTGAGTTGACTGCCCAAGTGTATGAAGCCCTGAAAATGGGTGTGCATGACTACGTGACCAAAAACAGGTTTCCTGGGGCCATTATCGGTTTGTCAGGCGGTGTCGATTCTGCATTGACACTGGCGATTGCCGTGGATGCGCTGGGTGCCGACAAGGTGCGCGCCGTCATGATGCCTTCGCCCTATACCGCTGATATTTCGCTGGATGACTCCCGCGATATGGTCAAGCGTTTGGGCATTCAGTACGATGAAATTTCAATCCAGAATTGCATGACTGCGTTTGAGTCAAGCCTTGCCCCTTTGTTCAAAGGGCTGCCTGCCGATACCACCGAAGAGAATCTTCAGGCCCGCATACGCGGCACCATGCTGATGGCGATTTCCAACAAGACTGGCCGCATTGTGCTGACCACTGGCAACAAGAGCGAAATGGCCACCGGCTATTGCACCTTGTATGGCGACATGGCAGGCGGTTTTGCGGTGATCAAGGACATTTTCAAAACACTGGTGTACCAGCTTTGCGAGTACCGCAACAGCCTCTCGGAAGTGATTCCAACGCGCATCATCACCCGTCCGCCTTCCGCCGAATTGCGCCCTGACCAGGTTGATCAGGACAGCCTGCCGCCTTACGAAGTGCTGGATGTGATCCTGGCCCGCTACATGGAGAAGGACGAGTCGGTTGAAAACATCATTGCAAGTGGTTTCCAGAAAGAAGATGTGTTCAAGGCTGTTAAACTACTTCGTATCAACGAGTACAAAAGAAGACAGGCGCCCGTAGGTATTCGGGTCACGCACCGGGCTTTCGGCCGTGACTGGCGCTATCCAATTACCTCAAAGTTCAACGATTTAGAAGGATTTCAAGAATGAAACTGATCAGCGCAATCATCAAGCCATTCAAGCTGGATGAGGTACGGGAAGCCCTGTCGGAAGTGGGTGTCAATGGATTGACCGTTACTGAAGTCAAGGGTTTCGGCCGTCAGCGTGGGCACACTGAACTTTACCGCGGTGCAGAATATGTTGTCGATTTTCTGCCCAAGGTGAAAATTGAATTGGTTGTGGATGACAAACTGGTGGATCAAGCCATTGACGCCATTCAAAGCGCTGCGCGCACCAACAAGATTGGCGATGGCAAAATTTTCGTGACCAATGTCGAGCGTGTTATTCGCATTCGCACAGGTGAGCAGGGCGAGGCCGCAATCTGAACTCATGGCGGGATTAGCTGACGGAGAGCGTGGAACTTTGCACGTCGAGGTGATTACCCAAGTCACTTTCGACAACAAAGAGATTCGCTTTCATGTTCCCGAAAATGCTGTCCATGTCCCGCCGTGATATTCAGCCTTCTGTAGAGTTCACAAACTATTGCGAGTCGAATCAAACAGGTTTCAGCCGAGCCACCGAACGCTTGTGGCACGCACTAAGTTGTTGCAACTACCGTGTTTCAAACGAACTGCCTCCCTTGAATTCAGCGGCGCCTTTCCTGCCCTTTGTACCTTCACTACCCGCTACAGCATCAACATTTTCTCACGTGTGCGAACAGGTCGTGGGTGGCCCATTCAAGTGGAATGATGTCAGCAAGATTCTTCAATTGATTGGCCAGGTTGATCCTCGGGCCCAGTCCAGACTTGCTTTCGCATTGTCCGAATCGAAAGTTTGGTGCAAACACCCTGATACACGAATTCAGTTTTTTCAAGCCACCAAAGTTGAGCAATTGCCGTTGGCTAAAGACCTGCTGAAAAGCCTTGGTATTTCTCGATTAACTCCAGTTGAACCTGCATCGGTACGCGAGCTCTGCAATCTGGTGCAGGAGGTTGTTTACCCGATCATGATGAACAGCCATGCCATGCGCGGCAAGGAGGTCATGAACTTGACATCGTGGATGTGCGAGTTGTTTGGTGCAGGGAAAAACCTGCTGAAGGTCAGCTGGCTTGCTCAAATGCCTCGTGAAGTATTGGTGTGTTTTGGTGACATGGTGAAAATATCCCTGAAATTTGATTCTTCAAATCACACGAGAGAACTGGCTGGTTTGATTCGAAAATCACTAGTGCTTAAAGATGTCAGCCGACGGCCGCGACATTTCAAAAAACTGAGTGAAGCAGAGCGGGCAGACAAGGAGATTACCCTTGCCGCGTGTTCCCGCAAGGGCACTTTGCTGGAATTTGCCAGCACCGAGATGAAGGCAGACCGGGAAGTGGTGCTGGAAGCAATCAAAAATGACGGCTCTGCCCTGCTCAAGGCAAGTCCTGAGTTGAGGGGTGACAGGGAGTTGATTCTCGAGGCTGTCCGCAATTGTGGGGAAGTGATTCGTTGTGCACATCCGGAATTTTGGTCTGATCGGCAAGTGGTCCTGGAGGCGGTCAGGCAATTTGGTACTTTTCTGGCGTGTGCAAGTGGTGAGTTGAAAAAAGATCGCGAGGTGGTCACGGCTGCAGTATTACAAGACGGAGAGGCCCTTTGTTTTGCCAACAAGGATTTGAAACGAGATCCGGAAGTGGTTTTTACTGCGGTCGCCCGTTGGGGACTCGCCCTGAATTATGCACACCAGGATTTAAGGAATGACCGCACGCTCGTTCTCTTGGCAGTCACCGAAAATGGCCTCGCTTTAAGGTACGCCAGCAAAGAGTTGAAAGACGACAAAGAAGTGGTTATTGCCGCGTTAAAACAAACCAGGTGCGCCCAGATCTACATGAGCGACCGCCTGAGAAATGACCCGGAAGTTCAGTCTACCCAAGCAATACGCAAGTGGTGAAATCATTATCGACCAAGCTTTTTTGAGGGCGCTTGGTATCAAATTCAAAAACAAAAAAACCGTTTTTACTGGAACTATATCTGCCAGCCTGATACTAAATTCTCCTTAAATTTCGTTGCGGTCTGGCATCATGAATATCAATCCCTCACTTTCTTCTTCCAGTGGCGTCCAGGCTGCAAACCCGGAGCCCGAGGCCGCCGATGCAAGTCCACGTCAGGGTTTCTTTCGTCAGGCAGTGGCTCGTGTGTTCAAGGCCTTGGTTCAATGCAAATCCCCTTCAGTCAGTAGCACCACTGACCGGGCAAGAACACTGGCAATCAATCAGGCAAGCAATCAGGCAAGTAATCTGGTAGCGGCCCCTGCAACAAACCCAACAGTTGTTCAACCTGAACAGGCTCCCTTGATTGGCACGGGCCCTGCAACAAGCCTGATTCAGCATCAAGGCCATGCCCATCAGGCTGAACCTGAGACCGAGACTGAGACGGCCCAACCCAGGCAGAACCCAGCCGTTGAACTCGATTTGAATCCTCTGCAGAAATTTTCCCGCGCCAAAAATCCGGAAAGTTTGCCAGACCCTCACCAGTTGCTGGCCAGCCTGAATTTGATGACGACTGAATTCAATTTGAGAGGGGTCTTCACCTTGTGTGAAATGACCCAGAAACACATTTTTCCTATGATTGATCGGGTGTTGAACAACTCCGCAAGTGCAGCCATTTTGGGCACCTGGTTGTGCAAGGTGTTTGGTCAGGGGCAGTCGCAACCCAGAATCGACTGGATGCGCCACATGGACGAGCCGATGCTCGAAGAGTTCAGTCGACTGCTGGGCGCTCCAATTTCCAGCACCGACTCCACCCACAGCCAACGGGCCCGGCAGGCCCCGGTTGAAAATACACTGCTCATCAAGAGGCTGTTCAATGACTTCAGCAACGTTTTTATGGGTAACAGCCAAATCAAGCTGACTGAACAACAAAAATGTGACAAGGACACTGCCTTGGCAGTTGCTGCTTATGCAAGTTGGCAATTTGCACACCTTTCGCCGGCGATGCGGGCGGACAAGGCCGTGGTGTTGACTGCCTTGAAAGCCAACGGGCAAAACTTCCGCTACGTGGATAGTGAATTGAAAACCGTTCGTGAGGTGGTTATGGCTGCAGTCTCCAGTGATGGAAGTGTGCTCCAGGATGTGGACGATGTGTTCAGGGCTGACAAAGCGGTAGTCACAGCGGCTGTGAAAAACAATGGGTGGGCACTCGAATACGCATCCGGCGAATTGCAGGCTGATCGAGACGTGGTGCTTCAGGCTGTGCGCCGTTCGGGCAACGCACTTAAAATTGCGTCTCCTCAATGGCAAGCTGACCCTGAAGTGGTTCAGGCGGCCTGTTCGAATAATCGCCGCGCTTTTGAATTTGCAAGTGATCAACTCAAGGGTGACAGGTCTTTTGTCTTGCAATTGGTGAATCACGCTGGCGCTTCACTCGAATACGCGTCTGCGGAATTGCAGAATGACGAGGAAGTGGTCAAGGCCGCAGTTTCAAACAATGGTTATTCGCTGCAATATGCAAGCAAGGCCCTTCAGGACAACAAGCAAGTGGTGCTTGCCGCAGTTTCTCAGGCCCCGTTTGCGCTTCGCGATGCAAGCGACAGGCTGAAAGACGACACCGATGTGGTGCTTTACGCCATTTCCGGGAATGAACCCTATCAAATTGTTTTCAATTCACTGTTGTCAATTGCAAGCAAAAGACTGCAAAGCAACAGGACAGTTGCATTGGCGGCCGTGCTGAAGGAGCCAGCAGAATTCTTTCGGCTTGACCCTGAATTGAAAGATGACAAACAGATCGTGATGGCGGCAGTGTCCTCTCACAAAAGTGCGTTCAGAAAAGCCAGTCAAAGACTTCAGCATGACCCGGATGTTGTGTTGGCTGCGTCCAAATGGAAAAGTCCAGAACCAGTCCAGGAAACATTCGCTGAAAAGCTTTCAAAATATGCAAACGAATTGGCTCGTGAGGACAAGTCGCTGCTCTATCCAGAATCTTCCGGTTTGAAGGGGCTGGACTTTAACAAGTTGGCGGACAACAAAAAAATTACGACATTTATCGTATCCCACAAGGGTGAAGACCTTGAAGGCATGACTCCCCAAATGAGGAACGACAAGGATGTTGTAACAGCCGCTTATTTGCAGAATCCCGATTCGTTGAAGTTCGCCAGCGATGACCTCAAAAATGACCGTGCCTTCATAAGGGAACTCTACATGGAGTCACAAAAACACAAACACATTGAACCTGATTAATCACAACCAACCGCCTGGAAACCTTGAACCTATTAAGGTGAATTTTTACTAAATATTCCATAGTTCAAATCAAGGGCGGTCATTGTGGTTAATGCTGTTTCTCTCAGGGCCTGCTTTGGTGTGCGGGCTAGCAATTCCAATTCATCTGGCAACGCAAATCAAAGCAGTAACAGTTTCGCCAAGACAGTAGGGCGTTTGTTCAGGTCGCTGTTTCAATGCAAGTCGGCTTCTGCAAACCTTGTAAGTACGGGTCCTTCAACTGAACTGGTTCAAAGAAATGAACCCGCAAACACGGACGCTTTGCCAGAACTTACAGAACATGCTGCCACTCCCGAACTTCAGACTGAACTGTGGAACTATCTGTTTAAAAGTCAACTTGCGCCCGAATTGAAAGCCCGCCTTGCCGTGTCGGTTTCCATGACAAAGGCTTGGGGTGATAATCCTGAATCGATGGTTCAACTTTCTCGTGCACAAAATCCTGAAAGCCTGCCTGACCCTGAATCGTTGTTAATCAGCCTTGGTTTGAATGCGGGCGAAAACAATCCGGAGGCGTTAGAAACCATGTGCGGTTTGATCCAGAAAAAAGTTTATCCCATGATGCACAAGTCCATGGGCAACCCTACAAGCGCTGCCCAACTTGGCTCGTGGTTATGCAAGGTTTTGAGCAAAGGCGAGCCGCTACCCAGTATCAAGCAATTAAAAATGCTTGATCCGCTCATGCTGCAGGCATTCAACGAGTTGCTGGTGGCATCGTCGTCTGATCCTCAGGTCAACGAAACACACCAGCAAACTCTTGCGCTGGTTAAACAAACAATCTGGCTCAAAAAATGCTTGGTCAGTACGACTCGTATATTTCAATTGCTAAATGAATTTACAGGTCTGGAACGCATCGGCAAAGAATTTGCCATAGAGGTGGCGACCCACGTGCCCATTATGTTTAACTGCTTGCCCGAAGAGGTGCGTGCAAACAAGGAGGTGGCGCTTGCTGCGGTGACACAAAGAGGCAGTGCAATTTTTCATGTGGGGGAGGGCTTGCGATCAGATCGCGATGTGGCATTGGCCGCGGTGCAAAAAGATGGAGAAATACTTGAGTTTCTTGGTCCGGAATTGAAGGCGGACAAAGAAATCGTGACAGCCGCTGTTAAAAACAACTGGTTCGCTCTTTTGCATGCCAGCGACGAACTCAAGGCAGACCGCGAAGTGGTGCTTCACGCTGTGAACCATGGTGGCGAGGCACTTCAATTTGCCTCTCTTGAGGTGCGAGATGATGCCGCGGTTGTCACACAAGCCTGTAAACAACACCGTACTTCCCTGCAGTGGGCCAGCGAAAGACTGAAAAATGACAGGTCTTTTGTATTGAACCTGGTGCGCAATGCAGGTGCAGCCTTGGCAAATGCCAACCCTGCTTTCCATGATGATGAAGAAGTCGTCAAGGCCGCAGTGTCTCATGATGGATCCGCACTTGGGGTAGCGAGCCTCAGATTGAGAAACAACAAGGAAATTGTGAAAACTGCAGTAAGCAACGACACAACTGGAAGAACCCTGGGCTATGCCAGCCGCAGGCTTCGAAATGATTCCGCGTTGGTACTTGCGGCAATCAAAAAAAATGATAGTCAGCTAAAAGATGCCGGCTTCATATTCAGAAACAACAAAAGTTTTATAAAAAAGGCAGTGTTTCCAGAGAAAGGTGTGAAGGAAGTGAACACGCTGGGACGGTTTTGTAAAGACAGGGAAATGGTATTGGCCAGCGTTTCGCGCCGTGGGTTCGAATTGCAATATGCGCCCGAACGTTTCACCAGAGACAGGAAAGTAGTCAGTGCTGCTGTGGCCCAGAATGTAAATGCCATCCATTTTGCGAGTAAAAAGCTTCAAAACGACAAGCAAATAGCGCGTGCTGTAGTGGCCCAGTCACCAACCAGCATCGGGATTGTGGGCGAGAAGTTGAAAAACGACAGGGAACTGCTCAACCTCGCGCTTTCAAAGTCAGGAATACAACTATGCCGGGTCCGTCTAACCCACCGGGACGACAAAGAACTCGTGTGCACCGCAGTTAGCCAGGATGGCACTGCACTTGAATTTGCATCACAAAGACTTCAAGGTGACAAAGACGTTGTGAAAGCTGCCTTTTTGCAAAATCCAGATTCAATACAATATGCCAGCGACGATCTTAAAAATGATCGGACTTTTGTAAAAAACATTCATTTTGAATCCCAAAAATACAAACATGTCACTTCCGATTAATCACAATCAACCGCCTGAAAACCTTGAACCTATTACTGCGAATTTTTACTAAATATTCCATAGTGCAAATTCAAGGATTGGCTTCATGAACATTAACTTCTCCTCACTTCGAGCCTGCTTCGGTGTGCAGTCTGCAAATTCAGCAATTGCGCCCACAGAATCAACTCCACGTCAAAGTGGCTTTTGCCGGACCGTGGCCAGCTTGTGCAAGGGCTTTTTTCAGTGCAAGTCATCCTCTGCCAACACAATAGGCAGCCAGGCGAATAACTTGGCACCCACCCCGACAGCCGGCGATGCCAACAACACAGTGAGTCAAGATGCGTTACAGCTTCAGGTCGGGGATCTTTTTCTGAAAGGTCTGGATCACAAATTGGAACCTGAAATACGCGAACGCCTTCTTGTCGCCTTTTCAATGACAAAGGCGTGGGGTAATCAGCCAGAAGACCCGATGACACAGCTTGCACGCGCACCCAGTCCGGAAAGTTTGCCTGATCCTCAGCAGTTGTTGACAAGGCTGGGTCTTCAATCAGGAAAAACCAATGTGGAATCGCTCAAAACTTTTTGTGGGCTCATCCAGAAAAAGATTTATCCCATGATTAGTCAGGTACTTGACAACCCCGGTGATGCAACTGGTGCCACCCAATTGGGCACATGGCTGTGTGAAGTATTTGCTCAAGTTGAGCCTTTGCACAACGTGGAAAGGTTGGAACATCTGGCAGAACCCATGCTGGATGAATTCATTCGCTTGTTGGACAGTCCCTTGTCGCAAGTGGATGTCAACAATGACCAGCTTGTTGTACGGACTCAAATCAAAAATGCATTGTTGGCCAATAAGGTGGTCAGGAATATAAAATTAAACGTCATGATTGGAGGGGGGAACCAAGTCTCACATGCCCAGCTTCCTGACCAACAGAAGCAAGACAAAATGGTTGCAATGGCCGTTGCCCGCGTCCGCCACTGGTGTTGTATACATTTCAAGAATTTCTCTCCTGAGGTACGGGCAGACAGGCTGGTGGCCTTGGCTGCGATAAACACTGAGGCAAATATGATCAAGTATGTTGGCCCTGATCTGAAAGCAGACAAGGAGGTGGTTCTTGCAGCAGTTAAGAATAGTGGATTAGCAATTGAATTCGCCCATGAAAATTTGAAGAATGATCGCGATGTGGTGATGCAGGCTTGTATTGAAAACAGTGAAGCCTTTAAGTTTGCAAGTAGCGAGCTCAAGCAAGATCGGGCTTTTGTTCTGGAGCTGGTGCGCAAGGCTGGCGTGCAACTGGAGCAGGTTGCCCCTGAACTGCGGGAAGACAATGAGATAGTTGAGTCCGCAGCAATCCGGAACTTCCTAATTTCGAATTTTGTCGCAAATCCTGCTGAACTGACTACAAGGGAAATGGAGGCCAGTGAACCTGAAATGCAAACACTGAGCCAGGCCAGTGAAGAGATACGAGACAATTACGACAGTGTATTGGCTGCTGTGTTGGAAAATCCAGACCAACTCAAGTATGCAAGTTCAAGAATTAAAAATGACAAGGATTTTGTCAAAATGGCACTTTTCCCTGAAACTGGTTTGCCTTCCCTGTTGGATATGCCGCAGTACAAAGCAGACAGGGAAATTGTGAAGGCAACGGTTTCTCGCGATGGAATGCAGTTGCAATATGCCGATATTAAGTTGCGCAACAACCGGGACATAGTCATCGCTGCTGTCACGCAGAACGTAAAAGCGCTTCGATTCGCATCATCGACACTCTTAAGTAACACAGAGGTAATCAAGGCGGCCGTGTTAGGCAATGGGCTTCTGTTGGAACTCGCGAATACAAGGTTGCGCAATAATCCTGAAATAGTCAGCGCTGCAATCAGGCAAAATGGTGAAGCACTTAAATTTGCATCGAACAAACTGAAAGGTGACAAAGCAGTGGTGATGGCCGCCTACCTTCAAAATCCTAAGTCACTTAAATATGCCAGCTCCAAACTTAAAAATGATGCCGCTTTTGTGAGGGAAATGTTTATCGAATCCCAAAAATACAAACACATTGCACCTGATTAATCACAACCGACCGCCTGAATACCTTGAACCTATTACTGTGAATTTTTACTAAATATTCCACAGTGTAAGTTTAATGGTCGGTCTCATGAGCATCAATTTCTCCTCACTTCGTGCCTGTTTTGGCGTGCGCGCTGCAAATCCAACTGCGGCAACCGAACCAAGCCAGCGTCAGGGCGGTTTTCGCCAGACAGTGGCCCGTTTGTACAGGGCGCTGTTCCACTCCAAATCGGCGCCAGTTGTGCCGCCGGCAGTTGTTCCACAAGGCACCCCGGCTGCCAATCTGGCTTCAAATTATCAATTGATAAAGCCCGAAATCCTTGATGCGCTGCTCAGTGGGCCTGCTGCAAGGCTCTATCCCGAAACCAGGGAACGTATGGCTGTAGCCCTTTCCATGACGAAGGCCTGGGGTGCCGACACAGACCCGCTAACCCGCTTTGCCAACGCCCAAACCGTTGAAAGCCTGCCCGAGCCATCAGAGCTTTTTGCACAACTGAAGCAGGCCGAGCCTGGTCCGCAGGCGTTTCCAAGAATGTTGAGCCTGATCCAGAAAAAGTTCTACCCCATGATTGACCAGATATTGGACAAACCCGATGTTGCCGCACAAGTTAGTACCTGGCTGTGCAAGGCCTTGGGTGATGGTGAATCGCTGCCCAAGGTAACGGTGTTGACTCAACTGGATGCGCCAATGCAGCAACAGTTCACCAAGCTGCTGGAAACTTTGGCAACCGGTAGTGCCTTGCCCACAACCCACCATGCGCAGGCCCTGGCACTTGTCAAAAAAGCGCAGTTGATCCAGACCCTGATTGAAGATGGCAGGTTTGGACGCCGAATCAACACACCGTTGTACAACACGCTAACACCCGAGCAAAAAAACGACAAGGACATTGCAATTGCTGTGGTTTCTAAAGATCCGACGATACTAAAAACACTTTCCCAGCACACGCGGGCCGACAAAGACGTGGTCATTGCTGCAGTCAAAGTCGATGGAAGTGAACTTGCCCATGCCAGTGTAGAACTGAAAGCAGACCGGGACGTGGTGCACCATGCCGTGAGCAGTGACGGCAAGGCACTGCAATACGCCTCGAATGAATTGCGGGCCGATCCTGAAATCGTTCTGCAAGCCTGCAAAAATTACAACAAATTTTTCAGTTTTTCGAGCCCGTTTGCATATGCCAGTGAATCGCTCAAGAACGATCGATCGTTCGTGTTGAAAGTGATGGGGCATTCCGGTGTATGTCTGGTGGATGCAAAACCACAATTCCAGGATGACTTTGAAGTGGTCAAGGCAGCTGTTTCAAACCAAGGCGAGGCATTGAGGCACGCAAGCCAAACACTGAAGGCCAATGAAAGTATTGTGAAAATTGCCGTGTCCGCGCCCTTGTCCGTGAACACTCTGGATTACGCCAGCGAAGCGTTGAAGGACAACAAAGAGGTTGTGCTTTTGGCTGTAAAAAACAGCCCGAATGCATTTCAATCCGCCAGTGGCAGGCTTCAGCAGGACAAAGAGGTTTTGATCACTGCCGCATCCAGAATGCCATTCAATGAAATAAATTCAATCAACCCCAATGCCAAAAACGACGATGATGTGATGAAAGTTGCCATTTTACGCAACACTGCCGGATTTCGTTTTGCCAGTGAAATGTTAAGGAATGACAAGGAACTGGTCATGGCCACTGTCCGCAAGCAAGTCAGGGCAACCAAACACATACCAGCCAGGTTTCATGATGACAAAGAAGTGATGATGGCGGCTGTAGCGGTCGATGGATCAAATCTTTCTTACGCCAGTAAGCGATTAAAAGATGACAAGGAATTGGTTTTGGCCGCAGTCAAGTCAACAAGACCTTCGATCGATCCTGATATGACTGAAATAAACAATATGCTTGCGGCATTTGGTCTGCCTTCGGCAAAGCCCAAAATGAAAGCGGACGTAGTGACTCACTGCAATGTTCTTGCAGATGCCAGCCCAAGACTGAGGGCAGACAAGGACGTGGTGCTGGCTGCGGTTTCAAGCTATGCACACCAGATGGACAGTGTTGTTGATCGATGGGGCACCCTGCGTAACAACAAATCCATCGCGCTTGCTGTTTTTTCAACATCAGCCACGTTTCAAGATGATTCAATGTTGCGCGCGGGATCGTCCAGGTTCAATCTTTTGTCCAACAAATTCAGAAAAGACAAGGAAATAGTGATGGACGCAGTGTCGAAAGACGGTCGGTATTTACAACACGTGCACAAGGAACTTCAAAATGACAAAACCGTGGTCAAGGCCGCGTACTTTCAAAACCCCGAATCATTCGAGCATGCCAGCGATGCGCTTAAAAACGACCGGGCCTTTTTAAGCGAAATTTATACTGAATCGCTAAAATACAAAAACACCGTTGGCTGAATCGTCTTCAATTGTGCAGGTGGCTGTGAATAATTTCCGCGAAAGTGGGCGCAAGGGGTTCGGGCAAATCGTGGCCCAGCCCCTTGATCAAATGCAGCCGGGAATTGGGCACCAGTTTGGCAATTCGTTCCGAACAGGCTTTTTTCAACAAGGGGTCGTCCAGGCCGTGGATCACGCAGGTCGGCACCTTGATGCTCCTTGTGTACTCTTCAATTGAACCAGTGGCCACCACGCAATGAGTTTGGCGCAACACGCCAGCCGGCTTGTAAGCCCTGTTGTACGAAAGCCTGGCCCGTTCACGCAGCTTGATCAGGTCAGGCGGATAACCAGGGCTGCCAATGGCGGTGAACACGCGCTCCACATGTTCAACCACGTCGTCAATTTTCTGGCTTTTTGGTTTTTTCAGGAACATGTTGTGCAACACGTTGGGTGTGGGCATGGGCAACTTGGGGTGGTTGGTGCTCGACATCAAGGTCACCAGCTTGCCCACTTTTTCAGGTGCCTTGGCAGCAACAATTTGGGAAATCATTCCACCCATCGAAATTCCCAACAGGTGAGGGCGCTTCAATTCCAGGGCATCAATCAATCCGATTGCATCATTGCCCATGGTGTCGAGCTTGTAATTGGTTGGCGTCTTCAGACCCAGCTTGTTTCTCAGGAACGTGGCTGGCACATTCACTTTCATGTGGGTGGGGTGTTGGTCACTCAAGCCAATGTCGCGGTTGTCAAAACGCACCAGCCGGTAACCCCGTTCAAGCAGTGGGGCGCAAAAATCATCATTCCACATGGTCAATTGGCAACCCAGGCCTGCCACCATCAAAATGGTTTCAGCATCGTCCGGGCCTGCCATTTCCCAAGCCATGTTCAGGCCGGTGGTGGTGGATTGGGCAAAGCCTTGCTGCCACGCAATCGGTGGTTTGATGGGTTTCATGTGCTTTTGTCTCCGTTGTCTTTTTTTATTGTCGTGCTTTTAAAATCACCAGTAGGGCGCCTGCACCCCCGTCGCGGGGTGGGGCCTGGCAAAAGGCAAGCACTTCGTCTTTTTGCACCAGCCAGCGCTTCACTTTTTCTTTCAGCACAGGTTCTTTGCCGATCGAGCCCAGGCCCTTGCCATGAATGATTCTTACACAACGTATGTCATGTTTCACGCTGCTGCGCAAAAATTCGCCCACGGCGGTGCGCGCTTCATCTGACCTATAACCATGCAAGTCAATTTGAGCCTGAATAACCCACTGGCCTTTTCGAAGCTTCTTAAGTGCTTCAAGGCCAACGCCATTTCTACGGTAGGAGAGTTTGTCATCTGTTTCCAGAAAACGCTCCACATCCATTTCGTCTGAAATGCTTTCCCAAAGCACGGCCTCGTCGTCCAATTCCCGTTGGTAGGCAATTGGCGCAGGCTTTTCAAGCTCGTGCAATTTGCGATTGATGTCGGGCAGGGGGGTTACGTCCTGAACCAGTCTTTTAAACAGATTGGCTTCTTCTAGCAGCTTTTTTTCATGGGCCGCTTTAATTTTTGCCTGGCGTTCTTCTTCCAGGCGCTGCTCTTTGAGCGAGCGCCTGACGCCTTCCAGATCAGCCATGGAGGTCAACTTTTTCACTACTGAAAGCAACCTTGTAAAACGTAACGGAAAAGCGATTAACCTTCTTGTGCTTCCAGCCAGCGCTGGGCATCCAGTGCAGCCATGCAACCTGTGCCTGCGCTGGTAATCGCTTGGCGATACACATGATCTTGTACATCACCAGCAGCGAATACACCTTCAATGCTTGTCATGGTGGCCAAACCGTTTAAGCCGCTGCGTGTGGTGATGTAGCCGTTTTTCATCTCGATCTGACCTTCGAAAATGTCTGTATTGGGTTTGTGACCGATGGCAATGAACACGCCCTGCAAAGTCAAATCCTGGGTCTCACCGGTTTTTGTCGACTTGATACGCGCGCCGGTTACGCCCATGTCGTTGCCCAGCACCTCGTCCAGTGTGTAATCGGTTTTCAGTTCGATTTTTCCTTCCTTGACCTTGTCCATCATCTTGTCTATCAGGATGGCTTCGGCCTTGAACTTGTCACGGCGATGAATCACGGTGACCTTCTTGGCAATGTTGCTCAAGTACAGCGCTTCTTCCACAGCCGTGTTGCCACCACCCACCACGCACACTTCCTGATTGCGGTAGAAAAAACCATCACAGGTGGCGCAGGCTGATACACCCTTGCCTGCAAATGCTTCTTCGGAAGGCAAGCCCAGGTACATGGCGCTGGCGCCAGTGGCTAAAATCAGTGCATCGCAGGTGTACACACCGGAGTCACCCTTCAAGGTGAAGGGGCGTTGATTCAATTCAACCGTGTGAATGTGGTCGAAAATGATTTCCGTGTTGAAACGTTGCGCATGCTCCAGAAAGCGTGTCATCAATTCCGGACCTTGCACGCCCTGCGCGTCGGCTGGCCAGTTGTCCACGTCGGTGGTGGTCATCAGCTGGCCGCCCTGAGCCATGCCGGTGATCAATACCGGATTCAGGTTGGCGCGTGCTGCATAGACTGCGGCAGTGTATCCGGCAGGGCCAGAGCCCAAAATCAGTACTTTGGCGTGGCGTGGCGTGTTAGAACTGGTCATTGCTACCTCTTTTGTGCTTCAAATGGTGTCTGTCCGAGATATTTCTCCCGAACTTTGTCAGAATACAGACTTCAATTATATGCTGCATTGCGGGCGACTCTTATTACAGTGAATTCCAAGACCACACAAAATACCGGCACTTTACGAATCAGCAAGCTGTTGCTGGAAATTCGTTGGCTGTGCCTGCTTGTCTTTTCAATTTACCTGTTCCTGATTCTCGTATCCCACAATGGGGCTGATGACAGTTTTTCCCACGAATCTGGCAACAGTGCAGTTCGTAATTTCGGCGGTGCCGTTGGCGCACATTTGTCTGACCTGCTGTTTTTTATCGCAGGCTATTCAGCCTACGCCTTGCTGGGCTTGTCGTTTTTCATGCTCTGGCGGGCCCGGCGCTTGGTTGATGCCATTGATTTGCCAGGCTTTAATGAAGTTTTACCCAAATGGATCGCTTGGGTTCGCCCGGTTGGTTTTTTGGTGCTTTGGCTCGGCTTGATGGGTCTTGAGTCCCTATCGATTTTCAAGGGCACCAGCCTTCCGGCCGGTGCTGGTGGGGTGGTGGGTCAAACCATTTCTGGTGTGTTTCAGCAGCTTCTCGGCTTGTCTGGAGCGGTCATGTTGCTGTTGCTTTGCACAGCAGCGGGTCTCAGTGGATTGTTGGGCTTGAGCTGGGCAGTGATGGCAGAGCGTGTCGGGGCTGGTATTGAAAATCTGCTGTTCAAAGGCAAAGAACTTGTTTCGGCCTACTTTGACCGCAAAGAAGGCAAGAAAGTCGCCTTGGCCCGTGTGGAAAAAGTGGAGCAGAAGCGCGAAAAGTTTGAAGAGCACAAACCCATTCGGATTGAACCCGTGGCTGTTGCAGCCGAACCTTCTGTTCAAGCCATCAAGGAAAAACAGCAACCTCTGTTTGCAGAACTCACTGAGACCGAATTGCCGCCCCTGGGCTTGCTTGATGATGCACCGGCTGCCATTGAAACGGTGTCTGCCGATACGCTGGAGTACACCTCGCGTCTGATCGAAAAGAAACTCAGTGACTTTGGTGTTCAGGTCCAAGTGGTGGCCGCCCAGCCCGGCCCGGTGATTACACGGTTTGAGGTAGAGCCCGCGGCCGGCGTGAAAGGTTCGCAGGTTGTGAACCTAGCCAAAGACCTCGCGCGTGCACTCAGCCTGGTGTCCATTCGCGTGGTGGAAACCATTTATGGCAAGAACCTGATGGGCCTGGAGTTACCCAACCCGCGCCGGCAGGTGGTCAAGCTGACTGAAATTCTGGGTTCGCAAGTGTACAGCGGCAACAAGTCGCCAGTGACCATGGCCTTGGGCAAAGACATCGCCGGCAAGCCGGTGGTCGCAGATTTGGCGAAGATGCCCCACTTGCTGGTGGCCGGTACAACCGGCTCTGGTAAATCCGTGGGTATCAACGCAATGATTTTGTCGCTGCTTTATAAAAGTGGTGCAGAAGAGGTGCGGCTAATCCTGATTGACCCAAAAATGCTGGAAATGAGTGTCTATGAAGGCATTCCACACTTGTTGTGCCCAGTGGTTACTGACATGCGCCAGGCCGCCAATGCCTTGAATTGGGCAGTTGGCGAGATGGAGAAGCGCTACCGCCTGATGAGCAAAATGGGCGTACGAAATCTGGCCGGCTACAATGTAAAAATTGCCGAAGCGAAAAAGAGCGGGCAGAGCATCCCAAACCCATTCAGCCTGACTCCTGATGCGCCCGAGCCGCTGGACACCTTGCCCATGTTGGTCATCGTGATCGACGAACTGGCCGACCTTATGATGGTGGTGGGCAAGAAAATCGAAGAATTGATCGCCCGCCTGGCCCAGAAAGCCCGTGCGGCTGGCATTCACCTGATTTTGGCCACACAGCGCCCGTCAGTCGATGTAATCACTGGCCTGATCAAGGCCAACATTCCTACTCGAATAGCGTTTCAAGTGTCGTCCAAAATCGACTCTCGAACCATTCTGGATCAAATGGGTGCAGAGGCCTTGCTTGGACAGGGGGACATGTTGTTCCTGCCACCTGGGTCGGGTGTGCCGCAGCGTGTGCACGGTGCTTTTGTGTCCGATGAAGAAGTGCACCGTGTAGTTGAATACCTGAAGGAGAAGGGTGGCGAGCCCAATTACATCGAAGGCATTTTGGAAGGTGGTACTGCAGAAGAGGGTGGCAACGCCAGCATGGACGCCACTGCAGGCAGTTTCGATGGTGAAAAAGATGCCCTTTACGATCAAGCAGTGGGCATTGTGTTGAAGCACCGCCGAGCCTCAATCTCTTTTGTACAGCGACATTTGCGCATTGGATACAACCGCGCAGCCCGGTTGCTTGAAAGCATGGAGCAGGCTGGCCTCGTGTCAGCCATGCAGTCCAACGGCAACAGGGAAATTCTTGCCCGTGCCGAAGCAGGACAAGACGAGGAATAAATCAGTTTTTGATACGCCCTGAAGCAAACATGTTTACCCACAAGCGGCGCATGCGTTATTCAAGGTGTTGTGTTCAACAAGGATATACAAGTCAATGCGTATTCAACAGTTTCTGTATCGTACCGGTTTTGCCTTGGCTTTGATGGCCGGTACCAGCTCAGTGGCTTGGGCTTCTGCCCAGGATGCACTCAGCAACTTTGTCAAAAACAGGGGTTTTGCGGAAGGCCAGTTTTCACAAGTGGTCATCTCGCCCACCGGGGCTGTGAAGCAGCGCGGCACAGGCGAGTTCAGTTTTTCCCGACCTGGCAAATTCCGCTGGGAAATCAAGAAGCCCTATCCATTGCTGCTGTTGTCGAATGGCACTGTCGTTGTTTCTTTCGATGAAGACATGGGCCACGCTACTCAAAAGCCGATCGGCAATGCAATGGATTCCACCCCTGTGGCTTTGTTGTTTGGCAGCAAGGATGTGGACAAATTGTTCAACCTGAAAGACGAAGGCAGCAAGGACGGCAAACAGTGGCTGGTGGTCAAGCCCAAGGACAAAGACAACTTGTTTGATTTCGCGCGGATAGGCTGGAAGGATGGCCTGCCGGTCAATCTTGAAATTCACGATGCACTGGGGCAGGTCACTCAACTTGAATTGACCAACTGGCGTTTTGACAAACAATTGCCCGCCAGTTTCTTTGAATTCAAGGCGCCTGCTGGCGTGGATCTTATTCGCACGCAATGACCCCAGACCTGTTTGGTGACGATCCTTCAGCCACTGATTCGTCGTCCAAAAACGCGGCAGGGGTTCAGAGTGCCGCCCCAGGTTCTGTGCCCCTGGCAGAACGCATCCGGCCAGCAGTACTTGGCGAGGTTGTTGGTCAAACACACCTGCTTGGTCTTGGCAAGCCGCTCACTTTGCTTTTTGAGCAACAGCATGTCCATTCCCTGATTCTATGGGGTCCACCCGGCGTGGGTAAAACCACCTTGGCCAGGCTGTTGGCCGGTGCTGCGAAGGCGCAGTTCATTGCCTTGTCAGCGGTGCTTTCAGGGGTGAAAGAGATTCGCGCGGCAATCGAGCAGGCTGGAGACCATGCGCGAACAGGCAAGTCCACCATCCTGTTTATTGACGAAATTCATCGCTTTAACAAGTCTCAACAGGATTCCCTGTTGCCTTTTGTCGAATCAGGTCTGGTGACTTTTATTGGTGCTACCACCGAGAACCCGTCGTTTGAGGTCAATTCTGCGCTGTTGTCACGTTCGCAGGTGTACGTACTCGACAGTCTGAATTCCGACGACTTCTCGCGTTTGCTCACCCGCGCACAGCAGGAGCTGAACACCGAAATCACCGTAGAACCAGATGCCTTTGATGCGCTGTGTACCTATGCAGACGGTGATGCGCGCCGGTTTTTGAATTTGGTGGAAATTACCCTGTTGCAGACACTCGCACAGGGAAAAACCACGCTGGATTTGCCTGCTTTAAAGCAAATCGCCCCTTCGCAAATTCGCCGTTTCGACAAGGGCGGGGATGCGTTTTACGATCAAATTTCAGCATTGCACAAATCGGTACGCGGATCCGATCCCGACGCCGCGCTGTACTGGTTTTGCAGAATGCTGGATGGTGGGGCCGACCCGCGCTACATGGCGCGCAGAATTGTACGCATGGCTTGGGAAGACATCGGCTTGGCAGACCCTAGAGCTTTCACCATCGCCAATGAAGCGGCTCAAACGTATGAACGCCTGGGCAGCCCGGAAGGCGAACTGGCCTTGGCACAATGTGTTCTCTATCTCGCGATTGCTGCAAAAAGCAATGCCGGTTACAACGCCTACAAACAGGCCATGGCCCATGTGAAGCAAAGCAGTTCACTGCCCGTACCGATGCACCTGCGAAATGCTCCCACCAAGTTGATGAAGGAATTGGGGCATGGTTCCGGTTACCGCTACGCACATGATGAAGAAGCCGGGCATGCTGCCGGTGAAAGTTATTGGCCCGAGGGTATTAGCGATGATTCTCCTCCCAGGTTTTATCAGCCCACCGACCGTGGGCTTGAAGGCAAAATTGCCGAGAAAATGAACTGGCTTGCCCAACGCAATGCCCAGGGGCGTCAAAAAAAGTAAGAAGCTTCTGCAATTCGCCTCACTGGGCTTGCAGATTTAGTACCATCACCGCTATTCACACCATTTGCAATTCGAGAAATATTCATGCTAGACATTCAACTGCTTCGCAAAGACCTCACAACCGTTGCCGAACGGCTTGCCCAACGTGGCTACAGCCTTGACACCGAGCAGTTCAACCAACTGGAAAGCAAGCGCAAACAGCTCCAGACCAGCACTGAAGAATTGCAAGCCAGGCGCAACAGCCTGTCCAAGCAAATCGGGCAACTCAAGGCCAAAGGTGAAGATGTCACACCGGTCATGAATGAAGTGGCTGGTTTGGGCGATGAGCTGAAGCGCAACGAGGCTGATCTGGCCGTACTTCAAGAGCAGGTCAATGCGTTTTTGTTGAATATTCCCAACCTGCCGCATGATTCAGTTCCGGTTGGAAAGTCGGAAGAAGACAACGTGGAATTGCGCCGCTGGGGAACCCCCGGGCAGTTTGATTTTGAAGTGAAAGACCATGTGGATGTTGGCGTTAATCTGGGTCTTGATTTTGAAACGGCCGCTAATCTGTCTGGTTCACGTTTCGCGGTGTTGAAGGGGCAAATTGCAAAGCTCCACCGCGCTTTGGCGCAGTTCATGCTGGACACCCACACCGAGCAGCACGGTTACGTTGAACACTACACCCCCTATATTGTGCGAGGCCAAACCCTGCAAGGTACCGGCCAATTGCCCAAGTTTGCTGATGATTTGTTTTCGGTGAAGAAAGGTGGGGAAGAGGGTGTTTCTGAACCTCTTTACCTTATTCCGACAGCCGAAGTGACCTTGACCAACCTGGTAGCAGACCAGATTTTGAAAGGCGCTGATTTGCCCATCAAGATGACGGCTCACTCGCCCTGTTTCCGTTCTGAAGCGGGCAGTTATGGTCGCGATACCCGCGGTTTGATTCGCCAGCACCAGTTCGACAAGGTCGAAATGGTACGCATTGAAAACCCCGAGAACTCCTACTCGGCCTTGGATGAAATGACCCAACATGCCGAGAATATTCTGCAAAAACTGGGTTTGCCGTATCGGGTGATTGTGCTGTGCACAGGGGACATGGGCTTTGGCTCTACACGCACGCATGACATTGAGGTTTGGTTGCCAGCCCAGAATACATACCGCGAAATTTCTTCTTGCTCGAACTGCGAGAGCTTTCAGGCTCGCCGCATGAAAGCGCGTTTCAAGAATGAAGCAGGTAAAACAGAGTTTGTTCACACCCTGAACGGTTCAGGCCTGGCGGTTGGACGTACCTTGGTAGCGGTGCTTGAGAACTACCAGCAAGCAGATGGTTCAGTCAGAGTACCCGAGGTACTGCAGCCATACCTTGGTGGAAAATCTGTTCTGAAAGCTGGCTGATTGGATTCCGCTGTAACCATTGAAAAAGCACCTTGAATGCAAGGTGCTTTTTCAATTCAAGAGAACACACAGAAATTACTGGGCGCCAACCGTCGCCTTGATGGCGGCAATGAATTTCTCGCTTTGCGCAATATTGCTGACTGTGGCCTCAAGGCCGTGACGCGCGGAAGCCAACCGAATAAAACGCTCCATGCGGCGTGTTTCATGTTTGTTCCAGCGAACCGTGAATGACAGTACCCGGTTGTTGTCTATCCAGACATTGCTAGGCTTCAAAAACATGAAGTCTCCCAATGCAGCTTTAGGTAAACCGGGATGCCCGTTGGTATCAGAACCAGTAAACTGCACCAGCAATGGGGTACCGTTCTGCAACCAGGAGTTGTTTTCAATCGCATCACAGAAAATCGAGCAGGTTGACCATGTCAAGCCGCTGTAACGAACCATGAATGCCAAGCGCGATTCTTCGAAGCTGTCGGTTACATCTGATCCGACTGCAGCCAGATCCTCTGGTTTCACTTTCAAGGAAAGCAATTCTTGTTCAAGCGCGCTGTAGGCCACACTGGATCGAATCTGATCCGGGATGGGTTTCACCTGCAGCCAGTGAAACAGGCAATAAGACCTTGTCAAACGCTCTGCAATTGAACTCATGTTGAACTCCTGTTAAAACACCTGCAATGTCACAGTAATACTGCAAACTCGACCTTTTAGATTCATCGCCAAGACATGAGAAAATTAACTCTCAGCCTTGTGATCTAAGTGTGCAAATCTGCAACAAAGTTTCACAGTCTTCAACGCTTGAAGTTCAATTTCGATGACACCACCCTATTCGGGTGATTGTCATGCAGCTTTTTCTTGCTGTTTTAGATCTCGATCATTGCTTTTCCCCGTGTGCTCAGCCACAAATTGGGGCAACAAGTCGACCCATTCGGGATTCAATGACTCGATCAACAAGAGGCGCATGTCTCTTGGCCAGTTGCGAACCCGGCGAAGGCGAGCCACAAACTTGTCGTAATCATTCCAGACCTCGAAGTAAACCAAGCGGTCAAGGCGGTGATAGTGGGCATAATCCCTTCGAACGCCCGCATGGTGCTCATTCATCCGTGTGTAAAGGCAAAGCGCATCGCCCAGGTAAAGTGGGCCATTCGGCTTGCTATTGGACAAAATGTAAAGCCAGTACTTCTCTTGTTTGGGGTTTTGCAACCCGCTGTCCTTGTTCATGCTCAATTCTTCCTCCACGCCAATCGGGTTAAAGATTGATAAGTCAATGTAAGTAAAATACATACAGATTGTATGTTCATTGCGTAGGGGGTGTGATTAATTCTCCCTCTTAATGGGTGGGGGCATCGCTATTTTTGACGCTTATTCGGTGTTAGTATATTTGTGGAGAGGTTTTTATCCGTTCATCGCTTATTTTCCTGTTTTAATTTTTTTATATATTTATCAAGGGCTTATATGCTTACAGCGATCCTTGTAGATGGACCGTTTTTTATTAGAAGAATCCGTCAAATATTCCCCAGTTCAGTTCATTACGATGCCAAAGTGATGGCAGATCTGGTCTGGCGCTTGTCTGCTGCTCATCTTTTCGAGCGAAATCAACCCAAGCGCCACCTGTTCCGTATCTTCTTTTATGACACGCCTGTCTTCACTCAGCGAGTCACTCTGCCCATCTCTAAACAACAAATTGACCTGTCCAAGTCCAAGGAAGGCCAATTCAGGGTTGCTTTTCAAAAGCAATTGCAGCGAAAAAGAAAGCTTGCCGTGAAACTGGGCGAGGCCAGGGAGGCCGATCACTGGAAACTGAATGAGGATGCCCTGGCTGACTTGCTGGGCAAGCGGATCACGGTGGACGAGTTGGCTGATGAGGATTTCACGCCAGACTCCTATCCCAAGGGCATTGAGCTTCGTATGGGGGTCGACCTGGCCTCCTTGGCCTACAAGCGCCAGGTTCAGCAGGTTGTCTTATTGACTGGAGATGGTGCTTTTTCAAGTGCAGCCGAGCTTTTGCGTCACGAGGGTGTGGATGTGGTGCTGGATCCAATGTGGCAAAACATCTCTGAAGATCTGTTTTCGTACATCGATGGTTTGCGTTCAACATGCCCGCCAGTCGATCGTGCGGCGGAATTTCTTTCCCGTATCGGCTCAGACAATTATGAGCACGAGGATGTTTCAGCCTGAGGAATAAAAAAAGCCCATCTTGAAAATGGGCTTTTTTGTTTTACACGGGTTTTTTAATCACCCATGCCTTCTGCGTAAAGATCGGTGATTCTGTCCTTGAATGCTTCAAGCACTTTGACCCGTTTCACTTTCAATGTCGGCGTCAACAATCCATTGTCCACAGTCCAGGGGTCTTGCGTGGTGATGATTCTGCGCACCCGGATGTAGCGCGGCAGGTGTTGCAATCGTTCGTTGGCGCGTTTGATCAATTCTTTTTCATTGGAATTGGCGGTCACTGCAATCATGCCGATGAAGGGTTTGCCTTCCCCGATCAGTACGATTTGTTCGAATACTTCGTCACCCACAATCGCCATTTCTGCATCCTGAGGCGAAAATTTTTCGCCATTGGAAAGCACCATGATGTCCTTGATCCGCCCCCGAATGTAGATCCGTTTGTCCTTGATTTCCGCAACATCGCCAGTATGAAGCCAGCCATCTTCATCAATGGCTGTTTTCGTGGCCTCTTCGTTCTGCCAGTAACCCAGCATGATGTTTGGCCCCCGGGCCAGCAACTCGTCGTTGTCACCCAATTTCACCTCAACATTTGGAAGCGGTGCCCCAACTGATTCAGGCACATTGCCTTCGGGACGATTGACTGAAATGACCGGACAGGCTTCTGTCATGCCGTAACCGTGAAGAATGGGTAGTCCCATGGCGATAAAGGATTTGGCAATTGTGCTGTCTAGTGCGGCACCGCCC
This sequence comes from Burkholderiales bacterium, assembly GCA_027484315.1. Lineage (GTDB taxonomy): Bacteria > Pseudomonadota > Gammaproteobacteria > Burkholderiales > Burkholderiaceae_B > Limnobacter. The sequence continues at coordinate 18,156 of JAIXTE010000047.1, read as the reverse complement.
ACTACGGCCAGTCGCAATTTGCCCCCTAGTCGCTCCAGAATGGGCTGTGCCACTTTTGCACGCAACAGTGGAAGCTGAAAGTGGTCCACGATGCCACCCTTGCCTTGCTCCATGCGCCAGCCCACATCAACGAGCTTTTCAAATGCCTTGCGCTTGAACCGGGAATCCTTGACCGAACTTTGAATGCGCCCGTAAAACTTCTCGAAAATTCGCGGCACCGCAAACAAGACCGTTGGTGCCTGTTGAGCCAGGTCTTCAGGCAACTGGTTGATGCCGCGTGCGTAAATGACTTTCGCGCCCACACGCAGCGGCAGGTAATAGCCCCCAGTGCGCTCAAACATGTGCGACATGGGCAGAAATGACAAAAAGGTGTCTTCGGGTTTGGCAATGTCGAGCTGAAAGCAACTGTCCACGTTTGATATCACGTTCCGGTGAGACAACATGACCCCTTTGGGGCGTCCGGAAGTTCCCGAGGTGTAACAAATTGTCGCCAGCGTGTTTTCTTCAAGGTCTATCAACTCGAATGACTCGAGCTTCTTGTCCACGGCCTTGAGTGCCTGAAGGGCATTGTCAACGCCATCTGCGCTTTTGTCGATATCAGATTTCAGGGATAGCACGCGTGTATCGGCGAGCCCTTCTTTCAACAGGTTGCGGGCAATCCGGTCGTTCTCGGCCAGCACTACCCTGGATTGGGAATTTTGAATACAGTAGGCAATGTTGCTGGCGTTATCGTCCACGTACAAGGGAACGGACACCAAACCCATGGCCACTGCAGCTTGGTCAAAGGCGACCCAGTGCACGCTGTTTTTCAGGCAAATGGCGACTCTGTCCCCGGGCTGAAGGCCGATTGATCGGAAGTAGGCCTGCCAGCTGCGTGCAAGGTCCAGCATTTCGCGGGCTTTAAAGTCTACCCACTCGTTGTCGATGAATTGTCGGTAAAGGACACGATTGGGGGTGTCCTCATGCTGAAACAAAAAAGTGGCGATGTTCGCCATAAGTAGGTCTCCCGAGTCTCTGTTTTTATTGAATTGCCCGTAGTTTACTGAACTGGCATCGCGTTGATAAGAACACTTCTTCTAGTTTTGCGATGAACGTCCTGTGTGACCTGAAACAGTGGCATTCATATTTATCAAGAGTGTTGCACCTTTCTACCACGTTCGTGTTAGGTCATTTCAAGGATACCTCAGCTTGTGTGACCTTGAGTATTCTTGAGCTTGCCGGAACGTTTGGATTGCGAGAAACCATGATCATTTCCCTGTTTGACAGATTGAATTCAAAGCACAGGCTTGTCAAAGCACTCGGATTGCTTTTGTGCTCCCTGTTTGCAAACGCGGGGCATGGGCTGGAAATTGGAAGTCCGGAAGGTCTTCAGCAGATTGGTAAAAAGCTGGACTTGCAAAGCAATGTGACGGGTATCCCTGCGGGCACTGAGTCCCAATTGCGATCGACCTGTCTGAAGGCGCGTGCAAGGCCCACCGGGCGTCAAGGAGCAGATGCCTTTGAGGGGCAGGGCAATGACGAGGTTCAAGTGGATTTTGTACCCATAACACGGCAGGGCGGTGTCATACAGTTCCGATCGACCACTGCGGTAATGGACGCTTTGGTTGAGCTTGAACTGACTTCAGACTGCCCATTGCTGGCTTTTAAAAGCAGCTGGATGCTGATCATGGATCCTGCACGAGCCGAATTGACTGGTGTTCAGACGGACGCATCCGAATCAGACAAAATGCCTGGGTTCGACATTCGCAATTCGTCACTGCTGAAGGCGTCACGGGTAGCGCCGAAGCGTACATCACTCATAGTAGCCGCGTCAAAGCAGCCTGATATTCAGCCGCAAAACGTCGCTCCAGAAGTTGATCCAGGTCTGTTTGCCCATTCGAGCGAAAAAGATCTTCAGGTGCAGGAGGTTAAAGACCAGCCAGTGGAACTTGCAGCCGTTGATCCTGGTTTTTCTGATCAAGGCTTGATTGAAAGCCGGCCATCGCAAACTTCGCCTGTGAGCGTGTTGCCCAGTGATCATGACACGCTGTGGATGGGGTTTGACCTGGCATCCCCGGCCATCTGGGTTTTTCTGGTCTCCGTGGCCATGTTGCTCATGGTCGCGGTTGCATTCGGAAAGTCTCAGTTGAAACAACATCAGGCATCGAAAACCCAATCGGGGAAAGTGGAGCCATCCGCAATGTCTGCACAGGTCCTGTTCAAGGACTATTCAGAGCGTCCAGACGTGGAGAATGCCCGCTTCCCGGAAGAATCTGAACCGCCAGCACCTTACACCCAGGACCGTGTGCTGGAAAGTTTGATGGGTTCGGAAAATCAGCGTTCGGATGAGGCATTTGACGGCTTGAAACCCCTGAGCAACATGGAAACGACAGAGGTTCAAAGCCGAACTTCATTGAGCGTTTGTCTCGAACTGGTTAACAAGGCGGACATTCGGGTCTGGAATCTGCCAGAGTCCTACCAGGGGTTGGTTGCGACGCGCAACAAGTCACTGGATTTACACAGAACTGCAGATGCGCTGTTGCTTCGTTGTCAGGTGGGTTTGGTCGAGCTTGCCTTTCAAGAGGCCAGAAAGAACAAGCGCTTGCCCGATGAAGTGGCTAAAGAGCTCTTGAAATTGGTGATCGGTAACCACGGCTTTGATCTGGATGCCACACCCGCACTGTGTGTACCCGATGTAGTGAAAAGTCACGTGAGGGCGAAGATGTGCGAAATTTCCGGTGCAGAAAAACGAACCCTTCTGCAAGAAAACCTGGTTAATTTGAACACGCAGGTTTCCAATCCGGGTTTGTGCTTCAGCTCGAATGCCTGGCGTGAGTTCTTGAGCGAAGAGGGCATTCTGGAATAGAGGAACGCGGCGTCACGACAAAAACTCACCAGTGCACTTTGGCACTGGATGGCTTCAAACCCCCAATGCTTCTTCCAGCGATTCGATTTCGACCATGGCATTCAGCAACTCGTTTTCTGCCAGTTCAAGGCGAGCCGCAATTGCGTTGCGTTCTTCATGCTGCGCCGCAGCCTTTTTCGCAGAGTCTGAGTTGCCGTAATCACAGGCCGCCAGCAATGCGTCAAGCCCAGCCAGCTTGGGTCGGTCGCCTTCGATCTGCTTTTCCAGTTTTTTGACCTGGTTGTTCAGTTGCTTCAAGCGCTGGCTGACCTGTTGGCGATCCACTGGTGGGGCTGCTTGCTCCACTTTGGCGGGCGCTGCCTTGCCACCATTCTGTTTGTTTTTCTGGTTTTCTGCGCTGGTTTCCTTACGCAGCAGTTCTGCGTAATCGTCCAGATCACCATCAAATTCCGTGACTGCACCCTGATGCACACGCCAGAAACGGTCCGTGATGGATTCCAGCAAGTGCCTGTCGTGGGAAACCATAACCAAAGCACCTTCAAACTCCAGCAAACTGCTGGCCAAGGCCTGGCGTGTGGCGATGTCCAGGTGGTTGGTGGGTTCGTCCAGCAAGAGCAGGTTAGGGCGCTTGTAGGCCAGTAGCGCAAGCGCCAGGCGTGATTTTTCTCCGCCCGAAAAACTGCCTACCAGTTGGCGCACCTTGTCGTCGCGGAAATGGTAGCGGGCCAGGAATTCGCGTGCCTTCTGTTCCGACATCTGCCGTTCAAGCCGGGACATGTGCTGCAGTGGCGTGGCATTCATGTCCAGCGATTCGATTTGGTCTTGCGCGAAGTACCCGTACACAAGACCTTTGCCTTCAACCCGGTCACCACCCAGCATGTTCAGTTCGCCAACCAGTGTTTTCACCAGAGTGGTTTTGCCGTTGCCGTTCGCACCCAACAGGCCAATTCGGTCGCCTGGTCGAAGTTCAAGGCTGATGCTTTTCAGGATGGGCGCCGCGTTTGCATAGCCGCAGTCGCTGCGGTTTAGAACCACCAAGGGGTCGGGGCTTTTGTGGGGCTCCATGAACGGAATGGACACATGCGGTTCGACCTGCAGTGTTTCAATCAATTTGATTTTTTCCAAGCGCTTGACCCGGCTTTGTGCCTGCTTGGCTTTGCTCGCCTTGGCCTTGAAACGATCCACAAACTTTTGCAGCTTTTCCATTTCGCCAGCAGCCTTTTTATTGGCTTGGCTGACCTGGTCTGCCCGTTCGGCGAATGCGCGCTCAAACGCAGAATATCCACCGGTGTACTTGGTCAGTTTTTCATTGTTCAAATGTACGGTGTGGGTGCACACTTCGTCGAGAAAATCGCGGTCGTGTGAAACCAGAATCACCGTGCTGTTGACCTGTTTGATCCATTGTTCAAGCCAAACCACTGCTTCAATGTCCAGGTGGTTGGTCGGTTCGTCCAGCAGAATAAGGTCAGCACGAGAACCTAGTACCTTGGCCAGGTTCAGGCGCATCTTCCAGCCGCCGGAAAACTCGCCTACCTTGCGTTGCAAATCTTCGGTTTTAAAACCCAAACCATGCAGAATGGTGGCAACACGTGCTTCGGCAGTGTACCCATCCAGATTTTCAAGTTCTTCGTACAGGTGACCCAGCTGCTCCATGTCACCGCTTTCTTCCACAGCGTGAATTTTCTGGCGAATGTCGTGCAAGGCCCGGTCGCCTTCCAGTGCGAAGTCAATCACGGTGAGGTGGTTGGCGGTCACTTCTTGGTCAATCCAGGACAGTCGCCACACTTTGGGCAAATCAATGCTGCCTTGGTCGATGGGCAGTTCGCCCAGCAGGGCACTGAGGAAGCTGGACTTGCCGGCGCCGTTGTGTCCAATCAGACCTACTTTTTCGCCTGGAAAAAGGGTCAGTTCCGAATTGGTCAAAATGGGCTTGCTGCCCCGTGCAATGCTGAGGTTGTTGATTTGAATCATGGGAAAGGTTTAGACCAAGTCTTCTTTGTTGAGCAAAAACACCTGTTCGTCACCTGCCGAGGTTTCAAGCCAAATGGGATTTAAATGGGGAAATGCTGCTTCGAAATGCAATCGTTCGTTGCCCAGTTCGACCACGAGAAAGCCACCATCTTTCAAGTGTTTCGGAGCTTGGGTCAAAATGTCCTGAATGAGATCCATACCGCTGTCTCCTCCTGCGAGAGCCATGCGAGGCTCGTGGAGGTATTCGGGAGGAAGCTTTTTCATCGACGCTTCGTTGACATACGGTGGGTTGGTCAGAATGAAGTCGTATTGCTTGCCATTCAGGTTAGAGAACAAATCCGATTCAATGGCATGGACGCGGTTTTTCATGTCGTGCAACTGAATGTTCTCTCGGGCCACAGCCAACGCGTCTGTGGACAAATCGACTGCATCCACTTCGGCATTTTCGAAAACATGCGCAGCCAGAATGGCCAAACAAGCCGAGCCTGTGCACATGTCGAGAATGTCAAAAGGCATCTCGGGCGCATTCACCCAAGGGGTCAGTTGGTCAGCAAGCAATTCTGCGATGAATGAACGGGGAATAATGACCCGTTCGTCCACTTTGAATGCGTGACCTTGTAACCAGGCTTCACTCGTGATGTAACTGGCAGGTTTGCGATCAACGACACGTTGATTGATGAACCGAACCAGGCGTGTTGCTTCATTTGCAGTAACACGGGCATCCCAGAATGGGCCGAGATCGCCCACAGGCAGGTATAGTGCCGACTGCACCATGTAAATGGCTTCATCAAATGCATTGGTTGATCCATGCCCGAAAAAGGCGTGACCGCGGCGCATTTCCGATACAAAAAATCGCACCCAGTCACGCACCGTGTGCAGGTCTTTTGGGTCCACTGCAATGTGAGTGGATTGGTCGTGACTCATGTATTGTCCTTGGTAAAATCGGTTTGTCCAATGCTGAGCACACCATTGTGATCAACCACCGGGCGCTTGATGATGCTAGGGTATTCAAGCAGCAGGGCTTTCGCCCCTTCTGGTGACTGCGCCTTGTCTTGAAGGCCTTCATCCAGATTGCGCCAGGTGGTTCCTTTGCGATTGATGACCTTGTCCAAGCCGAATGCATCAATCCACTCATCAAGAAGTTGAGGGGGCACGCCATGCTTCTTGAAGTCGTGAAAAAGCACTTCAATCTGGCTGTCCTTCAACGAAGCGATGGCTTTCTTGACACTTGAACAATTCGGTATTCCATACACCTTCGCAGTCATCCTGTCGGTCTCTCCTTAATCTGCGTTGCGCAGCAATTCATTGATGCCGGTTTTGGCGCGTGTTTTGGCATCCACACGCTTCACGATCACTGCGCAGTACAGGCTGTATTTGCCACAGGCGCTGGGCAATGAACCACTGACCACAACAGAACCAGCCGGGATGCGACCGTAAGTCACTTCGCCTGTTTCGCGGTTGAAAATCTTGGTGCTTTGGCCCAGGTAAACACCCATGGAAATCACGGAGTTTTCTTCAACGATGACGCCTTCCACCACTTCGGAACGTGCACCAATAAAGCAGTTGTCTTCAATGATGGTAGGGTTGGCCTGCAGGGGTTCCAGCACGCCGCCGATGCCCACACCGCCGCTCAGGTGTACATTTTTGCCAATCTGTGCGCATGAACCAACGGTGGCCCAGGTATCAACCATGGTGCCTTCATCCACATAAGCACCGATGTTCACGTAGCTGGGCATCAAAACCACATTCTTGGCGATGAAGCTGCCGCGGCGTGCAACAGCGGGTGGCACCACGCGGAAACCACCTTTCTTGAAATCTTCTTCGGTGTAATCCACAAACTTGGTGGGCACCTTGTCGTAGAACTGTGTGAAGCCACCCGCTGCCATGGGTTTGTTGTCTTCCAGCCGGAAAGAAAGCAACACGGCTTTCTTGATCCACTGGTGGGTAACCCACTCGCCACTTTCCTTGGAACACACGCGCAGTTCGCCGGTGTTCAGTTTTTCAAGCACATCGCCTACGGCTGCGCGAACATCGGCAGGCGCTGAAGACGGGGAGATGTCTGCACGGTTTTCCCAGGCGGCTTCGATGATGGATTGGTGATTTGTTGTCATGATGGGTTCCTGTGTGAGAGACTGTTTCTAATTTGTTGTGCGATTCGGTTTGCGGCTTCGTTGCATTCAGCCAGGCTGGCCACCAGCGCAATACGCACATGGTTTGTTCCCGGGTTCTGTCCACCGGCTTCCCGGCCCAGAAAGCTTCCGGGCAGAAGGGTAACATGGGCTTCTTCAAACAGCGTTTTTGCAAATTCTGTGTCACTGCGGCCAAGGTCTGCCCAAAAGTAGAACCCGGCTGGTGGAATATGCAAATCAAGCGTGCCTTGCAAAATGGCTCGGAAGGCCTTGAATTTTTCGGTGTACAAGCGACGGTTTTCAATCACATGTTCTTCATCATTCCAGGCCGCGACGCTGGCCATTTGAATTGTCACGGACATTGCTGACCCGTGATAGGTGCGATAGCGCAGAAAAGACTTGATCAGGTCCGCATCACCCGCCACATACCCAGAACGCAGGCCAGGTGCGTTCGAGCGCTTGGACAGGCTTGAGAACACAATCAGGTTGTTGTAGTCGGACCGCCCCAAGCGACTGGCTGCTTCAAGGCCGCCGATCGGGGCTTCTGTGCCTTCCAGGTAAATTTCGGAATAGCATTCATCGGATGCAATCACGATGTTGTATTCGTCAGCCAGGTCGAACAGCTTTTGCCAATCTTCCAGCGTGTACACAGCACCAGTCGGGTTGTTGGGTGAGCACACATACATCAACCGGATTTTTGACAACACATCCGGGCTCAGCGTATGAAAATCCGGCAAACCCGTGACAGGGTCAATGTTCACAAACACCGGGCTTGCACCGCCCAGGAACGTGGCCCCTTCATAAATTTGGTAAAACGGGTTGGGGAACGCCACCAGGCTTTCGGGGGCGCAACCGTCCAACACAACTTGTGCAAAGGAAAACAGCGCTTCACGCGAGCCTAAAATTGGCAACACCTGCGTTTCGGTGTCAACCTGCGCGTCAAAGCGACGAAGTATCCAGTCCGCGATGGCTTTGCGCAACACCGGCAACCCCTGTGTTCCGGGATAGGTTGCGAGACCATCCAGGTTGTTGATCAGGGCCTGCTTGATCAACTCGGGAGTTGGATGCTTGGGTTCACCAATCGACAGGTTGACATGTTCAAGACCGCCAGTGTGCTTGACACCCGCAAACAGAGTCCGCAAGCGCTCGAAGGGGTAGGGCTGTAATTTTTCGAGATTTTTCAATGGTGTCACCGGGATGGCTTTTAGCCGCGGGTTGGGTTCATGGTGGAAATCTGGTCCAGCTCAACCTTGGGCAGGGGTTGAAAGCTGGCATGGCGGTGTTCGGCCACTACCGTGGTGTACACGCCACCGCGAACGTACCATTTCGCAGTCAGTTTCATGTAACGCGGGTCAGTGGCTGCAACCAGGTCGTCCAGAATCTTGTTGGTCACTGCTTCATGGAAGGCACCTTCCTCGCGGTAGCTCCACATGTACATTTTCAGGCTTTTCAGTTCCACATTCTTCTGGTTTGGCAGGTAGTCGATCACCAGGGTGGCGAAATCGGGCTGGCCAGTCAGGGGACAAAGGCAAGTGAATTCAGGCACTTCAATGTGTACGTGGTAGGGCCGATCCGGGTTTGGATTGGGGAAAGTCTGTAAATCGCGGCTGGGTTTGTTACTCATGCTTCTCTCTTGGGCCTGCGGAACCGTTGGTCCGCCGGGCGTTAAACAACTGAATCATCCTGCCAACTAAGGGCTGGGGCCCGGCGTAAAGCGCAAAGGCTTTGCTATTATAAGGTCAGCGGGTTTTCAAGTTCCCGTGGGTTGAAGTTTTTATTCGTTCTATTGGCCTCATTTCCACTTCATCGTGCGATTAACTCACATTCGTTTAGCTGGCTTCAAGTCATTTGTCGAACCGACGTCCTTTGCCGTGCCCAGCAATCTGGTTGGGGTGGTGGGCCCGAACGGCTGTGGAAAATCAAACATTATTGATGCAGTGCGCTGGGTACTGGGTGAGTCCAAAGCGTCGGAATTGCGTGGCGAGTCTATGCAAGACGTGATTTTCAACGGTTCGACCAACCGGAAAGCCGCATCACGCGCCAGCGTGGAATTGGTGTTTGATAATGCCGAGGGGCGCGCCGGTGGAAGCTGGAACCAGTACGCTGAAATTTCCGTCAAGCGCGTATTGACCCGCGACGGGGCGTCCACCTACTACATCAACCAGCAGGCGGTTCGCCGCCGCGACGTTCAAGACATCTTTCTGGGCACTGGCTTGGGGCCACGCGCCTATGCCATTATCGGGCAGGGCATGATTGCCCGCATCATTGAAGCCCGCCCCGAAGAACTCCGTATTTTCCTCGAAGAGGCGGCAGGCGTGTCCAAGTACAAGGAACGTCGCCGTGAAACCGGCAACCGACTGGCGGACACACGCGACAACCTGACCCGAATTGAAGATATTCTCCGGGAATTGACCAGCCAGATCGAACGGTTGGAGCAACAAGCGAAGGTTGCCCGTCAATTCAAGGAACTTGAGGAAGCCAAAAATACCAAGCAGCGCCTGCTGTGGTACATCCGCTATGCTGAAGCACTGGAACAGAAAAACACAGGTCAGGCCAGGCTTGAACGGGCAAAGGCCGAGCTTGAGGCCATTCAGAGCAAGTCTGTAAGCACCCAGACCGAGCTTTTCTCGATTCGGGAAAAGCAGGTTGACGCCCAGCAGCAGCTTGAAAATGACCAAACACAATGGATAGAAGCCAACCGCCAGGTCAGCCGGCTTGAAGCGGATTTGCGTGTGATGGCTGAATCCAGAACGCGATTGGCGGCCCGTGTTGCTGAACTCGATCTGGAAATTCAAAACTGGACTTTGCGTGAAGAGGATGCCAAGGCACGCCTTGATGAAATCAGCGGGTCCAGTGAAGAGCAGCAAGCCGAGCTTGAAGAGCGGATTATCGCGTTGGAGGAAGCTGAACTGGCCGTGGAGCCTGTGGAGCAGGCCCTGCAGGCAGCCCGGTTTGCGGTGGACCAGAAACGGGCCGGCGTGATGAAGATTCAGCAGGAATTGAGCCAGGTTTCATCCCAGCAGGAAGCGGCAAGTCGCGCCGAAAACACAATCCAGATCAAGCTTGATCGACTGGAAACAGAGCGCAAGCAAATTGCAGCGCCTTCTGTCCATGAATTGGATCAGCTGGTTTCGCGGGTTCAATCGCTTGAAAGCGAATTGAAAGAAGCAATATCAACCCAGACTGACCTTGAAAGCCGGTTGGTGACAAGCAGCGCAGAACTTGAACAGGTGCAGCTTGTATTCACCAGTGAACGCGACCGACATGCCAACGCGCAGGCGCAATTGCATGCACTTGAAAAGCTGAATGAGCAACTGGCAGAAAGTGCAGAATTGAAGCCCTGGATTGCCAGCACTGGCCTTGGGGAAACACCTCGGCTATTGGGAAAGTTGCAGGTGGAGCGGGGTTGGGAACGGGCGCTTGAATCTGCATTGCGTGAATCACTGGACAGTTTTCAGGTTCGAACACTGGACATGGTGGAAGGCTTTGCAAAACAACCACCGCCCGCTCGGGTGGCTTTCATGGAACCAGCCCCGTCTGCAGCAGCAATCCCTGTGGGGCCGGATGACCTTGCAAGCCTGGTTCGCAGTTCCGATTCGTCGGTGCAGCAGTCGATCGTTCAATTGTTGTCTGGTTACCTGCTGGCAGCAGATTTGCCCACGGCTCTGGCCAGGCGCAAAAGCCTGAAACAGGGCCAGCGCATTTTCACGCCTCAAGGCCATTGCGTCAGCGCCATCGGCGTGTCTTTTTACGCGGCTGATAATGCCCAAAGCGGCAGGCTCGAGCGGCAACAGCAAATTGATGCGTTGAGAACTGAAGTGCGCGCATTGGAAATGCTGAAGAATGAATCCATGGCCAAGCGTGATCAACTCCAGTTGCGCGCAAGTGAACTGAAGGCCAATGCCAGCCAGGCCCGTGGCCTTGTGGAAAGTTTGACCAAGCGTCAGCACGAGGCGCAGGTTCAGTTGATCCGTTTGCAGGAACAACAGAGCAGGGCGGACAGTCGCCGTGAACAAATCGGGCTGGACCTGGCTTTGCTGGAAAGCGAACTTGAAGAGCAGCGGGCCATTCTTCTGGAGTCGGAAGACAAATACGCCGCGCTTGACGAGCAACTTGCCGTGTCCAGCGATGCACTGGAAGCACAGAAAGACCGCGTGACCGAGGCAGAACAATTGCTTCGCGACAAGCAGTCCCAAGTTCAAAATGCGATGCGAAAGAAACAGGACATTGAGTTCGCGATCCGTAATCAGGAATCAAGGCAACGCGAATGCGAGCGGGACATCGCCTTTGCCAGCACGCAGATACAGCAGATTCTTCAACGCAAACAGCTTGCGGTGACTGAGCTTGATGGTTTGTCCGAAGCCGAAGGGCAGGAAGCCCTGCAAGCAGCCCTTGAAGATCGGGTTGTCGCGGAAGAAAAAGTCGCCGTGTCTCGAGATGCGCTTGAACAAATCATGAGTCTGGTTTCTGCGCTTGAGCGTGCAGAAAAGGAAAGCGACAGGCTGGCAGATCCACTTCGGGATACTGTCCAGGAACTTGCATTGAAAATTCAGGCTGCTGAACTGACTATCGAGCAGTACAAAAATCTGCTCGACGAAGTGCAGGCCGATGTAGATGAGTTGGGACGCCAATTGTTGGCGATGGATATTCCACCCAAGGCCTCGGTTTTGCAGGCAGAAGTTACCCGCCTTACCAATGCCATGCAGGAGTTGGGGGCGGTTAACCTTGCGGCGCTTGAAGAACTGGCGGCTGCGTCCGAAAGAAAGTCGTTTCTCGACATGCAGGCCGGCGACCTTATGGAGGCCATGGAAACCCTTGAGGACGCAATTCGCAAGATCGACAAGGAAACCCGGGAATTGCTCTCGGAAACTTTTGGTGTGGTCAACGGTCACTTCTCACGACTTTTCCCAAAATTGTTTGGTGGCGGGGAAGCGCGCTTGGTGATGACCGGGGACGAAATCCTGGACGCGGGTGTGCAGGTATTTGCTCAGCCACCCGGCAAGAAAAACGGCACCATTCATCTTTTGTCTGGTGGGGAAAAGGCGCTAACCGCTACAGCCCTGGTTTTTGCAATATTCGAATTGAACCCGGCTCCGTTCTGCCTGCTTGACGGGGTGGACGCTCCGCTGGACGACGCAAACACTGAGCGCTTCACGCGCTTGGTGAAACAAATGTCTGAACAAACTCAATTTTTGTTCATTTCTCACAATAAAATTGCCATGGAAATGGCACAGCAGTTGATTGGCGTCACAATGCAGGAAAAAGGAGTTTCCCGAATTGTGGCTGTGGACTTGGCTGCTGCTGAAAAAATGGCAACGGAAACCGTATGAACGATTTACAACTGACTTTGCTGATCGTGGGTGGTGGGGGCATTGCCGCCATGATTGTCTATAACTGGTGGCAAGATTATCGCTTGCGCAAGCAGGCCAAAGAGCGTTTTGGTGAGTCCGATCAGGACCCATTGTTGAATGTGGTTCAAGTTCATTCAAGCCATCAAAGAACCGAACCTGGCTTCGAAGTTCATCCGTTCGCTTCTTCCGGATCCAATGAAACAGTTGCCACTCAGGACAGTTCGGATCAAGGGTCTACAGATTCAAATTTGCAGAATACCCCGCAGCCTCCGATTGATAAACGCATTTTTGCTGATTTCATCGTTCAATTTGAGGAAGGCAAAGACGCAAACACCTGGAAAAATCTGGTGGATGGACTGGAACAGATCAATCGAAAACGGATTGTTTATTCTGTAAGTCCCGATGGGGCTGGTGCAGTCAGCGAGTCATTCTGGTTCAAGGCCAGCCCATACCTGGGCACAGCGAAATCGTTGAAGGCCAGTGTGCAGATTGCCAATCGCAAAGGGCCGTTGAGCTCGATTGAATTCTCCGAGGTGCTGGGTAAACTGAAACGGTTCGCAGACGATCACAATGCGGATATTGAATTTCCGGAAATGAAAGAAGTTGTTGCCAAAGCTGAAACACTGGATCAAGCGGCCGCAGCGCTTGATACCTTGTTGGGTCTGCATTGCCTGCTACCTGACACCGTTCAGGAAACCACCGCAGTGGAGTTTTTGACCCAGGCAGGTTGGTTACAAAAAGGTCATCAATGGTTTCTCTCGGACGAAACAGGCGTGCTCGCTAGCATGGTGATTCACAACGCACCGGGCAAACGCTTGCTCAGTTTCAATATTGATGTGCCGAATTCGCCAGAGCCTGTGAAGGCCTTGGGTGACATCGTCACGGTTTGCCACAGCATGAATGAAAAATTTGGCGCACCCCTGATGGACGATTCAGGACGTACTTTGAGTACGCAAGCCATCGAAGGCATATACAACCAGTTAATTGAGCGGGTGAGAAACCTGACTGATTCAGGCTTTACACCTGGGGGCTCTGTCGCACGCACTTTGTTTTCATGATTAATCTGGACTTGTTTGACGACGCTGCGGAAGAGGGCGCTTCTACTGACTCATCAAGGGAGGATCCCGAGCAGCTCATGCGCCGATTGATTGAGCTACTGGTGCGCTGGGAGCACGCTTATTACGTTTTGGACGCACCGGAAGTTCCTGATTCTGAATTTGATCAGGTTTACCGCGCCCTGCAAAAGCTGGAAGAGGATCATCCAACGCTGATCCAGCCTGACTCGCCCACGCAGCGGGTGGGCGGAAAGCCATCTGAGGGCTTTTTGCAGGTTAGGCACCGTGTGCCCATGCTGTCTCTGGGCAATGCCTTCGAGGACGATGATGTACTGGCTTTTGACCGGCGGGTTAAAGAGTTGGCGGATTTACCCGCCAATGCGGTGGTTGACTACACGACTGATCCAAAATTTGACGGCTTGGCGATTTCAATTCATTACAGGAATGGCAAGTTTGAACAGGCCGTGACGCGGGGTGACGGTACCGTGGGCGAAGACGTGTCTTCCAATGTAAGAACCATCCGAAGTTTACCTCTCAAGCTGAAAGGTGACCGTATTCCAGCCAATTTGGAGGTTCGCGGTGAAATTTTCATGTTCAAGAAGGATTTTGCTCAGATGAATCAGCGTCAGGCAGAGCTTGGCCTGAAGGTATTTGCCAACCCCCGCAATGCGGCGGCCGGCACCATACGCCAACTTGACCCCAAAATAGCCGCCAGCCGTCCCTTACGCTTTTTCTGTTACGGTGCAGCGCTTGAACGCGAGCATTTGCGCGAATTGAAAACGCAATCCGCCCTCATGAAATGGCTGGCAGAAATGGGACTTCCTGTTTCGTCACTTAGCCAAACGGCCAAAGGTGCGGAAGGGCTGCTGAATTTCTACCGTCATGTGGGTGATGGGCGCAGTGAGTTACCTTTCGAAATTGACGGCGTTGTTTACAAGGTCGATTCATTTGACCTTCAAGATCAACTGGGTTTTGTGGCCAAGGCGCCTCGCTTTGCCGTGGCCCACAAATTTCCGCCTGATGAGGTGCTAAGCCGTTTACTTAACATTGAGGTGCAGGTTGGCCGAACCGGTTCTATCACCCCTGTGGCCAAACTTGAGCCTGTCAAGGTTGGCGGTGTGGTGGTGTCGTCTGCCACATTGCACAACCTGGACGAAATTCAGCGAAAAGATTTGCGTGTGGGCGATCAGGTGCTGGTTCGTCGTGCCGGTGATGTGATCCCGGAAGTGTTGCCGTTCTCTGGCAATGTACGCAACGAAGGCAGCGTGGCATTTGTCATGCCTGCGCACTGCCCTGTATGCAATTCGCTTGTACAGAAGGAAGAGGGCGAGTCCGCCTTTCGTTGCACTGGTGGTCTGGTTTGTCGGGCGCAGTTAACTCAAGCCATCATTCATTTTGCTCACAGGCGTGCAATTGATATTGAGGGCTTGGGCAGTAAAATGGTGGAAGTGCTGGTCAATCGGGAGTGGGTAAAAACTCCCGCTGACTTGTTTCGTCTGCAGTTTGAAGACCTGGTTCAGCTGGAAAGAATGGGCGAGAAGTCTGCTCGCAACCTGCTCGACAGCATACATAAAGCCAAACAAACCTCGTTTGGGCGATTCCTGTTCGCATTGGGTATACGCCATGTGGGTGAAGCCACCGCACGTGACCTGGCCCTACATTTTCGGGACGTCAACAACTTGATGGCCGCAAGCGTTGACGACCTGCTGAAAGTAAATGACGTGGGTCCGGTTGTCGCAGAATCGATTCGCCAGTTTTTTAATGAGCCTGCCAACCAGAGCGTGGTACACGAGTTGATCGCCCTTGGCATTTCATGGCCCGAGGATCAAGTGGAAGAAACTGACGTTAATCATCCGTTCTTTCAAAAAACGTTTGTGTTAACGGGTAGCCTGAGCCAATTTAGTCGCGATGAAGCCAGTGCATTGATACTGGCTCGCGGCGGCAAGGTGGTTGGTTCTGTGTCCAAAAAAACGGATTTCGTACTGGCGGGTGAGTCTGCTGGAAGCAAACTCGACAAAGCAACCAGCCTTGGCATTGCTGTTTTGGATGAGCAAACATTTCAAGGTATGCTTTGATCAGGCGCCATACTAATTATCTATTCCTTTATTGTCGAGAGTGAAGCAATGAGCAGAGTCAGAAAGGCAGTATTTCCGGTTGCAGGCATGGGTACCCGTTTTTTACCCGCAACGAAGGCCAGTCCCAAAGAAATGATGCCAGTGGTGGACAAACCACTGATTCAATATGCAGTAGAAGAAGCGCTTGAAGCCGGCTTAACCGAGCTGGTTTTCATCACCGGTCGAAGCAAGCGGGCCATTGAGGATCATTTTGACAAAGCCTATGAGCTGGAAGCTGAGCTTCAGGCGCGTGGCAAAACTGCCTTGCTTGAACTCGTAAAGAACATCGTTCCCAGTCATGTGAACTGTATTTACATTCGCCAGATGGAGCCCCTGGGTTTGGGTCATGCGGTATTGTGTGCTGAGCCAGTAGTGGGTGCAGAGCCATTTGCCGTGTTGCTTGCTGACGATTTGATGGATGTACAGAAAGGCACACCCTCAGTGACTCATCAAATGGTAAAAGTGTTTGAGCGCGAACACGCCAGCGTTTTGGCTGTACAAGAAGTGCCTTTGGAAGACACGAAGTCTTACGGTATTGTGTCCAGTACTCCGTGGAACAACCGTTCCGAACGCGTTAACGCCATTGTTGAAAAACCGGAGCCGAAAGATGCGCCGACCAACCTGGCTGTCGTAGGTCGCTACGTGCTCAACTCGCAGATTTTTGACCACATTCGTAAAACCGGCAAAGGTGCGGGTGGTGAAATCCAGTTGACCGACGGCATCGCTTCCTTGCTTGAAGATCAGCCGGTATTGGCCTATCGTTTCAACGGGACACGGTTTGATTGTGGATCCAAAATTGGTTACCTGAAAGCCACTGTTGAGCTCGGTTTGAAGCATCACGAGGTCAGCGCTGAGTTTGCCGATTACTTGAAAAACAGAGGCTAAGCCATGTATGCAGTGTTGGGTGGCAGTGGTTTGAGTCAACTTCCCGGTTTTGAAGTGACGCAACGCAAGGTTCAACGCACACCTTACGGTGAGCCTTCCGGTGCGCTCACGATCGGCCGGCTTGCTGGCCGTGAGGTTGTTTTTTTGGCCAGGCACGGTTATGGCCACACCATTGCTCCGCATGAGATCAACTACAGGGCGAATATCTGGGCCCTGTCGCAGCTTGAAATAGACGGTATTTTGTCAGTGGCGTCCGTAGGCGGAATTCGCCCTGACTGGAAGCCCGGCCAGTTGGTGGTTCCCGATCAAATTCTTGACTACACACATGGCCGTGCTGCGACATTTTTTGAGGGCGACAGTCAGGCCGTGCAGCACATCGACTTCACCTGGCCTTATGACTCATCGTTAAGAGCAGCACTTTGCCTTGCGGCCGATGCGGTAGGTGAACAGGTGGCACAAGGTGGCTGTTATGCCTGTACACAAGGCCCCAGGTTGGAAACAGCCGCCGAAATCAAGCGCTTGGCCAGAGACGGTGCGGACATTGTGGGAATGACCGGCATGCCCGAGGCCTCATTGGCCCGTGAAATGGAATTGCCTTACGTGCACCTTGCCTTGGTGGTGAATCAGGCCGCAGGGGTTGGGGACAGTGCCAAGGAAATTTCTCACGCGCAGATCAGCAAGACTGTTCAGGATGGCATGGGCCGGGTAATGGGTATTATCAAGTCGATGGTTCAACTGCAAGACGAATGATTCGCCTTGCAGCCAAGTCTCAGCCGTGCTGTCAAATGGACAACAGTTCCAGCAGGTCTGTTTCCAGTTGAATTTGAAGTTTTTGCGAGCTCAATGATTGGCCGTATAGCAGGAAACTGTCTTCGGCCCTTTCTCCCAAAGTCATGATTTTGGCGGTTTGTACACTGACCTTGTACTGCGCAAGCAACTTGGTAATGGAATAGAGCAAACCAGTGCGATCGGTTGCTGAAATAGTCAACAAATACTGGTTTCCTTTTTCATCCGGCATCAGGTCGACAGTAGGGCGCACAGGAAAATGGCGCGATTGCCTGGACATGCGTCCAAACACAGGTGCTTCCAGCGGCAGGCGCTTGATCAATCTGTCCTGAAGCTCCGCTTCAAGCAAAGACAAAGTTTCCCGATAAAATTCAGTGCCGTTGTCATGCTGGATCAGGAACGAATCCAACGCATAGCCATGCAAGGTGGTGTGAATTTTCGCGTCAAGAATGCTGAGGTTTTTGGAATCAAAGTAGCCGCAAATGCGTGCAAACAAATCCATTTCATCGCGAGTGTAAACAAGCAACTCTAGTCCTTCGCCGATGGGCGACAGGCGGGCTTTCACAATGGGTTGTTCGGCGTTAACCCGCCAATACAAGTGACGGCTGTGCCATGCGATATCGCTTGCGCCTTGACGCAGGAAATACGACACATCAAGTTGTGCCCACAACTTTTCTTGCACATCATCGGAAAGAGCATACAACCTTAGAATTCTCTTGGCTTCGGATTGTTGCTCAACCAACATTTGACGCCGGTTGGGGGCCTCGCCGCCCAGGTATTTCAAGGTCAGCCGATACAGGTCTTCCAGTAACTTGCCTTTCCACGCATTCCACACCTTTGGACTGGTACCTCGAATATCCGCCACTGTCAGAAGATACAACGCAGTCAAATTTCGGGGGTTTTTCACAATGTCTGCGAATTCCCGGAGTACGTCTGCATCAGACAGGTCTTTTTTCTGAGCCGTGTTGGACATCGTCAAATGATGCTTGACCAAAAAGGCAACCAGATCGGTATTCTCCT
>JAIXTE010000031.1 GCA_027484315.1 Burkholderiales bacterium | reverse complement strand
GCACCTTCTGCTTTCAGACACTGGATAGTGGGTACCGCATTCAATGCTTTGGTCACGAACTCATTGCGCTCGCGGAAAGCGGCAACCATGGGCTTCAGGCAATCCTGGTCACCATTCAACGCCGCTTCGGCTGCCACTTGAGAAATTGAAGTGGGGTTGGAAGTGGACTGGCTTTGCAGGTTGGTCATCACGTCGATCAACTTGGCGGGGCCGGCAGCAAAACCAATGCGCCAGCCGGTCATGCTGTAGGCCTTGGACACACCGTTCAACACCACGGTGCGGTCTTTCAGCGCTGGGCAAGCATTCAGAATGTTGACGAAAGGCACGCCAGTCAAATTGATGTGCTCGTACATGTCATCAGTGGCCACAATAATATTGGGGTGCTTCAACAGCACTTCACCCAAGGCCGCCAACTCTTCCTTGGTGTACACAGCGCCAGTGGGGTTGCTGGGGCTGTTGATCATGAACATCTTTGTTTTGGGGGTAATTGCGCCTTCCAGCTGGGCGGGCGTGATCTTGAAGCCTTGCTCAATACCGGCCAACACCAGTTTGGGTACACCACCGGCAATTTCAACGATGTCGGCGTAGCTGACCCAGTACGGTGCAGGAATGACCACCTCGTCACCATCATTGATGGTGGCCAGAATCATGTTGAAAATACACTGCTTGCCGCCTACACCCACGACCACTTCATTGGCCTTGTAGTCCAGGTTGTTGTCGCGCTTCAGCTTGGCGATCACGGCGTTTTTCAGGCCAGGTGTGCCGCCCACGTTCGTGTACTTGGTAAAGCCGGCGTCAATTGCCTTCTTGGCAGCTTCTTTAATGTGATCTGGCGTGTCGAAGTCAGGCTCACCAGCGCCCAGGCCGATAATGTCTTTACCCTCGGCTTTCAGTTGGGCCGCCTTGGCTGTCACGGCAAGTGTAGGGGAAGGTTTGATCGTAAGTGCGCGATTTGAAAGCATGATTCCGTTGTCTGGGAGTGAAAAAAGAAAAAGTCAAGTCTGGAAATAATTCCTGTTTCCGACCATAATGCACGATTGGCTTATCACAAATTGCTGTTGATATTTCACAGCACACAGCCTAATGATGCAACCTCGCAATTCTACGGCATTGGCCAAAAGGTTCAACCCGTTCGGGTGATCATTGGTCGAAACAGCTGTGGTTTGTGGTTGCCTCACATCATGCGTTGCAGTTTAACATGACCCCTGGATTTATCAGTTACCCCGACAGTCCGTTCGAGTTGTACCAGCCCTACCCCCCGGCTGGCGATCAGCCTGCCGCCATTGAAAAACTGGTGGAAGGCGTGAACGACGGTGAAGTGTTTCAAACCTTGCTCGGCGTAACCGGGTCAGGAAAAACCTTCACCATGGCCAACGTGATCGCCCAAACCGGTCGCCCTGCCCTGGTACTGGCGCCCAACAAAACGCTGGCAGCCCAGCTGTACGCTGAAATGCGCGAGTTTTTCCCGAAAAATGCGGTGGAATACTTCGTCAGCTACTACGACTATTACCAGCCTGAAGCCTATGTGCCCAGCCGCGACCTGTTCATTGAAAAAGACAGCTCGATCAACGAGCACATTGAGCAAATGCGCCTTTCGGCCACAAAAAGCCTGCTGGAACGGCGCGACACCATCATTGTAGGCACGGTCAGCTGCATCTACGGTATTGGTAACCCGTCCGATTACCACGCCATGATTCTGAGCATTCGCCATGGCGACAAGCTGAGCCAACGCGACATCCTCAAGCGCCTGATTGCCATGCAGTACAAGCGCAACGACTTGGACTTCACTCGTGGTACCTTTCGGGTGAGGGGCGACACCATTGACGTGTACCCCGCTGAACATTCCGAACTGGCCGTTCGAATTGACCTGTTCGATGACGAAATTGACGGCATCCAGCTATTCGACCCGCTCACTGGCAAAATTCGTCAAAAACTGCCACGATTCACGATTTATCCCAGCAGCCACTATGTGACACCTCGCGGCACGGTGGTGCGCGCCATTGAAACCATCAAGGACGAACTGCGCGAACGGCTGGACTTCTTTGTCAAAGACGGAAAACTGGTTGAAGCCCAGCGGCTTGAGCAGCGCACCCGGTTCGACCTTGAAATGCTTGCGGAACTCGGTTTTTGCAAGGGAATCGAGAATTACAGCCGCCACATGTCGGGTGCTGCGCCTGGTGAACCACCACCCACACTGATTGACTACCTGCCCAAAGACGGCTTGATGATCATTGATGAAAGCCACGTGACCCTGGGCCAACTCAGCGGAATGTACCGTGGAGACAGGTCTCGCAAGGAAACCTTGGTTAACTTCGGCTTTCGTCTGCCATCTGCCATGGACAATCGCCCCTTGCGTTTCGAGGAATTCGAGTCCAAAATGC
Source organism: Burkholderiales bacterium (assembly GCA_027484315.1). Lineage (GTDB taxonomy): Bacteria > Pseudomonadota > Gammaproteobacteria > Burkholderiales > Burkholderiaceae_B > Limnobacter. Next base: position 4,212 of record JAIXTE010000031.1, on the reverse strand, counting down.
GGCAAACAGTGTTTGTTTCAGCCACGCCCTCGAATTACGAGAAAGAGCACTCCGGTCAAGTGGTTGAACAAGTGGTGCGCCCCACAGGCCTTATTGACCCTGTGATCGAGGTGCGCCCTGCCACCACCCAGGTCGACGACCTGCTCAGCGAGATTCACGAACGAACTCGCGCTGGCGATCGAGTATTGGTCACAACGTTGACCAAGCGCATGGCCGAAGACCTCACTGATTACCTCAGCGACAACGGCGTGCGCGTGCGGTATCTGCATTCCGACATTGACACCGTGGAACGCGTGGAAATCATTCGCGACCTCCGCTTGGGCGAATTTGACGTGCTGGTTGGCATTAATTTGTTGCGAGAGGGCTTGGATATTCCGGAAGTGTCCCTAGTTGCTATTCTGGACGCGGACAAAGAAGGTTTCTTGCGCAGCGAACGCAGTTTGATTCAAACAATTGGCCGCGCCGCCCGAAATTTGAACGGCAAAGCCATTTTGTATGCAGACCGGGTCACCAATTCAATGGAACTGGCGATCGGGGAAACAAGCCGCCGCCGCAACAAGCAGATTGAATTCAACACTGAAAACGGAATTACCCCGCGGGGCGTGAACAAGCAGATCAAGGAACTTATTGATGGCGTGTTCGATCCAAATGCTTCCAAGCAACGCAAGGCTGACAAGGCTTTGGAAGTTGCACCGTTGGGTGAAAAACAGTTGGCCAAGGAAATCAAGCGACTTGAAAAGCTCATGCTGGAGCACGCGAAGAACCTGGAATTTGAAAAAGCAGCCCAGGCACGTGACCAGTTGGGCTTGCTGAAAGAACAGTTGTTTGGCAGCAAAGGCGATTCGAATGTGTCATCGCTGGACGCCAAACGCAGCGCTTGAGCGGGCTGCACAAGCGAATGGCACAAGTTTAAGAGTTTTATTTTAATGGGTTCAGGACAATAGGAAGCCAATATGAAAAGCAAAGTTTTGTTTGTGTGCATGGGTAACATCTGCCGCTCACCAACAGCGGAAGGCGTTTTCAGGCAAATGGTAAGCGAAGCGGGTCTTGACCATGAAATTTCCGTGGAATCGGCTGGTACACACGCCTACCACCTCGACAAAACGCCCGATCCCCGCGCAGTGGCTGCTGCAGCCAAGCGTGGTTATGACCTGTCTGAACTGATTTCGCGCCAGGTGACGGCTGAAGACTTCCGTGACAGCGACATGATTCTGGCCATGGACTGGGACAACATGAGCCTGCTTCAACAGCAGTGCCCACGCCAGTACGCGCACAAAATCCAGTTGATGATGCGTTATGCCACTGAACACGATGAAGCCACGGTGCCTGACCCCTACTACGGTGGCCCAGACGGCTTTGACACCGTGCTGAACTACATCGAAGACAGCTGCACTGGCTTGTTGGAAGTGTTGCGCAAGCGCGTGTTCCAGTTCGCTGCTGCATAAAACGATGTGAACCCCCTGCGCCTGCTTCACGCGGGCGTGGACTACGAAAACCGCTGGCCTTGGCTGGCGGTTTTTGTTTTCAGTCCCTCCAACACCCACCCCAATCAAGGTTTTCCCTATCATCACGATCAGTTTGAATACTTGAGTAAAACAGTCAACTTTGCTATACTTGACTGAAATACTAGGAATTAAAAAGGGTTGCCATGCGATTGACTACCAAAGGCAGATTTGCTGTCACAGCCATGATTGATCTTGCCTTGCAGCAAGACACAGGGCCTGTGTCGCTCGCAGGCATCAGCCAGCGGCAAAACATTTCCCTGTCCTATCTGGAACAATTGTTTTCCAAATTGCGCCGCCACGAGTTGGTTGAAAGTGTTCGCGGCCCCGGTGGCGGTTATCATATTGTCCGCTCCCTCAAAGAGGTGAGTGTGGCCGATGTCATTTTGGCAGTGGATGAACCGCTGGATGCGACCCAGTGCGGTGGAAAGGAAAACTGCACCGATGAAGGCCAGTGCATGACGCACGACCTGTGGAGCAGCCTGAACACCAAGATGCTGGAATACCTGGGCTCGGTTAGCCTTCAATGCCTGGTTGAAAAGCACCGTAAAAAAGACGCAGAAAAGACAATTCAGTTTCGTGAAAGGCCAGCGGCCCTTAATACCGCAGCCTCACAGCACACACATTAAACAGCAGTAGATGGGAGTACAACAGATGACAAAGATGCCGATTTATCTCGATTACAGCGCCACCACCCCAGTGGATCCGCGTGTAGCCGATGCGATGATCCCTTTCCTGCGCGAAAGCTTTGGCAACCCGGCCTCCCGTAGCCATGCCTATGGCTGGACAGCGGAAGAAGCTGTTGAGAAGGCCCGTGATGACGTGGCCGCGCTGGTGAATGCCGACCCCCGCGAGATCGTTTGGACTTCTGGCGCAACCGAATCAAACAACCTGGCCATCAAGGGCGCAGCGCTGTTTTACGGTGAAACCAAGGGCAAGCACATCATTACGGTGAAAACAGAACACAAAGCCGTGCTGGACACCTTCCGTGACCTGGAACGCCATGGCTTCGAGGCCACTTACCTGGATGTGCAGGAAAACGGCTTGGTGAACATGGACGCCTTGAAAGCCGCCATTCGCCCAGACACCGTGCTGATGTCAATCATGTATGTGAACAATGAAATTGGCGTGATTCAAGACATTCCAGCCATTGGCGAACTGTGCCGCGAAAACGGCATTATTTTCCACGTGGATGCAGCCCAGGCCACAGGCAAGGTTGAAATTGACCTGCAAAAACTGAAAGTGGATTTGATGAGCTTCTGCGGCCACAAAACCTACGGCCCAAAGGGCGTGGGTGCCCTGTATGTAAGGCGCAAGCCACGCATTCGCATTGATGCGCAAATGCACGGTGGTGGCCACGAGCGCGGCATGCGTTCGGGCACTTTGGCCCCGCACCAACTGGTGGGCATGGGCGAAGCATTCCGCATTGCCAAGGAAGAAATGGCAAGTGAGTTGCCCCGCATGAAAGCATTGCGCGACCGCTTGCTCAATGGTCTGAAGGCAATTGACGAAATTTATGTCAACGGCGACCTTGAACAACGTGTACCCCACAACCTGAACGTCAGCTTCAACTTCGTGGAAGGCGAATCGCTGATCATGGCTGTGAAAGACATTGCCGTGTCCTCAGGCTCGGCCTGTACATCGGCATCTTTGGAGCCTTCCTACGTGTTGCGCGCCTTGGGCCGCAGCGATGAACTGGCGCACAGCTCGATCCGTTTCTCGATTGGTCGTTTCACGACCGAAGCCGACATTGATTTCACCATTGAACTGATGAAATCCAAGGTGGCAAAGCTGCGCGAATTGTCCCCACTGTGGGAAATGCACCTGGACGGCGTTGACCTCAGCACCGTTCAATGGGCAGAGCACTAAAATATTTGAATATTCAGGAGAAGTACCATGGCATACAGCGAAAAAGTTCTAGACCATTATGAAAACCCCCGCAACGTGGGCTCCTTTGAAAAAGGCGACGACGAAGTAGGTACCGGCATGGTGGGTGCACCCGCTTGTGGCGACGTGATGAAGTTGCAAATCAAGGTGGGCTCAGACGGCTTGATCACCGATGCAAAGTTCAAAACCTACGGTTGCGGTTCGGCCATTGCGTCGTCTTCACTGGTGACCGAGTGGGTCAAGGGCAAAACCCTGGACCAGGCTTTGGAAATCAAGAACACCGCCATTGCAGAAGAACTGGCATTGCCCCCGGTAAAAATTCACTGCTCCATTTTGGCGGAAGACGCCATCAAGGCCGCTGTTGAAGATTACAAAAAGAAGCACGCCTGATCAGGCTGTTTCGTTGACAAGTTGTTGAATAGGAATTGAACACCATGGCGATTACATTGACAGAGCGCGCCGCCGACCACATCAGCAAATTCCTGACCAAACGCGGCAAGGGAATTGGCTTGCGCATTGGTGTGCGCACCACCGGTTGTTCCGGCATGGCTTACAAGCTGGAATTCGTTGATGCGGTTTCGCAGGAAGACAATGTGTTCGAAGCGCATGGTGTCAAGCTGTTCGTTGACCCGAAAAGCATGCCCTACCTGGAAGGCATTGAACTGGACTTCGCCCGCGAAGGCCTCAATGAAGGGTTCAAGTTCAACAACCCCAACGAAAAGGCACGCTGCGGCTGTGGTGAAAGCTTCACCGTATAACAAACAACCCAGTGATAAATTTAAGCGACAGTGATTTCGATATTTTTGGGTTGCCCTGCCAGTTT
>JAIXTE010000006.1 GCA_027484315.1 Burkholderiales bacterium | reverse complement strand
TTAGGCGCGAAGCGGCTCCGCAAGACGCTTTAGCGTTTGCGGCATCCATTGCAAGGTGGAATAGGAACGGCCACCGCTACAACTTGCACCTTGGGCGGGGCTGTCGGGACAAGTGACATGACAAGGCTTTGATGTGCGAAAGCCCGGCTGTCGAGACAAGTGACATGGCGAGGCTTTAGAGAGCGAAGCTACGCCTGAAGTACGAAGCTACGCCTTGAAGTGCGAAGCGACCCCACCGGGACAAGTGAAAGAGAGGCGTTTGGAGTTGGAATTGTTTTCTGGCGCGATTTCACAAAAACAATGCTTGAACTCACAATACTTGTTGCCAAAACACCTGCACAATTCAAGCATCAAGAAATCCAATGAGCGGAGACACGCATGGAACAGTTGATCAATCAGGCAATGCCCACTTTCAACCTGCTGTTCGGCCCCAACCCGGACTGGAAACAGGTTTTTCTCACCCTGCTAACGCCTTTATTTTTGGGTGCGACGCTGGTCGAGTTCCTGTATCTGAAAAAAGTTGGCAAATCCTTTTTCTTCAAAAAAAATGAGGTTGTTACCAACATGATGTTGGGCGGCAGTTACCAGGCCATGGAGTTGGTGTGGTTCGCTTTGTTTGTGTCAGCTTTCATGGAATGGATTTACACCTTCCGCATTGCCACTATTGAAGTCACTCCACTCAGCTTTGCGGCCCTGCTGTTCGGTATCGAGTTTTGCTATTACTGGTTTCACCGCGGTAGCCACCGCGTGCGTTGGTTCTGGTGTGCACACGTCGTACACCACAGTGGTGAAAACATGACCACCACCACAGCCATGCGACAAAGCCTGTTCTATGCGGTGAACCTGCACCAGATTTTCTGGGCCCCCATGCTGATCATTGGTTTTCCGGTTTGGGCTGTCTTGCTCGCTTACGGAATGAATCTGGGTTACCAGTACTTCGTACACACTCAGGCCGTAAACAAACTTCCAAAGTGGTTTGAATTTGTCTTCAACACACCCAGCCATCACCGTGTGCACCACGGGCGAAATGACGAGTACATCGACAAAAACTACGGTGGCGTATTGATTATCTGGGACCGTCTGTTTGGAACATTTGAACCGGAAGTTGCGCCTGTTGAATATGGCATTGTGCGGCAACCCAAAACCAACAACATCTGGACACTCAATACCCACGAATGGCGTGACATGTTCAGCGATGCACTCAAACCCGGGCCAGTGCTGCAACGCCTAAAACACATTTGGGCGCCACCCGAGTGGGTCAGACCAGACCTGATCGATCAGTCCAACCTGCGCGACAAAATCAATTAGACAAACTTCTCGTACTACAATGGGTAGACCACAATAAGGACTACCCATGCGCAGAAAACCACTCAACACCGCTTCACGATCCAAATTGTCCAAGTATGCCAAGCCGTTGGCGAATCTGGCCATTCTGTTGGCCGACGCGGGCAGCCGGCTGGAGCGACGGTATTGGAAAAAGAAGTTGTTCGCAGCGCTGGCCCCCATGCTGGAAGGCCGAAGCGACACCACGCTGATGCAAACCCTTGACCATCTGTACACCACGAACTACCGCGCTTACGACGAGCTGGCCTTCGCGATTGAAAACACGGTGGAAAGCCCGGAACTGGGTCAGGAAGAAGACATCCTCCTGCTGGCCGCACCCGTTCTTGCGTGGTCCACTTACAACATCCCCTCGGGCAAGATCGAAGAGGCTACTGTGGCCGAGTTCACCGCCCTTCTGCAAAAAAATGTGCTGTCAGAGCATGCCCATTTGGTACTCACCAACATGCTGTTCAGCCCTGATCAGTTGCCGGAAAGTTACACCGCAGCGGCTGAACTGGCGCGACAACTGGGGCAAGCCGCGATTGATCGTGTCAAAGTCAGAATTGACACGGAAAACCTGCCGGCCACTCAGAGTTTTTTAAGCGACGTGCGTTACCTGATTGGTGCCGTTTCAGTGCCAGTAGGCCAGCCTGCATTTAAATGGCAGGTCGAGGCACACAGCAACGGCACCCTGCTGAGCAAGGAAGAGGTGTTAACCAACTGGCGCCTGACGGGTGGCCAAGCCCTGCAAACCATCATGCCAGGCTGCCTGCTTGAACTGATGCTACCCAACGGACTTTACAACGCTTGCCGCGAGGCTGAAAAAGAAGCACGGGCCTATTCGGTTCGAGCGTCCGCGGCTTTCCTGGAAAGCGCACTGGACGTGCCGACACAGAAAATCCATGCCAGCGTGGGCGCTTTTGTAGACCGCGGTGAAATTGAAGAATACCGGATTGGCTTTTCAGTTGAGGGCAACGCAGACATTGTGCATGGCGTAGTTTGGCCACTCATCGGTGAGGAGTATGGTAACGAACCCGACCCCGTCTATGAAAAAGACATTGAAAGCGAACCCGACAACCCGGTCATTCGATCCAAAATCGAGGCATTGCTCAAGGAAGTGGGCATTCGCCAGATCAAGGTACTCGAAGAACGATTCCCGCTGGAATACTGCGAAGATTGCGGATCCCCACTCTACCCCAACCCGGAAGGCGAGCTGATGCACGCTGAGCTGCCGGAAGATTCTGAACTGCCCAACAGCATGCACCTGCATTGATCAACTGCTGGCCATCCTGGCCAACAGTTTCGCAGTACGGTGCCGAAATTCTTCGGCACCATCACGTAAGGGAGAAACAGGTATGTCAACCCTGAAACATCAGACACTCAGCACCTTCACCACATCCACGGGTCAACACGGCCAGTTTTACAGTTTGCCCAAGCTGACTGAACTTGGATTTCCAAACCTGCACCGTCTACCGGTATCGATACGGATCGTACTTGAATCGGTACTGCGCAATTGCGATGGAAAAAAAGTGACTGAAGACCACTTGCGGGAACTGGCCAACTGGCAAGCGCAATCCAAACGCACCAGTGAAATTCCATTCATTGTTGCGCGGGTGGTGTTGCAAGACTTCACCGGCGTCCCCTTGCTGGCAGACCTGGCCGCCATGCGCAATGTGGCACGTGACATGGGGCAGGACCCGAAAAAAATTGAGCCGCTGGTCCCAGTTGATCTGGTGGTGGACCACTCCGTGATGATTGACCATTACGGCACACCCGAAGCGCTCATTCAGAATATGGAAATCGAGTTTCAGCGCAATGGTGAGCGGTACCAGTTTCTGAAATGGGGCATGCAGGCTTTTGACACGTTCAAGGTCATTCCGCCAGGAATAGGCATCGTGCACCAGGTGAACCTTGAGTACCTGTTTCGTGGCTTGCGCAGCAGTGCCAAACCAGGACAGGAAACTGAACAAACCGTATTTTATCCCGACACCTTGGTGGGCACTGACAGCCACACCACCATGATCAACGGTGTGGGTGTGGTGGGCTGGGGCGTCGGTGGCATTGAAGCCGAGGCAGGTATGCTGGGTCAGCCGGTTTATTTTTTAACACCCGATGTAGTGGGTGTTGAACTGAGCAATTCCTTGCGTGAAGGCATTACTGCAACCGACCTTGTACTGGCCATTACCGAATTGCTTCGCAAGAAAAAAGTGGTCGGCAAATTTGTCGAGTTCTGTGGCCCTGGTGCCGAAAGCCTTTCCGTCACCGACCGCGCAACGCTGGCAAACATGGCACCCGAGTACGGTGCCACCATGGGCTTTTTTCCACCCGATTCGAAAACTGTGGAATTCATGCGCAAAACCGCTCGTGGTGGTGCGGAAGCAGATCGATTCGAAGCCTATTTCAAGGCACAAGGCTTGTTGGGCATGCCCGACCCCAGTGAAATTGATTACTCAGAAACTGTCACGCTGGATCTGGACACCGTCGAGCCCTCGCTTGCTGGACCCAAACGCCCACAAGACCGGGTGCTGCTGAAAGACATGAAAAAACAGTTCAACCAACTGTTCTCAGAACCCATGACGGCAAACGGATTTGGCAAGGATTCTGCCCAGCTGAAAATTCGCTACCCAACGGGTCTGGATAAAATCGATATTGGTCACGGGGATGTGTTGCTGGCCGCCATTACAAGTTGCACCAACACATCCAACCCCGGCGTGATGTTGGCTGCTGGCTTGCTTGCCAAAAACGCTGTCGAGAAAGGCCTGAGCGTAAAACCTCACATCAAGACCTCAATTGGCCCGGGTTCAAGGGTAGTTGGCGAGTATTTGCTTAAAACAAATTTGCAGCCATACCTCGACAAACTTGGTTTCAATGTGGCGGCATATGGTTGCACAACCTGCATCGGCAACTCGGGCGACCTGCTGCCCGAAATCAACGAAACGATCCTGAAAAATGATTTGATTGGATGTGCGGTGCTGTCAGGAAACCGGAACTTTGAAGCCCGCATTCACCCCAACCTGAAAGCAAACTTTCTGGCCTCGCCGCCCTTGGTGGTTGCATTTGCGTTGAGCGGCCGGGTGGACATGGACATGACCACCGAGCCAATTGGCACGGGAAGTGACGGTGAGCCAGTTTACTTGCGCGACATCTGGCCAAGCAATGAAGAAGTCAACGCATTGCTGCCCACTGCCAATGATTCCGCGGTATTCACCCGGCTTTACAGCAATTTCACCGACGGGCATGATTTGTGGAACAAGGTGCCTGCTCCTGAAGGCGATGTCTATACCTGGCCCGAGTCTACCTACATCGCGAAGCCTCCCTTCTTTGACGATTTCGCGATGAAACCGACCCACGTCGAAACCATACGGGGCGCAAAGGCTCTGCTGATTTTAGGTGACTCCGTAACCACAGACCATATTTCACCAGCGGGCTCATTCAAGCAAACCACACCCGCGGGAAAATACCTGAAGCGTCATGGTGTTGAAGCAGAAGATTTCAATAGCTATGGCTCAAGGCGTGGCAACCACGATGTGATGGTTCGCGGCACATTTGCAAACGTGCGCATAAAAAACCTGATGATTCCACCAGACTCCAGCGGCAACCGGATTGAAGGCGGGTTCACCATCAAGGATGGAGAACAAGCGACCGTATTTGCTGCGGCCATGGAGTACCTGGAACAGAACGTTCCAACCATTGTGCTGGCTGGCGAAGAGTACGGCACGGGCTCGTCACGAGACTGGGCTGCGAAGGGCACACAGTTGCTTGGTGTGAAAGTTGTAGTGGCGCGAAGCTATGAACGCATTCACCGCAGCAACCTGGTAGGCATGGGTGTTTTGCCGCTTCAATTTCTGGGCGAAGACTCGGTACAAACACTTCGGCTCGACGGCAGTGAGATCTATGACGTCATCGGCCTGAGTGAAGACACTGAGCCGCAAGCGGGATTGATCTTGCGAATAACCCGCGCAAGCGGCGAAGTGCAGGATGTGAAAGTATTGAGCCGGATCGACACGCCAATTGAAGTCGAATATTACAGGCATCGCGGTATTCTGCCGTTCGTGTTACGAGAACTGTTGACGAACTAGAGGCGGGTTTACGCGACGTGTTGATTCACTTGCGCAGCATGTTAACGGCTCCCGTGCATGTCGCGTCATCCCGCCTTGGCGGGCGTGGCGCGACGTGTTGATTCACTTGCGCAGCATGTAAATGGCTCCCGTGCATGTCACGTCATTCCGCCTTGGTGGGCGTGGCGCGACGTGTTGATTCACTTGCGCAGCATGTTAACGGCTACCGTGCATGTCGCGTCATTCCGCCTTGGTGGGCGTGGCGCGACGTGTTGATTCACTTGCGCAGCATGTTAACGGCTCCCGTGCATGTCGCGTC
>JAIXTE010000155.1 GCA_027484315.1 Burkholderiales bacterium | reverse complement strand
GGCATTCGGTTCTGTGCCACCGGCGCGGTTGACTCAAGCGGCATTCGGTTCTGTGCCACTGGCGCGGTTGACTCAAGCGGCATTCGGTTCTGTGCCACTGGCGCGATTGACTCAAGCAGCATTCGGCTCTGTGCCACCAGCGCGGTTGACTCAAGCAGTATTCGGCTCGGGTTGTATCTCACCTCGGATTCGGAAAGCTTGCCCGCTTGAAACTGGATTTCCATGATCGCTTTCTGGCGACACACAGCCCCGACGATCAGTTTTGGAGGGGCTGGGTGAATGGGAATTCAGTTTCAAGAAGGGATAGACAAGCTTTCAACGAGGTGGGGTACACCCAGCCGAATGTCGCTTGAGTTTTTGAACCTGATTCACCCAGCCGAATGTCGCTTGAGTTCTCGAACCTGATTCACCCAACCGAATGTTGCTTGAGTTCTCGAACCTGAGTCACCCAGCCGAATGTCGCTTGAGTTCTCGAACCTGATTCACCCAGCCGAATGTCGCGTGAGTTCACGAATCAGGCTCGAGCTATCACACCAGAATTTTCTTGGCCGAATCGCAGGGTATCTGTTGTGCCCACACAAACTGCCGTGAGTCATCCGCTGTCATGGGTCGCGCCAAGCCAAACCCTTGCAGTTCCGGCACACCCGCATCAATCAGGAAGTCCCGTTGTTCGGCGGTTTCCACTCCCTCGGCCACCACTTTCAAGCCCAGTGCCTGCGCCATGGCCAACACCGTGCGTGACAGCACAACGCTGTCGATTTTGCTCGGTAGGTCTCGAACAAATGATCGGTCCAGTTTGATGGACTGCACTGGCATGCGGTGCAAGGTAGCCAGTGAGGAATAGCCTGTGCCGAAATCGTCAATGGACAAAGTCACACCCAGCGCGTGCAGTTTGTTCAAGTCCTGCAGCACAGCATCCTGGTTTTGCATCAGCACGGTTTCAGTCAATTCAAGTTCCAGCATTTCCGGAGCCAGCCCACTTAGCTTCAGAACCTTTTCAACGGTGTTACACAGTTGACCGTCCAGTAACTGGATCCCTGATACGTTCACCGATACGTTGATTGGTGTTTTCAGCTTTTTGTTGGTGTCTTGAACCCAGCGGCATGCCTTTCGCAGAACCTGTTCGCCCATGGGGATGATCAAACCGGTTTCCTCGGCAATTGGAATGAATTGCGCAGGGGGAATCAGTTCACCAGAACGGGATCTCATGCGCGCCAGTGCTTCAACTGAACAAATGGAACCATCCGAATTGAATCGGGGTTGGTAGTGCAATTCGATGCGGTCATTGAGAATGGCATCATGCAAATCATTTTCAAGGTCCACCTTGATTTGCAAAGCGGCGCTCATGTTGGCGTGAAAGACGCGCACTGTATTTTTGCCAGCCTGTTTGGCTTGGTACATGGCGATGTCGGCGTGCTTGAGCAGCCCTTCCACGTCTTGTGAATCTTCGGGGAACAGTGCGACGCCCACTGAGGCACCGACATAAATTTTCTTGTCGCCCAGCTCAAACGGTTTTTTACTCACTGCATCCACCACCTTGCGGCCCACATTGAACGCAGTGTCCTGGTCTGCAATGTAGGGCAGGGTGATGACAAATTCGTCGCCTGACAGGCGCGCCACAATGTCGGAATTTCGAACCACGCTGCGAAGTCGACGTGATACCGCAATCAACAGGTCATCCCCGCGATCGTGGCCCAGCGTGTCGTTCACGGCCTTGAAGCCATCCAGGTCAATGAACAGCAAACCCAGCTTGAAATCCTTGATCTGGTCGTTGCCCAGCAACTCCCCAAGCGCTTGAGACAGGGCCAGACGGTTTGGAAGCCCAGTCAATGAATCATGGGTGGCCTGGTGGTGCATCTTGTTTTCATTGTGCTTGATGGAACTGATGTCAGTGAAAAAAATTGAAATCAGTTCATCGCTTGGAAATGCCTTGACCTGGTACCACATGTCCTTGGCAGGGTCCTGCCATTGAAACGTTTCGGGTTGCATGCTGCTCTTGGCCTGGTTCACGTATTTGAACAGGGGAGTTTTTTTCAAATGGGGGGCGCGTTCCCAAACCATTCTGCCCAGCAGAAGGGGGGCACTTTTTCCCAGAAGCTCCGCACCTTTTTCGTTCAGGTAATTCACATAGCCGTTCATGTCGATTGCGAAAAAGGCATCATCCATCGATTCAAGAATGTTGTTGATCCGCTCTTCACTTTTGACCAGTGCTTCTTCCAGGTGAATGTTGCTGGAGCGACCGATCAGCATCACATCCCCACCGCTGCATGCGGCGGTCCAGTCGAAGTAAACGACGTCGTTGTGGGTGTTGCGCAAGCGAAATGAGCCATCGGCCGAACTGGTTTGATACTTCACCTGATCAACCAGTCGTTTGAATTGCCCGACATCGGTGCGGAACACCAGGTTCGCAGCATCCACCTGTCGAAGTTGCTCACTGCTTTGTCCCAGAAATTCTTCCAGTTCAGGGCTGGTGTTCTTGATTCTTCCCTTGTCATCAACCACCAACAAGACGCTTGCAGGCATTGATTTGTCGGTAGATGGCGACGCTTGTCCAACGCCAGAGACAGGTGGATTGGTGCTTGATGGTCCGGGTGCCAGTGCATCCTGTTCGCACAAAATACCGAAACCGCTGTGGGCCAGCATTTGCAGGCGAAACCATTGGGCGCGCACTTTGACATGGCCAGTCCAGCCCTGGTTTTTGAGTAGGGCATTGGAGAGGGCGCGGTAAACGGACATGCCGTAGCGATTGACCAGCAATTCGCTGCCCGATTTGAAACCGAGGTGCTGCCGAAAGAACTTGCTGGCCGCCACCAGGCTCAATTCGTCGCCAAAGTGCCCCACAATTGCATGGCGGACCGAGTCACTTTCCAGTAACTCATTGACCATGGGGTCATCCAGCACGTTGCTCAGGCTCACAGGTCAAACCTCGACAGTCGTTTTTCCATCTCGCGGGTCAGGTCCTCGGCGCGAAGTATGGTCTGTACGGTGCTTCCCAAGGTGCGCAAGGCACTTTCTGCTCGAGTCTGCATCCCTTCCATGGCTCCCAGAACCTCCCAACCCTGACGCTGGTTTGTGTGGCCATTTTCGACCCATTGGTGAGTGGCCCTGTCGATGGATACCACCTGGTTTTCAATGGCATTCAATCCACTCTTCAACAGATCCATTTTGTTCATGAAATCGTTGGTGCGTTCGTTCAAGTTGTCGAGGTTGTTCAACGTGGCCTGCAGGTGCTGTAGCGACGCAGATTCAGACGCGTTGTTCAGGTCTTTCTGCAGGCTTTGTAGCTGCTGCTTGCTGTCAAACGCGTTTTTGCTGATTTTTTGCAACTGCTCCAGTGACTGGTTGAGCCCATTGATCAGGTCAAAACAGTCCTCGGTCACTTTTTTCGACAAGTCGGCAGTGGTTTGCCCCATGCGGGTTTGATCCCCCAGGTTTTGAATGAAAGCGCGCAGGTTTCTGGACGCCTGGGCGCTGTCTTCGATCTGGTGTGTGTTGTCTGCCCCAAGGTGTTTCGCAATGTGTGACAGTTCACGAATGTCGGTGCGGAGCATCTTGAAGGCGGCAACGACCAGGCTCATGTTGTCAGCGTAGTCGTTGAATACCTTGCCCATGGTGGAAATTTTTCCTGTAGCGTCAGCCTGTGCTCGGATCCGCAGGTTGATGCCTTTTTCCTTGTCCAGGTAGCTGATCAGCTGGCTGCTTTCCTGTGCGGCCAGCGCGTGGTCACGAAGAGTTTTTGCAATCATTGACAACAGCAAGACTGACACCACCACGTAAAAGCCGTGCAGTGCGACTGCGGGCAGGCCGGAAAACGGGCCACGGAAGATATAGCAGTCAAAGCCGGCGCGTTGCAGCATGTCGAACACAATGTGATGGGCCACGATCATGAGGCCCATTGCGATCAGTGGGCGGGTATCCCGGTAGGCCAGCATCACAGGCAGCAGCATGAAGAAGCTGAAATGAAATTCGAGCAGCCCGCGGGCCACATGCACATGCAATGCACCCATGCTCACCAGCAACGCCGCATTCAGGTACATGGTGAGTGTTTGCCCGGCAAAAAAGCGGGTGATGGTATAACTGGCTGCAAACAGGGGTACACCCCAGCCCAGTGCCTCGGCCAGGTTGTTGTAGGCAAGCCCTTGCACAATGGCAAATCCAAGGCAGGCCAGGCTCACCCACACACACAGTTGATCGGCGTGCATGCGGATGGCCACCAGATCGGTGGCGAGATGCGGTGGGTGGATGGCCTGGGGGCCGGTCGGCCGAGTGGCTGTGTACTGGGCTTGCATGCGTTGAATCTCGAGGTGGCGTATCCGAATGTGAAATTCGAGAGTACCTGTCTTCAACGCAAATCAATCACCTGAACAGAGTGGAATTATCAGCCTTTTAGAACCGTTCTTCCGGGGTCAGCAAGCGCCATTGACCCACGGGCAGGTCGCCCAGCATCACGCGGCCAATTCGCACCCGTTTAAGGCCCACAACCCGCAAGCCCACAATTTCGCACATGCGGCGAATCTGGCGTTTTTTGCCTTCGTTCAAAATGAAACGCAACTGGTCTTCGTTTTGCCAGCTGACCTGTGCGGGTTTCAAGGCTTCACCATCCAGACTGATGCCATAACGCAACATTTCAAGGCCACGGTCGTTCAATTCCCCTTCAACCCGAACCAAGTACTCTTTGTCCACGGTGGAATTGGCATCAATCAATTGCTTGGCGATCCGGCCGTCCTGGGTCAAGACCAGCAGGCCGGTGGAATCAATGTCCAGCCGCCCGGCGGGGGCCAGGCCTTTCAACATGGCGGGCTGAAAGGGTGTGGAAGTCTTGCGGTCAGCCTGGTTTTCCAGGCCCAAACATTCCATCGCAGCCTTGTAGCGCCCCTCGGGCTGGCCAGAAACCACGCCAATGGGCTTGTGGTACAAAATGGTGACCTGCTTGCTCAGCACATTCTTGGCGCGGGCATCCAGGTCAATGGTGACGGTGGGCAGCACTTTGGCACCCAGTTCGTCGACCACCTTGCCGTTCACGCGGACCCATCCGTTTTCAATCAGAAAGTCTGCTTCACGACGTGAACACAGTCCCTTGGCAGCCATGATCTTGCTCAGGCGTTGTGGCTCAAACGGATCGAGCATGTCCAGTGTGTTGGTGCCGGTGACCTTGCTGCGTCGTGGGCGTACGGTACCGGCCGGTGGCGCAACTGGCGCGCTGCGCGTGGCTGCACGGCCACGTCCGGGTGCTGCGGGCTTTGCCGGCGCGGCTTTGGTGCTACCCGTGGTGGTAGGGCGACCCCGGCCTGGTGTGGCTGCTGACCTGGGCGCCACGTCAGGTTTGTTGCGGTTGCTGGGTCGTTTGGGCGGGCCAGAGCGGTCCGAGTTGCCTGCGCTGCCGTTGCGGCCTGCGGGTTTTTTCATGATTGCGGTAAGTCCTTGTTTAATTAGCCCGTATTGTAGGCCAATTCAACTGGACTCACCATGAATTGTCAGCGCTCACTGACTGGGTTTGGCATGACCGAACAAAAAGCTGTAGCCGCTTGCAAACCCAGGAAATCCTTGTGCTTTGGCGGTGCTGGCCCCAGTGTGGCAGGTCAGGCAGCTGAGGTTTTGCTGTTGCAGAAATGTTTCCAGCACCGGGTTCATCAAGGTGTTGGTGTTGGGCGTACCGTTGGGCAGGGGCGGTGTTTTACCCGGGCCCTGAATGCTTTGGGGGGAAGTGGGCCATTGCACATCGATCAGCTGGTAGTTTTGCCACACCGCCGATGGCGTGCTGCTGGAGGCGATCAACTGCGCAATATAAGTGTTCACGCCTTTTGCTTCGGGAGGTGCGTCAAACACCTGTTGCACCTGCGTGGGTGTAGGTGCCTTGGTTTGCACATTGACCGGGCAATTGGTGGGGCTGCAGGCCGGGTTGTAGAACGAATAAGGACCTTGGCCAACTGCGCCGGCCAGCGGAGCATTGTCAACCTGCTTGAAGGTTGCCCAGAAGCCCTGATTGAAGTTCGTGGCAGAGGGCACCACCATGATGTGCAAGCCCACCAAACCCATCGTCACAGCCTTGGGCTGATTGGGCAACAAGGCCAGTGTGGTGTGAAAGCGCGGTGGTGTTGCACCTGCTTCCTGTGGGCTGAGCACCTTCCAGGCCGCCTTGACTTCGATGGAGTCTGGAGGCAGCACGATGCCCGTTTTCTGGGCGTAGGCATTTTGTTGATTGGCCTCGTACAGCGTGTTGCTGGTGATGTAGTTGAACTCGGTTTGATTCATCAGCATTTCGTAATACACGATTTGCCCATTCTGATCGATCAGCACGCCACCACCTGCTTGCTGTGTTTCGTCCAAGGCGGTGCTTTCGGCGGCTGAAAGCGTCCTGAACATTTTGGACGTGTTTTTCAGCACACGCGGTTTTTTCATGGCGCGCATCAAGGTGCCTGAATTCCAAGGTAGCGGCTTTTGTCCCTTGGGTAAAAAAACGGAATCGAATTGCCTGAATGTTTCCCACACAGTCGATGCGGATTTGCCATAGGGTGCATTTGGGTCAGGCTGCCCGGCCTGACCCGCTTTCGCAGGCCAGGTCAGGTAGATGAAGGTTTGCCACATGTAACAGTCCACCGCAGCGTCGCTTTGTGAAAAGGATGTACTGGGCAGTATTGGTTGCAGCACCGGCATCGGGTTGAAAGGGCTTCCGCACACGGGTGTTTGCGCCTGTACTGCGTGGCAGGTCAATAGAAGTGAAAGCGAAAGCGAAAGGCGCAGGCTAGCTTGCTTGATCATCTTGAGTGCTCTCATGTTCATGCACGGCCTTTGCGGAAGTGGGGTTTAGCCTGGCCAGCCATCTGGAAGTGTTTTCCGTTCAATTGCCCGACCACTGTCAACAGACCAATTGCTGCCTGTGGGCTCGCAGGCATGCCCGGTACGCTGGCCAGAATGGTTTTGTCGCCCGGCTTGGCGTTTGCGCTGGCGGTGATGGTCACGATGTAAACCTGCATGCCTGCAACCGATTGGGTACCTGTGACCTGGATGTCCACATCGCCTTCCACCACCTTGAAGGCGCCACCATTGGGGGCATCGCCCGTGTTCAACATCAGGGCCACATTGCTTCGCACCATGCCTGGTTCCAATGGAAACGCAAGAATGGGAATGGACAGTGGCAGTTCATTCATCTGCAGTTCAATGCTTCGATAGGCCGCAAAGGCATTGGCATCCTGAATGGCTGACACGGCTGCGCTGGGGGTGTTATTCAGAGATGTGCAGCTCAATGCGGTTTGCGTTACACCGCTGTTGGCAAACACCGTGGCCATCAGTGACATCTGGAACGTGTTCGTGATCTGTGAAGCCCACTGAATGGGGCTGCCAGCAATGGTAATGTCGCTGACGGTGTAGCCTTTGCTGGCAGGTACCTCGAACGTGGCATGCAGAATGCGATCAATGTCGCCGGGAATGCTCGGGTTTTTCAATTCGCCACGCACCACTGTCCAGAACTCGCTGGCGGGTGTGCCATCAGGGGCGGTGTACTGGCTGAAGTTGGGGCTTTGCATGTAAAGCCCAACCGGGTTGGTCAGTGTGGCCCGTGCCTGCGGCAGTGAGGCTGTGTAATTAACGACCTGGTTGACGGTTTGGCCAATGGTGGGGTCGCTGTGGCGACCAATTTTGCCGTACTTGGCACAGCACACCAATTGCGAAGCCGATTGCACTGGCTGACCATTCACGCTGCGCGGAATGGTCGCGGCTGCTGCCAAGTCAAACTCTGCACCCAGGGTGTTGGGCGAGCTGGTCAAGTGAACCGCACCGCCCGAATTGGGCAAAGTCTGGGTGCCGGCATTCCACTTGTTCAAGGGGTTGTAGGCGGGCTGACCGGTGATGGGATCATTCACATTGGGCACACACAAGTCGACCAGTTGCACATTGGGGCTCACCAGGCTTTGATAAAGCGCAAGCACTTGCGCAGGGCTGACTTCCCACAAGGTGAACCAGTATTCCGGGTTCTCGCATGTAAACATGACGCTGGTGATCTGGTTGCTGCTATTGCGCTGCACGCTCCACTCGCAGTATTCATCTTGCCAACCGCGCGGGCCAGTGGGCGGGTAAGGAATGGGCGTGATGGATTGCTGGGTGCAAAGGTCGGTGGTGACCTGTTGGGTCACGCCGTTGTCGGCCCATTCAAACCAGTCGTTCGAATTGTTGGGAAACAGGGCAGAAATTCGCCCGGGAAAAGCTTGCCAGGGAATGGCTGCGTTGGCCGCAGTGGCGGGCACGTCCGTGGTCAGCGGATTGTAGAAAGCGGGCCGAGGGCCATAGTTGACCAAGTCCCACACATCGCCCACCAAAGAAGCCTCTACCCAGCGATTGACATTGCCACTCCAGGCGGTGTTCATTAGCGCCTGCTGTGCAGGGTTTGAAAAATCTTGAACATTGGCAGGGGTTGAGAATTGTGCAAGGGTGCTCACGTAGGGCTCCAGAAGGTGATGGTCGAGCACCTATCCTGGAAGCACGGAGTGGAAAGTTCCACACAAGGTTCCGTTCTACAGAACGAAGAAACCCCGCATTTGCGGGGTTGGTTTTTTCAGCTTTCCTTATTTGGCTTGAAGGTCGGGTGGCAGCAGCTTATACAGCACGGGGGTAACAAGCCTCCCGATGAATGTGGATGATACTAGCCCGCCAATAATGACCCAAGCCATGGGCGAGTACAATCCGCCACCTTGCAGCGCCAGTGGCAACAGGCCGCCCACTGCTGTGGCACTGGTGAGCAGAATGGGCAGGAAGCGGATGCGTCCCGCTTCTTCAATGGACTCGTCCAGCGCTTTGCCTTCTTCCCGCAGTTGATTGGTGAAGTCCACCAGCAAAATCGAGTTTTTGATTTCAATCCCGATCAGCGCGATGAAACCGATAACCGCTGTAAAGCTGAGCGAATTGCCCGTGAGGAACAAGGTCACCATGCCACCGGTGACACCGAGGGGAATCACGAACAGGACGATGAGTGTGCTTCGGAAACTGCCGAACTCCAACACCAGGATGGCCAGAATACCGAACACCGTGATCAGGATGGCGGTACCGAAACCAGCAAAACTTTCTTCACGACTTTTGACTTCGCCCGCCATTTTGTAGCGGTAACCCGTGGGCAGACCCATTTCGTCAATTTGTCGGGCAATTTCCTGGCTGACTTTTTCAGTGTTGTAGCCGGTGCGCGTATAGGCGGTCAGCAGCACAGCACGTTCCCGGTCAAAGCGATAGATGCTGTTGATGTTGCTGTCCAGTTCCAGCGTGGTGAGTTGGGTCAGTGGCACAGCCTGGCCAGTGCGTGAAATGACATGGAAATCGTCCAGTGCGTCCAGGCTACTGCGTTCACCAGCAGGACCACGTACGCTGATGGTGTAGGCATCGCCATCGCTTTGGCGAATTTCGCCCGCAAACTTGCCTGCAATGGCCAGTCGAACAGCCTGATCCAGTTGTGCGGAATTCACGCCCAGCAGGCCAGCCTTCTCGAAATTCACTTTCAGTCGCAGGTCGCTGCGGCCCGTGCGTTGCGGGTTGTCCACGTTTTGGGTGCCGGGGTTGTTCAGCATGATGCGTTCAACCTGTGCGGACAGGTCTCGCAGGGTTTCAATTTCAGGGCCGACCAATCGAATGCCGATGGGCGCATCCACTGGCGGGCCATTTTCAAATTCGCGAACAATCAGATTGGCCCCAGGAATCCGTTTCAATTCCTGGCGAATGTTGTCCAGAAGTTTCGGCGTGTCGTCGTCATACGCCTTGAGTTGAACAAACAATTCACCCACGTTGGATTGTTTGTCCTGTTGAAACACGTTGTAATAAATTTGTGGATTGCCTTGACCAACCGTGGCCATGACCGCAGTAATTTCATCGAACCGGGTCAACTTGTCTTCAACCTGTTTTACCACGCTGTCGGTGGCTGTCAGGCTGGAGCCGGGGGGTAAGCTCACCTCGATCACAAACTGCGGTGTGTTCGCTTTGGGAAACAGTGACATACCCATCAACGGTGCCAAACCGAGGCTTGCCACAAACAGTACCAATGACGCAGCCACGACGGTTTTGGGTGTTTGCAAGGCACGGTGCAACAGGGGTGTGTAAATTTTGTCGATCAGCCCCATCAGCTTTTGAAGCACGATGTTGCCATGCTCGTTCTCGTCTTTTTTCAGTATCCGGCTTGCCAGAAATGGAATGATGGTCAGTGCCACAAACAGCGAGGCGATCACGGTGAACACCACTGCAACTGGCAGGGAACGAATGAATTTTCCGGCGTTGTCAGGCAGCATCAACAAGGGCAGGAATGCAAACAGCAAGGTGGCGGTACAACCGACCACGGCCAGTGAAATTTGCCGCGTAGCCAGTTTCGCGGCTTCAACCCGGCTGTGGCCCATGCGCAGGTAGCGGGCAATGTTTTCAATCACCACAATCGAATCGTCGACCAGCAAACCAAGCGCCACCACGAGGCCTGCAATTGAAAGCTGGTTCAAGGAAAAGCCGGCGTAATACATGCAAGCCAAGCCAGTGAGTAGTGACAAGGGAACCGACACCATCACAATGCCGGCCGCGCGCAAGCCCAATGGCAGCAAGGTGATCAACACGAGCATCACAGCCAGTGCAAAGTCGAAAGTCAGGCGGTCAATGCGTTGTTCGACGTTTTTGTATTGCTCAAAGCCCCGTTCCAGTTTGATGCTGGGGGGCAGTGTTTTCTCAAATTCATTGGCTGTTTCTTCCAGTGCTTTCTGGGTCACGAAAATATTGCGTTCATCTTTCTGGTTCGCTGTGACAAACACGGCACGCTGGCCATTGAAGCGGGCTCTCACTTCCTGGTTTTCATAGTCCCATTCCACATCGGCAATGTCACCGACACGAATCAGTCTGCCACCCAGTTCACCGCCTGCCCCGGTACCTGCAATCACGGTGTTTCGAATTTCCTCCACACTGCGGTATTGCCCGGACGTTTGCACATTCAACCTTCGTGCGCCTTGCTCCACCGGGCCGCCGGGTATGTTCAGTGATTCACCTTCAATGACGCGTGCGACATCACTGGCTTGAATGCCCAGTTCTGCCAACTTTTTGAAGTTCAGCGTGACGCGAACCTGTTGTTCGGGATAGGCCCAGCTTTCACTTTCGCGCACCGATGAAATGCGCTCAAACGCCTCTGACAGGTCTTCCGCGTAGTTGGCCAAGTCTGCATAACTTGCGTTCTCCGACACCAATGAATATTGAATGATGTTTGTGAAGCCAGGGTTGATCCGTTCGATTTCCAGCTTTTGAATGCCCGCGGGCAATTTGTCACGAATGCTGTTCAGCTCGCGATTTACTTCATCAAATTTCTTGTCGACATCCACCTCTGCATTGAAGCGGACAAAAACCACGCCACCGCTGTTGCGGGAGGTCGACAGCATTTCCTTCAGGTCATCGAGGCTGCGCAAGGCGTCTTCAATCGGCTTGGCGACCTGCTGTTCCATTTCACGTGGGTCGGCACCGGGGTAAATGACGTTGATGCGAAAAGCACTGATGTCAAAGTAGGGGTCTTCCGTTCTTGGAATATTTTTATAGGCGCTGATGCCAATTGCACTGAGCAGAAAGAAAATAACCAGTGTGAACTGGTAATTCTTGATGGAAAAGTCAGACAGTTTCATCGTGCTTACTCCTGCACTTTGACGGTTTCACCGTCTTGCAGGTAGGCGGCCCCAGTGCTGGCTACGCGTGTGCCTGCCGGCAATGGTTCTTGCAAGGCAATGCGATCACCGTTGATGAAAGCCACTTGCACAGATTGACGCCTTACCGTGTTGTCGGCTTGCACCGTGAATAGCCAGGCTGATTTGTTGTCGCCTTCAACCACGGCTTCAATGGGCACATAAGTGCGAGTACCCGTGAAGTTGGTGGGTTCAATGCGTGCCCGGCCCTGCATGCCGGAAAGCAGGTTAATGCCGGTGTTGGAACTGGTGTCCACCGCAATCAATACTCCGTAGGTGCCAGTGGCGGGGTCAGCAGCCTGGCTCAGTTCAATCACTTTGCCAGGCCAGCTGACTCCGGGCAGGGCATCAAACTCCACCTCCGCTTTCTTGCCCAGTTGCATGTGTACAGCCTGCCGGTCGGTCAGGCTGGCTTTCATGACAAAGCCACTGCTTTTGCTTCCAACCAGCAAGATGGGTTGCCCGGGCGATACCACTTCGCCCACCTGCGCGAACCGCTTCAGCACCAGGCCGTTGGCTGGGGCTGTAATGTCGGCGGTCTGGCTTGCAAACAGAGCCTGTGACAGTTGCGCCCGTGCTGCCTGTGCAGCCGTTTCCAGGTTGTCCAGCTGAACCTTGGCGATCACTTCCTGTTCACGCAGCAGCTTGCCCCGAACAAGGTCCCGTTGCGCCTTGTCGTGATTGGCTCGGGCCTGGCTGACTGCCGCATCCACATCCTGTTTGTTGAGCGATCCAAGTCGCTGAGCCTTTTCAACACTTTCACCTTCGCGGACAGCGATGCGTTCAATCACTCCGCCGACTTTGAAGCTGAGCCGGGTTTCATCCCGGAACGCGCCAATTCCGGGCACTTCAATCAGGTTTGCTGCGGGCCCTGTTTCCACGGCTGCTGTTTTCACCAGGCGGTATTCAACGGTGGGTACTTTTTCCGGCGTGGCTGGCCCGCATGCGGCGAGCACCAGCAGTGAAAGCATTGAGACAAGTGCGATTGGTTTCATGGTTGAGCTCCTTCCTGTGGGCCTGGCTCTGGAATGATTCTGTTGTTGTATTGCCAAATGGCATGGTCAATGCGGGCCTGATACACAGCGGTTGCCAAACCCAACCGTGCACGCGTGGCAATTTGCTCGGCACCCAAAAACTCCACTTGCGTGGTTTCTCCGGAATCGCGTTTGCGTTCATTGATTCTCAGGCTTTCTTCCGATGCTGCTTGCTGGGCCAACCGGGCTTGAATGTTGTCCAGAGACACCAGCAGGTTTTCACGCGCCTGCAATTTGGCCAGTTGAAGTTGACGGTTCACCTGCCTTGTGCGGGCTTCGAGTGCCTGTACTTGTGCCTGGCTGCGGGCCACCTCGCTGCTGCGTATTCCGGCGTCGGCCAGGGTCCAGTTCAACACGACAGACGCACTGGCAAAGCCCGTGTTGGGCCCTGTGTTGTAGTCCCGGCCTTGGTAGCCACCTTCGATCGAATACCCCAATGTGGGTTTGTAACTGGCACGGCTGGCCTCCAACTGAGCGCGTTGTGCAGCGAGGCTGCTTTCAAGCCGGCTCAATGCCGGTGCAGGTGTGTTGCCCTGTGATTTCGGCGTGAGTTCTTCCAATAACCCTTGCAGGGTTTTCGGTGTCAGCTCTTCAGTGGCCAGTTCGACAGGGCTGTCGTTGGGTGCGTCCCGAAGCAGGTTGAAATACTCGCGGGCCAGCAAAGCCTGTGTTTGTGCTTCGCGTAGCGCCACCTGAACTTCCAGTGTTTCTGCCTGGGCACGTTTGGGGGCATCCAGCGTGATTTCACCGGCCTTGTATCGCACGGTATTGATGCGTTCATTCTCCTGAAGTGTTCGCAGGCTTGCCTGAAGAATTGCAATGCGCGAATTGGCCTGCGCAAATTGCCAATAGGCTGTTTGCAGATCACGCACCAGTTCCTCTTTCACCTGCAGGCGGGCGGCTTCCTGCGCACTGACGGATTGGGTGAGCGCCTGAACCTGTTTGTCCAGAACCGGTTCATAGATCGGTCCACGCACAATCAGGCGAGTGTCTTGTTCAGTGGGGCGAAGCAGCGGGATGGACTGGTTTTCAACTGTCGGGAAACGTGCAGGTGAACCCGGTTGGGCATTCAGGGTTGCATACACAGGGTTGAGCAGGTCGCCTGCGGGAAAGTCGATGGTGCGGCCACCTTCGGCGACTGTTGCACGAGCCTGCAAAGCCAGGCTTGGATAGAAACGCGCTCGCAGATTGGCCAGTCTTTGGCGCTCAGCCTCTACCTCGAAACCAGCCTGGGCCAGACCCGGATTTTTGGCCAGGGCCTCATGAAGGTAGCTTTCCAGGGGGGTGGATGCGGCGGCAGGCATCGGGAGCTGCAGCCCAATCAACACCAGTGTACTGACTAGACAGGTGTCAAAAAATCGATAAAAAAAAGCGCCGTTGGGGCGGGCGCCTGTACGTACATTGAGGGTCATTTTTTGCCTCCGCCTGTGCGGTTGATCAATGATTGCATGACCAGTTCAACAGCCTGGTTCATGAATGATTCTTTTGATATGCCCATGGTCGTCATGAAATTGTTTTTGGTTTGAGCCAGTTGAATGGTGCCGTGCGTGAATCCCCACAGGGTGATCGAAATCTGCATCAGGTTCTCGAGATCGCCGCGCAGTGATTTGTCTGCCATTCCCTTGACCAAGGCAAGAACCATTTCTTCATGAACCTGCTGGCCTGCCTGAATCATGTCCATCGTAAAACAACCTGGGTCTCCTTCGATCACTTCATGAGGAGAAGCTTCAAACCTTGAAAGCACGGCGAAATGTGTCGGGTAGTCTTGCGCAAACTGCATGTAGGCATGGCCGATTGCGCGAATTTGATCGGCACCCGTGTTGTGTGATGTCCGCGCCTGCTCGAACAGCCCGCGCAATATACCGAGGCCGCGCAAGCAAATGGCCAGTTGCAGCGCCATTTTGTCTTTGAAGTAGACGTACACCAGTGCACGCGACACCCTGGCCCTGCGCGCAACCTGATCCATGGTGGCCGCATCAAAGCCTTTTTCAGAAAACACAAGTTCGGCCGCATCCAGGATTTCTTCCCTGCGGCGTTCCTTTTCTTCTTCCCGTCGTTCGTTTAGATAGTTCATGTTCTGGATCGTAG
Source organism: Burkholderiales bacterium (assembly GCA_027484315.1). Taxonomy (GTDB): domain Bacteria; phylum Pseudomonadota; class Gammaproteobacteria; order Burkholderiales; family Burkholderiaceae_B; genus Limnobacter. The sequence goes on along the minus strand of JAIXTE010000155.1, from coordinate 29,252 downwards.
TATAGTAATTGACGTTGTGTCAACGATTTCTGGGCAAGGCGGTCTAAAAAGCAGAGCTACCCCGGTTTTATGGGTGTGTTTGCGGCACTGTGCATCGCGCTTAGGGATTAAATTGAAGTCCTGTTCAATGGTAGCGACACGGAGGCACAGTGCTCAAAAGGCTGGTTGACCTGGACCGTCAGGTGGTATTTGTAATCGATGATCATCCAATCGTCAGTTTCGGTCTGGTCGAAATGGTGAAGGATGTGGCGCCGCACGCCCGTATTCGGCAGTTTTCTGCATTGAAGGATGCCGCGCACCATGCCGTGCGCGAGTTTCCTGCGATGGTCATTTCAGATTTTCATTTGCGCGATGTGCAGCCTGAAACCTTCATCGGTCTTTTTGAAACCCTGTTCCCCTCAATCCCGGTCTTGATTACTGCAAATGATGAAATGGTGATGACTCAGTTAAAGCGTTATCAATCCGATCGTTTTGTCGCAATTTCAAAGCTGACCGCTTTTCCAAAATTGCTTGAACTGATTCGAATGGCCTTGGCACAGGCCAACATCGATGTATTGAACATGCCCCCGTTGTCTCGCGGCTTGACTCACAAGCAGGTGCAGGTGCTGGAGCTGATCGGTGCCGGCCTGAGCAACAAGGAAATTGCGGCCCGGTTGTATATCAGTGTGGAAACAGTCAAGGGCCATGTGAAGGACATTCTGGAACGCCTGAAAGCCAAGAACAGGATGGAAGCTTCCATCATTTATCGCCATGCCCAGATCCAGCATTGCACCTTACCAGAACCGAGTTTGCACAATAATTAGTCACCCACATTAATCTCCCGTGTTTTGAATGGCTTGGACTACTTGTCCACACTCTATCCCCGTGGTTGTGCCCACTTTTTGGGGATATCCACATTAAAGCTTGCTGCCCATTCTGTGGCGTTTGGTTACACTGCCAACACGCAGTCCAATGTCGTCCTTACACAGGAGAACAAGAGATGAGCACCTCGCCTCAACTTGAAGAATTCATGAACGGGCTGATTCGCAGAAACCCTGGCGAACCCGAGTTTCACCAGGCAGTCCATGAAGTTGCGCAGCACATCATTCCTTTTGTTGAACAAAATCCCAAATACGAAGCTGCACAAATTCTCCAGCGACTGACCGAGCCGGACCGCATTGTGAGTTTTCGGGTGTGCTGGGAAGATGACCAGGGCCATGTGAGAACCCAGCGCGGTTACCGGGTGCAACACAGCAACGCGATCGGGCCCTACAAGGGAGGTATCCGGTTTCATGACAACGTGACCCAAGGCATTTTGAAGTTCCTTGCTTTTGAGCAAACGTTCAAGAACAGTTTGACCGGCTTGCCCATGGGTGGTGGCAAAGGCGGCTCTGACTTCAATCCCAAAGGCAAGAGCGACCGCGAGATCATGCGATTCTGTCAGGCATTCATGACTGAATTGAGTCGCCACATTGGTCCGTTCACAGACGTACCCGCCGGGGACATTGGAGTGGGGGGGCGGGAAATTTCCTTCATGTTTGGTCAATACAAACGCATACGCAACGAGTTCACCGGTGTGCTGACCGGTAAGGGACTTGCGTTTGGCGGCAGTGAAATCCGTGTGGAGGCCACAGGGTACGGCGTGGTGTATTTCATGGAAGACATGCTTAACCACAAGGGATTGAAATTCGAGGGCAAGGTCTGTTGCGTGAGTGGTTCAGGCAACGTGGCGCAGTACGCGGTTGAAAAAATCACAACCTTGGGTGGAAAGGTTGTGACTGTTTCAGATTCATCCGGCACTGTGTATGACAGTGAGGGAATCAATGCCGAGAAGCTCGCCCACATCAAGGAGTTGAAAGAGATCAAGCGGGCTCGAATCAGCGATTACGTTCTCAAATACCCACACGCGGAATTCATGGCAGGCAAACGCCCCTGGCACATCCCCTGTGACCTCGCTTTTCCTTGTGCAACCCAGAATGAAATCAACGCGGAGGAGGCTGCCACGCTGGTTGCCAACGGCTGCATGGGTGTGGCCGAGGGCGCCAATATGCCTTCTGAAAAAGGCGCTATTGATGTGTTTCAGAATGCACGAATTTTGTTCGCACCTTCCAAGGCTGCGAACGCGGGTGGGGTGGCAGTGTCTGGTCTGGAGATGACCCAGAACAGCATGCGCCTGTCGTGGTCGCGTGATGAATTGAACCAGCGGTTACGAACAATCATGGGCGATATTCACAAACGCTGTGTTCAGTACGGTGCGGATGAAGACGGGCACATCGATTATCTGAAAGGAGCCAATGTGGGCGGCTTTGTGAAAGTGGCTGACGCAATGCTGGCTTATGGGGTTATTTGAGGTCTTGCCGCTTTTGCGCACAACGGGGTGGCCTGTGAAAGGGCTGCCCCTTTTCTTTTGGTAGCATGATCAATTCTGATCACTCCAAGAAAACATCATGAATGTTCTGATTGTCCATGCACACCCCGAGCCTCAATCCTTCTGTACCGCCATGGTAGGTCGCATGCGCGAGCGTTTTGAATCCCAGGGTCACACTGTCACTGTGTCGGATCTCTATGCCAAGCAATTCAACCCGGTGGCCAGTGCAGCAGACTTTCATGACCGCAACAACCCGGACTACCTCGTGTATGCACTCGAACAACGCCATGCACAGAAAAACGATACCTTGCCAGCTGACATTGCTGAAGAACTGGCCTTGCTGAATCAATGTGACTTGCTAATTCTGAATTTTCCCTTGTATTGGTTTTCCTTGCCTGCGATTCTCAAAGGTTGGATAGACCGTGTCTTTTTGTCGGGTGTGGTGTACGGCGGGCGAAATTTCTATGACCGTGGTTTGATGAAAGGCAAGCGGGCCTGGCTGACATTCACCTTGGGTGGACGCGAGCACATGTTTGGCGATGATGCCATCCACGGTGATCTTGAAACCATGCTTCGACCGGTTCTGCGTGGCAGCTTGGGTTATGCCGGGTTTGATGTACTCAAACCATTTGCTGCTTACCATGTTCCATATATTTCGCAGGAAGCCCGGGTTGAAATGATGGAACAGCTGGATGTGGCAGTGGATGGCCTGGTCAGTCGGAATTTGCTCCCTTATCCCAGCCTGAACGACTTTGATCCACAAATGAATCCGTTGAAGTAATGCGCTAAACCTCGGCGCCAATAAAAAACCCGCGAGGCTTTCGCAACGCGGGTTTTTACAAATCTACATTAACCTTTCATACAAAAGGTTGGGTAGCGGTTTTGTTGTTATTGCTGTTCGAAAATTACTTGATACCCAGCTGTTTCTTGATCTTGGTAATCACGTCAGTTTGAACTGTCTTGACCATGCCTTTTACTTGCTTTTCGAGGTCCTTGATCTGCTTTTGGACGTCGCTCAACAGCTTCTTGCGATCTGTTGCACTGAATACAGACTTCGCATCAACGGCTTTCGCCTTGGCTGCCGGTTTGGCTTTAACAGCGGCTTTCTTTGCTTTGCCTGCAGCATTCGCTACGCTGGCAGTGGCTGCCTTTGCGCGTGATGTGGCTGGCTTCTTGGCAGCGGCTGGTTTTGCAGCGGCCGGCTTTTTGGCGGCAGCGGGTTTTGCAGCAGCTGGCTTTTTGGCGGCAGCAGGTTTCGCAGCAGCGGGTTTTGCAGCGGCTGGCTTTTTCGCAGCAGCAGGTTTTGCAGCAGCTGGCTTTTTCGCAGCAGCAGGTTTTGCAGCAGCAGGTTTTTTAGCAGCAGCAGGTTTTGCAGCGGCTGTTTTTTTTGCAGCAGGTTTTTTTGCTGCGGGTTTTTTTGGAGCGGGCGTTGCTTTGCTTGCTTCGGCTTCGACTGGCTTTTGATCTGTTGTAACCATGTTTGGTAACCTTCCTTAAACGGTGTGGTGAGTTATGTTTACATTAAATTTAATTAACTGAAAAGCTTTTTTCATCAATACATTAACAACAACCCGATTGTGTGTATTTTTGGTTTGGTTTTGTCGTTTTTTTTTCGCACCATGCAAGTGCAGTTTCAATATTTTTTTCCACAAATTTCTGGCACTGCTCTTGCTACTTTGTTGATGATTCAACTTCAGGTGCACCGCGGTGTTCAAGCATCTTTCAAAACTTTCGCATCACGCTGCCTGGCGCAGGCAACTGGAGTTGTTGCTCGATTCCACGGGTGAGGGCATCTACGGAATTGACCTGAAGGGTCGGTGCGTTTTCATCAACAAAGCCGGTGCGGAAATGTTGGGTTATTCCGCAGATGAAGTGTTGGGGAGAAACATGCATTACCTCATGCACCATTCCTACGCCAACAACGATTTAATGCCTGTTTGTCAGTGCCAGATTTTCCGCGCCTTTCAGGAGAACAAGGGGTGCCGCGTCGACAACGAGGTCTTGTGGCGTCGCGATGGAACTTCTTTCCATGCCGAGTATGCTTCTTACCCAATTTTCGAAGAACAAGACGTGGTGGGCGCTGTAGTGACATTCAACGACATCACTGAACGGGTTGAGGCACAAAACATTCGTCTCGCTGCACAGGCTGAACTGGAACGACGCGTGATTGAACGCACTGCGCAACTGCAGAAAACGCACGACCGGATGCGCAGGCTTTCCGCCCACCTGACCACGGTGCGCGAAGAGGAGCGAACCCGGATTGCACGCGAAATGCACGATGACCTGGGTGCGAAACTGACTGCTTTCGATCTGGAATTGAAGGCACTTTCCTACCGCTGCGCAAGCGACGAAAAACTGACCTTGCGCATACAGAGTATGCTTGAACTGGCACAAGGTGCCATGGAAAGTCTGCGGCGAATTCTTTCCGATCTGCGGCCTGGTGTACTTGACCACCTTGGTCTGTGGGCTGCAATGGAACATTTGCTGGGTGAGTTCTCGGAACGCACCAGTGTGGTGAATACCCTGGATCTGGAACCTGCGCTGGAACATGTGCGCTTGAGCAAGGCCACAGAAACAGCCCTGTATCGAATTTTGCAGGAAGCCTTGAACAATGTTGCCAAACATTCGGGCGCCAGTCGCGTGGATGTGAGGGTGCACACGGAAGGGCGCGCGATCACGCTGGAAATTCAGGACAACGGGCGAGGCATGGCAGTTCGAACATTCAATGCGGGGTTTGGCTTGATGGGGATTGAAGAACGCGCCTGGGACATCGGTGCACGCTGTTCGATTGATTCCATACTGGGGCAAGGTGTGTGCATCAAACTTCGTTTGCCCGAGGTGTTGGCCGTATGAATATCCTGATTGTTGATGACCACATGATCATTCGCCGTGGCCTGGTTCAAATTCTGGAAGAGTTTGAAGGTCGCTTCACAACAGACCAGGCCCAGGACGGTGTGCAGGCCCTTCAAAAACTAAGGGGTGCGCCATTCGATGCCATGCTGCTGGATGTGGCCTTGGGTGAGCGTGACGGATTTGATGTGTTGAAAAGTGTGCGCAGCGAGTTTCCCGCCATCGGTGTGGTGATGTTGTCGGTTTATCCGGAAGCGCAGTTTGCCTTGCGGGCCATTCGCAGCGGTGCGAATGCTTACCTGAACAAGGGCTGCTCGCCGGTGGAATTGATTCAGGCCCTTGAAATGGCTTGCAAGGGGCAGGTTTACCTGACGCCTTCCACGGCGAACCTGATGGCGAACGACTTGCGAAAGCCCACAGATCGTCCCCCGCACGAGCGTTTGTCCAACCGGGAAATGCAGGTGATGCGCATGATGGCGCAGGGCGAATCCGTTCAGCACATTGCACAAACGCTGAGTCTTTCTGGCAATACGGTTTCAACTTACCGGGCGCGCGTGTTTGAAAAGCTGGAGCTGAAAAACCTCGTGGACTTGGTGAACTACACCCAACAGCATGGTTTGTAAGCGGACCTGCATTTTCCCCGTGTAGGGCCAGCACTACAACACAATCACAAATGCAGTGATACCCGATCAAGACCTGGATTGGCACACTAAGTGTTAATTCAACGCGTTGCTTTCGGGGAAAAGAAATGGCCAGGATGCAGGGTTTCCGACTGGGTGTGTATGTGTTCAAAGACGCCGAGGTGGTCGACTACGCAGCACCGTTCGGTGTGTTCTCTGTAGCCAGGCGTTTTGATCCCGAGCTGGACGTGTTCCTGGTTGCTGAAAGCATGCGGCCAGTTCAAACCCAGGCGGGCCTTACCGTACTTCCCAATTATTCCTTTGCCGACACCCCAGCCATGGATGCGTTCCTGATTCCAGGTGGCTTTGGTACCCGGCAGGAAATGAACAATGGCAACCTGCACCGCTATCTTTCCTCACTTCCTAAATCCTGCCTGCTAACCAGCGTGTGTACCGGTTCGTGGATCTATGCACGCATGGGTTTACTCGATGGTTTGGCTGCAACAAACCGGAAAGAACCCGACCGCATTGAAGCCTCCCATCTGGGTAAAACACCCATCGACCGGCTTGCAGAAATCGCACCCGCCTGCCAGGTCAGTCATGCCCGAGTAGTGGATGCTGGCCGCATTGTAACGGGTGGCGGAATTGCCAGCGGCATGGAGGTGGGCTTTCACTTGCTGCGCCGTGCTGGTTATGACGAGGAATTCATTTCAGAGGTGGCCCGCGTCATGGAGTACACCAAGGCCTACCAGCAATACCAGCACGACATTGATTATTTTCGGCCCGCGTTGAACCGCGCATCCGCCTGATTGTTGCAAACCCGCATAGGAGTTGACCATGTCATTTTTCAAGAACCCATTTGATCCCAATACCCGCCTTGGCATGCGCTGCGCCTGTGGTCAACACAGCAGCCAGGCCGAGCATGAGCAGCAACTGGCCGTGCAACAGATGGAAGAGCGCGCCGTTGAGAACGCGGTCATGCATGCCCTGTTTCCGAATGACCAGTTGCGACGCAACTTCCTTCGCGCCGTGGGCAGTGGAACGGCCATGGCTGCAATTGGTAGCCTGTTTCCATTGGCGGCAGCCAAAGAGGCCTTCGCGCAAGGGACAGGTCCTCTTGAAAAGCAAAAGCTGAAGGTCGGCTTCATCCCGATTACTTGCGCCACCCCCATCATCATGGCCCAGCCATTGGGTTTCTACGCCAAGCAGGGACTTGATGTGGAAGTGGTCAAAACCGCGGGTTGGGCGGTGGTACGAGACAAGTCGCTGGCCAAGGAATACGACGCTGCGCACATGCTGTCACCGATGCCGCTGGCAATTTCCATGGGCGTGGGTTCCAATGCCATTCCATGGACCATGCCTGCCGTAGAGAATATCAACGGACAGGCGATTACACTCGCCATGAAGCACAAGGACAAGCGCGATCCGAAAGACTGGAAAGGCTTCAAGTTTGCTGTGCCGTTTGATTATTCCATGCACAACTACCTGTTGCGCTACTACCTGGCCGAAGCAGGCCTGGACCCCGACCGCGATGTACAAATTCGCGCAGTGCCTCCACCCGAGATGGTGGCCAACATGCGGGCCGACAACATTGACGGATTTTTGGCACCTGACCCTGTGAACCAGCGCGCTGTCTATGACGGCGTCGGTTTCATCCACATGCTGTCCAAGGAAATCTGGTCGGGGCACCCCTGCTGCGCGTTTGCAGCCAGCAAGGAGTTCGTGACCCAGAACCCCAACAGCTACAGGGCATTGTTGAAAGCGGTGCTGGATGCAACTGCTTACGCCCGCAAGCCAGAAAACCGCAAGGAAATTGCTGCAGCCATTGCGCCCACGAACTACCTCAACCAGCCATTGACGGTGGTGGAACAGGTGTTGACTGGTACTTATGCAGATGGTCTGGGTGGCATCAAGAAAGACCCGCAGCGGATCGACTTCGATCCATTCCCCTACCAAAGCTTTGCGATCTGGATTTTGACCCAGATGAAACGTTGGGGTCAGATCAAGGGCGATGTGAACTACAACAAGATTGCCAAGGAGGTGTTTTTGGCAACCGATGCCACCCGTCTGATGAAAGAAGTGGGCATACCTGTTCCTTCAACGCTAGACAAAAAATTCAGTGTGATGGGCAAGCCATTTGATCCGAAGAAGCCTGAGGAATATATCAACAGCTTTGCAATTTCCAGAACCAAGGGCTGAGCGGCATGAAGGATTTCAAGAAGCAAAGGTGGGCGCCTTGGGCCTTGTCGGGATTGATTCTGGTGGTGTTGATTTCCATCTGGACCATTGCCACATTGCCTGAAGATGCAGCGGTGAATGTGGACCCCGAGTATGCCGCACTGGTAGGGCAGGCCGCTTCCACCGGCAGCAAGACCCCATTGCCCACACCTGGCGATGTGGGTGAAAAGCTGTGGGGCCATGTCAGCGATCCGTTCTACGACCGGGGCACCAACGACAAGGGCATTGGCATCCAGTTGGGCTATTCCATTTTCCGGGTTCTGGTGGGCTTCGGGTTGGCGGCCTTGGTGGCGATTCCTTTGGGTTTTCTGATCGGTATGTCGCCTTTGCTTTACAAGGCGCTTGACCCGTTTATTCAAGTGCTGAAACCCGTGTCGCCCCTGGCGTGGATGCCCTTGGCTTTGTACACCATCAAAGACAGCGACATCTCTGCAATTTTCGTGATTTTCATCTGCTCCATATGGCCCATGCTGGTGAACACTGCATTTGGTGTGGCCGGTGTGCGGCGCGATTGGTTGAACGTGGCCAAAACCCTGGAAGTGAGTGCCTTGCGCACAGCTTTTCAGGTGATATTGCCAGCAGCGGCACCCACCATCATGACCGGCATGCGGATTTCTGTGGGTATTGCCTGGTTGGTGATTGTGGCTGCTGAAATGCTGGTGGGTGGTACAGGCATTGGTTACTTCGTGTGGAACGAATGGAACAACCTCTCGATTGCCAACATCATCAGTGCAATCCTGTTTATCGGCTTGATCGGCATGTTGCTGGACACGCTGCTGGCCCGCATGGCCCGCTTTGTCAGCTACAAGGAGTAAACAACCATGACGATTGAACAAAAAATAGCCAGCACGAGTGGTGCATCTCCAGAATTGGCAGCCCCGTTTCTCCAAGTTGAAGGACTGGTTAAAAGCTATGCCCCACAGGACGCCTCGGTTGCACCTGTCTTTGAAGCAGTGAATTTTGACATTCAGAAAGGTGAATTTGTCTGCATCATCGGCCACTCGGGTTGTGGCAAAAGCACCATTCTGAACATTCTTGCAGGATTGGACGAGGCCACCAAGGGCTACGTCATCATGAATGGCAAGGAAGTGGTCGGCCCCTCGCTGGATCGTGGTGTGGTATTTCAAAGTCACGCCTTGATGCCCTGGATGACTGCGCTGAAAAACGTGGAATTCGGTGTGCGTTCACGCTGGCCGGAAAAATCCCCCGAAGAAATCAGTGCCCATGCCATGAAATACCTGGACATGGTGGGCCTGGGTCAGGCGGCACACAAAAAGCCGCATGAATTGTCAGGCGGCATGAAGCAGCGTGTGGGCATTGCCCGTGCGTTTGCCATTCAGCCGCAGATGCTGCTGCTGGACGAGCCCTTCGGTGCGTTGGACGCACTGACACGCGGCACCATTCAGGACGAGCTGCTGCAAATCGTGAAAGCCACCGGGCAAACCGTGTTCATGATTACGCACGATGTGGATGAAGCGATTTTGCTGGCTGACAAAGTCATGTTGATGAGCCACGGCCCGCGTGCCCGCATTGCGGAAATTGTAGAGAACACCATGCCCCGTGAACGCACCCGCAGCACGGTGCATCACGATCCGCAGTATTACGCCATCCGCAATCACCTGGTGGATTTTCTTGTGCACCGTGCAGCGCCCGCACCGGAACATCCCGATACCTCGGCCAGCCAGGCCAATGCAGAGCAACACAAACAACCCACGGTGGTTCGTCCTGGCTTGAAAGCCTTGGCCAACACTGAGACAACACCTTCACTTAATTTGCTTCAAAGGAGTGCAACATGAAACGAACCGACGTCACAGAAATGATTGTATTGGCCAAGCGCAAAAAGAAATGCACATGGGATGATTGCGCCAAAGTGCTGGGCCAGTCCAAGGAATGGAGCACGGCAGCACTGCTGGGCCAGATGACCCTGACTGAAGAACAGGCCAAAAATATTGGTGAATTTCTCGGCCTGCCAGCTGATGCAGTCGACTGCCTGCAAGTGGTGCCTTACAAAGGTTCACTGCCCACTGCTGTGCCCACCGACCCGCTGATTTATCGTTTTTACGAATTGATCAGCGTGTACGGCACCACGTTCAAGGAATTGATTCATGAAGAGTTTGGTGACGGCATCATGAGCGCGATCGATTTCAAAATGGATCTGCAGCGCGAACCCAATGCCATGGGTGACCGCGTGAGCATCAATATGAGCGGCAAATTCCTGCCCTATAAAACCTATTGATTTCAAGGCTGAATTTAAAGCTGGCTGAACACCCCGGGTTAGAATAGGCGCTTGTCTTAATTCTTACCTGGGGTAAATGCTGTGACCGATTCAACTACCAACAACGCCGCTGCTGGCGACGAACTCGTACTGCCGTCTGGCGTCAAGCTGACTTTCAAAAAGCGTGGCACGGGTACACAAAAGCCCACACCAAACTCCATCGTAGAAGTACATTACGAAGGCACCTTCCTCGATGGCAAGGTGTTCGACAGCTCAATCAAGCGCAATGAAAAGATTTCTTTCCCGCTGAATCGCGTGATTCCAGCCTGGACACAAGCCCTGTGCGAAATGGTGGTGGGTGATCGCGCAATCGTGTTCTGCCCTTCCGACACGGCTTATGGTGCGCGTGGTGCAGGTCCGATTCCTGGCAACACCGATCTGATTTTCGACGTAGAACTGTTCGACATTCGATAAATCACTGCAGTGGTTTTCGTGCAAACCCGGTGCGGGTTAATTGCCAACTCGTAGTGGGTCGATTGCCCGTTTGGGACCGGTTTATTGCCAACCCGTCGTGGATTGCTCATTCCGCACAGAAAACCGCTTCATCCTTTTTTGAATTCAGCCTGGCTCACAAAATTTGGCAAAAAGATGGCCGAATTTTGTGTCGGCCACCGGCCGAACGCTGCGCCTGAATTCAAACAGGACGGTTTTCTTGAATGTGCGAAACAAGCAATCCCACTGCCGAGTTGGCTGAGCCCTTGCCGAGTTAGCTGAACCCTTTTGAGCTGCGTGAACCCTCACCGAGTTGCTTGATCCGCTTACTAGTTGGCTGCTCCAGCCTGTAAACTTTTACTGGCAGATTGTGATCAACGTCGCAGTTGTTCTGCACCTACGCGCTTAACAAGAGCATCTGCCTGATCTGCAATTGGTTTACATGCTGCGCGAGTCGCTGCTCACAGTCGAATCGGCAGCAGTGTTTCAATCGCTTCGCCCTCAAGAAAACCTGCCCGTTTGAATTCACACGCCACGGTCGGCTGCAAGCCGGCACCGAGGCGCGGCCATCTTTTTTGCCGCGCTCGGTGAGTCAGTGTGAACTTCAAAAGGGGTCAACAGGTTTTCAGGCGATGGATTGAAATCTGCGCCGATAGCGGCGTCAATAGCAAATCAGGTTTTCAGGCGATGGATTGAATCCTGCGCCGATAGCGGCGTTGATAGCGAACAACCTGCGTCGATAAAGCTAAGCAGCCTTGCGAAGTTGAACCTGCTTTACGCCCCATTGAATCAGAAACGGCACTAGCGCCAGTGCAGTCAGCGAAACAATCACCTCGGTGGAAATCAATTCACCCAGCCGGCTGACTTTGGACAGCTCATGCCCTGCGTTCACATACAGCACCGTGCCGGGCAGCATGCCCAGAAAGCTGGTCCACAAAAAGGTCCAGGTCTTCACGCGCGTCAGGCCGGCAAGCAGGTTGAAGACTACAAACGGAATGATGGGTGCCAGTCTCAAACTCAGCAGGTAGACCACCTCATTCTTATCGATGCCTCGATTGATTTCATCAAGTTTTGCTGCAAAACGCAGCTCAACCGATTCCCGAAAAAGAAATCGGGCTGCCAGCAGGGTCAGCAATGCGCCCAAGGCAGATGCTGCGGTAGAAACCACCACACACAAGCCGAAGCCCATACAACCGCCCCCCACCAGCATCAGCACACCTGCGCCGGGCAGGCAAAGTGCCGTGATAATCACGAACAAACCGAAGTAAACCAGCGTGACCACCGTGGGGTGTTCCACAAAGTGCAGGGCGAGTTCGCGCTGCGCCATCAGCATGTCTTGAATGGACACTTCGACGCTTAGCCACACTAACAGCAACACAGCGAGCACAAGCAGCAGCCCGCTCTTTTTCCAGTGTTGTTGCAAAGCGTGCCGCATACTGTGTTCAGCCTTTCAGCACAATGGGCTCAATCGCATCACCTTGCGGCAATATTCGCCCAATGATTGCGGTGTGTTCGTAGCCCAGTGTTTTCAACGCGGCGACGCAGGCCTGAGCATTTTCCGCGGGCAGGGTGGCCAGCAAACCACCTGCGGTTTGCGGGTCGAATATCAATGGGTAGCGAGGGTTGTTCACATAGTCGGCCTGGTTGCGAATGGCCCGGCGCAAACGCACGTTGGCGGGTTGAAGTGAACTCACAATACCCGCATTGACCATCTCCAGCGCGCCGTCGAGCAAAGGCAGGGCGCTCAGGTCCAGTTCTGCATCCACGCCTGAAGGCTTGGTCATTTCCACCAGGTGTCCCAGCAAGCCAAAACCGGTTAAATCGGTACATGCTTTGGAGCCGTGTTCGCGCAAACATTGCGCGCCCAGCCGGTTGCTTTTCACCATGGATTCCAGGGCGGCGTCAATCCAGCGGCCCTTGGTTTTCAGCTGGGGCAATGCGGCAAACAGGGTGCCGGTGCCAATTGGCTTGGTCAGTACGATGACGTCGCCCGGACGCATGCCCCCCTTGATCATCACGCCATCCATGTTGTCATTCACCAGGCCATTGATCGCAAAACCAAGTGCCAATTCACGGCCCTCGCCGGTGTGGCCGCCCACCAATGCACAGCCTGCCTCATTCAACACTTCGACCGCTCCGCTCATCATCTGGAACAGCAGTTCTTCCACTTTCGATTCCAGCCCGGGCGGCACAGTGACCACTGCAGTGGCCGATTGCGCCTCGCCGCCCATGGCGAACACATCGCCCAGCGCGTGGTTGGCCGCCACTTTTCCAAAAATGTAAGGGTCGTCGACAAAGGCGCGGAAAAAGTCGACTGTGTGTACCATGGCCTTGCCTGGTGGCACCCGCACAATGGCCGCGTCGTCGGGTGCATGCAGGCCCACCAGTACATCGTCGCGGTCAATCGGTTTCAGATTGCCCAAGGCCCGAGACAACACCGTGGAACCTACCTTGGCACCACAGCCCCCACAGCGCATGGCAATGGCGGAAATGGCTTGCAGGTTCTCTTCCTGCGTCAAGGCCAGGTCTGAAGGCCCGGCAGAGGGGGCTTTCGAACCCATGCCGGTTTCCATGTCGGGAAACTCGCGGAATTTCTTCATGAACTGCTGGTCGATCCAGTCTTTCCATGTCCACACCCAACTGCCTGCAAAACCCAGCGAGCCTTTGGAGGCCACCGCGTATTTGTCACCTGTGCTGATCAGGGCGAGCCATGTTTTTTGAGGTTTGTATTCTTGCAATGCAGCACCTTGAACAAACAGGTGCAGATTTTTCGTCAAAGGTTTGCCCATGCGAACAGCAAACACACCGGCTTTTTCAAGCGGCGTGCTGGTCAGGTTCGCAATGTCACCCACTGCAAAAATTTTGGGGTCGCGCGTGGTTTGCAGTGTTGGGCCCACGTTGATGAAGCCGCGGCTGTCCAGTTCAAGGTCGGTATTTTTCAACCAGGCTGCGCCCCCGGCTTGCGTGACCCACATGATTTCATCGGCGTGCAGTTGCTCGCCTTGCCGTGTTTGCAGGGTGTGTCCATTCAGTTGCACCACCTCCGCATCGCGGTGCAAAACAACACCGCGTGCGGTCAGTACTTTCTCAAAGCGTGCACGCACTTCTGGATTGTGGGTGGGCAATACATCAACATCGGCCGTGAACAGGTGAAATTCCAGTTCATCGGGGTTGCGGCCCATGGTTTTCAATTCATTGCCCAGGCGAAACTGCATGGCCAGCAGCAGTTCAACGCCACCTGCACCACCCCCGACCACCGCAATGGTTGTTTTGCCAGCGTGGGTTTTGACGCGCTCAAGCAAACTTATCCAACGCTGGTTGAATTTCGCAATCGGTTTGACAGGCACTGCATTCTCGAACGCACCGGGAACCAGTTGTACCTGAGGTGTACTGCCAATATTGATGGACAAGGCATCGTAGGCCACAGGCGGGCGGCTCTTGCAAATTACTTTCTGGTTGGCTCGGTCGATACCGATCACTTCGTCCTTGAACAGGCGTGCGCCAGCAAAGGCGCACAGCCTACCCAGGTCGATGTGCACATCGTCGTAGCTGTAGTGGCCTGCAATGTAGCCGGGCAGCATGCCCGAGTAGGGCGTATGAATGTCAGTGCAAATCAGGGTGAGGCGAACGCCCGGCCAGGGTTTCATGCCAAACATGCGCAGCACACCCACGTGGCTGTGCCCGCCACCAACCAGCACAATGTCACGAAGAATGGGTTGTTCAGTGGTTTGCATGGGGTACTTCCTGTGAATTTGCTTCTGGATTGTGTTGAATCGACTCTTGTACGAGTCGAATCAATTGGCTTTGTTCATTTTCTGGTGCAAACAGTTTGGCACGTTCAGCGCACTGGTTTTTCAGTTTGGTGTACAGGCTGGACTTTCCTGGTGGCAGGGGTTTGGGGTTCACAATGTCTTCCTGCAACTGGGTCAGCACATTGGCCAGTGCGTGTGAATTGCCCAGTGGAAAGTATCCCGGGTAGCCAGCACCCAGCATGCCGATGTTGCCGTCAATGAAGCTGGCCACCACGGGTGTGCCGCTGCACACGGCTTCCATGATGACATGCGCGCCACCCTCCATTTTGCTGGCGTGTACCAGCACGTGGGCTCGTTGAATTCGGGTGCGTGTGGCACCGTGGGGCAGGTTGCCCAGCCAGCGGTAATTGGGGCACACCTGCATGGTGTCTTGGGCCGCCTGGGCCAGTTCGGCATCCAGCGGGCCACCAATGTGGTCGATGTATATGTCGCCATAACTGCGCAACAACACGGCTGCTTCCATCAGGGTTTGGGGCATTTTTTCATCGCGCAGGTGCCCAACCATCACCACCTTCAGCCGCCGCTTGGGTTTGGTCAGCGTTTTGCGAAACGTGGTGGACTGAAAAATCACCGTGGTTTTTTGCTGCAGGTTTTCGCTCAGTTTCTCGATCCCTTTTTCCTGAAGAACAACCAGGCGTTGGGCCAGGTCAAGTGACCTCTGAGCTGTTTCATCGGTCTCAATGTCGCGGTACAGGTCAGTCCCGGTCAGTGCAACCACCAGCCCTGGGCTGTGGCCTTCAGGTATTCCCCGGCTTTGTGCCCAGGCTTGAATCGAGTCCGCCGACCGGCGTGCGTGAAGTGCGATGAGTGCAGCGTCCTGTTGCGTTTCAGCAGTGTCTTCCCAGGTTTTTACAATGCGTGCATCAAACTTTTCGGAGAGAAACTGTTGCCAGCGGCGGGCAGTTTGCCAGTTGCCATTGTTTGAATCGGCAAGGGCTGGGCTAACAATGGCAATTCGAGGTTTGATCAAGACAACAGCACTCTATGTGAAACAGGAAGGATCAAGGTGCAGGCTACGCGAGGTGGTACACTGCGAGTCCAGAGCAGTTTACACGATCCCCCCGCCCCTCACGACGAGAATACGCATGCACGCAGCCAATGAAAACCCTGTTATCCAATGGTCCAAGGGTGATGAAACATTCAGTGCCCGCTGGCTTTCCGAGCGGCATTTGGCGGTTCCAGGCAAGGTTGTGCTGGCTGATGACACACTGACTGCGGACATGGCGTATCGCATGGCCTGTGAAGGCACGGCCCTGCTGTGGCAAAGCGATTTTCAGAACGCCCGCCAGTTGATGCAGGCCTTGGTTCGCCGGGTTGACAAGAATGCGGAACACAAACGCAGCAAGGCTGCAAAATCAGGCAAGGCCGAGGTGGCTTATCCCCAGAAGTTTCACCTGTATCGCCAGGCGCAGGCCCAGCGTGCACGTATTTTGGGTTCCATCCTGATTCCGTTCAACGCCGATTACAGCATCCCCCTGCGCCGCGCACCCGACGTGCTGGCCGCTTGCACGGAAGCCTGGGGTGAGCCCTTGGCGGATGGACCGATGATTGTGACTTCCTTACGTGAAATGATGGGTGTGGTGGGCGCGTATGAATGGCGCAAGAAAGGGGTGGAAGTGTCTGCCTTGGGTGACCCACCCAGCAACCGCATCCACCCGCATTACGGCGTGTTTTCGCCTGTGCGTGGCGAGTACGTGGACCTGGTGCTGAAAGCCCCATTGCCCAAAGCCTGCGAGGTCAACGGTTCGGCTGTGGATGTGGGCACGGGTACTGGTGTGCTGGCAGCCGTTTTGGCCCAGCGCTGGTTAAGCAATATTGTCGCCACCGACAACGACCCGCGTGCATTGGAATGTGCTCGGTTCAATATTCAAAACCTGGGCATGGGCAAACAGATCAAGGTGCTTGAAGCGGACCTGTTTCCTGAAAGCAAAGCCGATTTGATTGTGTGCAACCCACCCTGGTTGCCGGGCAAGCCCACGTCTCCCATCGAGCGCGCCATTTATGATGAAAACAGCGGCATGCTGAAGGCGTTTCTGGCCGGGTTGGCTGCCCACTTGAATGCAGGCGGTGAGGGTTGGTTGATCCTGTCAGACTTGGCCGAGCATTTGAGCTTGCGTACGCGTGAAGAATTGCTGGGCTGGATTGAAGCCGCTGGCTTGAAGGTGGCTGGCCGCCTGGAGGCCAAGCCCAAACATGGTAAGGCCTTTGACAACACCGATGGCCTGTTTGACGCCCGGTGCAAGGAAATGACCAGCTTGTGGCGACTGGCGGTTGCTTGAGTTACCACAGGCATTGCGGCTCAACTGGTGCGAGGTTCAAACACACTTACACCGGTTGCCCCTTGTCCCCATCAGCGCGAATTTCAATCACACACACCAGTTGCTGCTTGTCTCAATCAGCGCGAATTTCAATCCCTCGCCTGAAAATCTGTTGATCCCTTTTTGAAATTCACACTGACTCACCGAGGTTCGGCAAAAGAGATGGCCGAACCCGGTGTCGGCGTTCGCCGAACGTGGCGTGTGAATTCAAACGGGCAGATTTTCTTGAAGGCGAAGCGATTGAAACA
Organism: Burkholderiales bacterium; assembly: GCA_027484315.1. GTDB lineage: Bacteria > Pseudomonadota > Gammaproteobacteria > Burkholderiales > Burkholderiaceae_B > Limnobacter. The sequence continues at coordinate 12,112 of JAIXTE010000155.1, read as the reverse complement.
TCGCTGCGGATTGGGACAGAAATCGTGCAAAGTGAATCGGGACTGTGTACCGCACTGTCAGCAGCGTTTTTGCGATGCGAAGGTTTAGCGACCAAGCCTGCGATTCAAGGAAATCTGCCAGCGTTGAGCGCACTTGCCGTTCGCCAGTGGCGTAAAACAGGCTCGCCCGTGTTTGTTGGCGAGGCCTGTTTTAGGGCAAGTGAGGGATTGCGCTGGAATTACAGATTTCCAAGCAGGCCTTGATCGCTAACTTTCGCTGAGGACCAAAACGATGCGTCACAGGACTTGGTCGCTAACTTTCGCTGAGGACCAAAATGCTGCTTCAGGCCTTCGCCCAAAACACCGCAAATTTTTGCTCCGCATCGGTGTAAGCCTTGCAACCAGAAAACCCGGCCCGTTTCAGCAAATCCTCAAATCCTGTCAGGGTCCATTTGTAGGAATTCTCGGTGTGAATGCGTTCGCCTTCTGCAAAGTGGCGCTCCCCACCTTCCCAGGTCACGGTCAAATCCCGCAGGGCTTCCAGGTGCATTTCAATCCGGTTCAGTTCGGTGTTGTACAGCCCAATGTGCTTCCAGTCTTCAAGCCGGAAATTGGTGCCAGCCAAGGCATTGAAATGCAGCAGCATGTTGCGGTTGAATGCCGCAGTGATACCCAGCGCATCGTCATAAGCTGCTTCCAGAATTGCTTTGCTTTTCACCAGGTCCACACCAATCAGCAAGCCGCTTCCCTCAACCGTTGAACAGGCGGATTGCACCTGCTTTAAAAACACAAGCGCTTCTTCAGGCGTGAAGTTGCCAATGCTGGAACCGGGATAGAACAAGACCCTGGCCTGTGTCGGTTTCAGGGCCAGGCTCACAGGCAAAGTCAGTTCGCTTGAAAAGTCCATGCCGACGCCAGTCATTTCAAGGGTTGGAAACTGACGCTGCCAACGTTCCAGGGCTACCTTTAAAAAGTCTACCGAGATATCAACCGCTACATATCGCGCTGGTTTGAACACCGGAAAAAGGCGGACAGCTTTCTCGCAATTGCCTGCGCCAAGATCGATCAGTGCACACTCGGGTGGCAATTGCTTTGCCATATCGTGCGCGTGTTCATCGAATATACCGGCCTCGGTCCGGGTAGGGTAATACTCGGGAATGCAGGTGATCGCCTCAAACAGTTTCGAGCCCAACTCGTTGTACAGATACTTTGGGGACGCGTGCGCCTTGCTGGCTCGCAACCCGCTGACCAATTCTTCGCGAATGTGTTCGGCTTGTGACTGGTGAATCTGTATAAATTGCGGTGTTGGTGTCATATACTCAAATGGGTTTTTGGCTGCCTAGCGGGTCATCTTGCGGCGCAGGTGATAGCTCAAGCTGTCGACAAGGGCCACCAAAAGCAGCATGGCGGCCAGGATGGTGGCGGTTTTGCCCATCTGGAACAGACCCATGTGAAACGAAAGCAGCTGCCCGAGACCACCGGCACCCACCACGCCCAGCACAGCGGCTGCACGGATGTTGTTTTCCCAGCGGTAAAGGGTGTAGCTCATCAATTGCGGTAGCACCTGCGGCAAGGTGGTGAAATAAAACACCATCAGGGTACCCGTTCCCTGCGTACGCAAGGCGTCGGCAGGTTCAGGTGGTGCATTCTCGATCGATTCTGCAAACAGGCGGCCCAACACCCCCGTGGTATGAAAGGCCAGCGCCAGCGTGCCTGCAAAGGGACCAAGCCCGGCAGAAATCAGCAACAGCGCCGCCCACACCAGTTCCGGGATGGATCGCAGCGCATTCAATATCCAGCGGGTGGGGGTGCGCAAAAGCCCTTTGTCACTGCTGTGCAACTTGCTTGCGGGTATTGCCAGGGCCAACCCGGCTACGGCGGCCAAGGCAGTCCCCAGAAGTGACATGGCCAGGGTTTCAACCGTGCCCCAGCCGACCCGTTTCAAGAATGCAGCTTGGGTATCCATCGGGAAAAATTCACCGAGGAACCGACCCATGGATGCAAAAGCCTCCAGCGACAAAAACTGAGCCCATTGAAGGTTCAATGTCCAGAAGCTGGCCAGCACCAATACCAGCATCGCCAAGAGGAGTGTGGCTGTGCCGGCTTTCATGACCGGAGGTGCCTTGGCAGGGCAGTCTTGAAATGGCTTGCCGGGGGCTGATTGCATGTTCATATCAGGCGATTCCTGAAGAATGCACTGACTGCATCAGCCAAGGCCACCAGCAAGATGAACACCATCAGCATGGTGGCCACTTCACCGCCATTGAACATTTTCATGGAGTTGTCCAGTTCCTGACCCAGACCGCCAGCACCTACAAAACCCAGCACCACAGAAGACCGTATTGCACATTCCCAGCGATACACCGTGTAAGAAGTCAGTTCCATCACGTTTTGGGGCAACAGGCCATAGAAGAAAGCTTGCATGCGGCTTGTACCGTTGCGCAACAGGGTTTCAGTGGCCGTGGCTTCACCGCTTTCCAGAATTTCTCCGTATACCTTGCCCAGCATGCCACCGTAGGTCAGCGCAATCGCCAACACCCCGGCCGTTGGGCCCAAGCCGACTACACGCACAAACACCAGCGCCCACACCAATTCAGGAATGCTTCGCAACACAATCAGTGTCCAGCGTACAAACTGGCGCACCACGAAGGGCAGAGCAGCCATTCGCCCTGAAATGGCTGACACGGACAACACGCGGGTTGAAATGATGGTCAGGGGAAAAGCGATGAACAAGGCCAGCACCATGCCTGCGGTGGCAATCGCCACCGTCTTCCAGGTTTCTCGCAGAATGCGGGCCAGAAGATCGGGCTCCAGTACAGGCGGGAAAAAGCTGCCAATGAAGTTGGCTGTGATTCTCATGTTGTCTGGTTCAAACAGCACCGAAGGCCGGAATTCGGTGGCCTGGGTAAGTGGCCACAGCAACAGCAAGGTGAAAACAAGCCAGAACAGGCGTTGGTGCCAGGCTGGGTCGCGCAGTGGCACATCAAACCGCGGGTTGTGCACGGGCAGGCTGCTCATCGACAATTGTTGACCACCACTGTGGGTGCCACGCGCTCGAACTGTTTTTCGATCAGCTCACGGTCAACTTGGCCCAAAAGTTCGTGTTCGTATTGGGCGTACAGCGATTTCAACATGGCAGGTGTGACTTGCTCGGTGGGCAGATCAAAGACAATTTTCCCTTCGCGCAGCCCGATGATGCGTTTGAAAAAGGCCAGCGCCATGTCCACCTGGTGCAGGGTGCAAATCAGTGAAATGCCGTTTTCCTGCGCGGAATCAGTGAGCGCCGACATCGCCAGGCGCGCGCGCGTGGGGTCAAGTGCGGACAGCGGTTCATCCACCAGCCACAGTTTGGCTGGGGATACAAACAGGCGCGCCAGGCCAACGCGCTGGCGTTCTCCACCTGAAAGCCGGTCAACCCGTTCAAAAATTTTCTCGGGCAAATCCAGTTTGCTTAGCGCCATGTGTGCGGCGGGTATATCGACTGGATAAAAAAGCGATTTGATGCTTTGAAGCAGACCCATCGCAGGCAATCGCCCCGCTAATACGGAAGTAATGACGCGTTGACGGGGTGGCAAGGGGGGCACCTGCGGGGCAACAATCAGTTGACCGCGAAGTTTCTGCAGTTGACGTTTACTCAACTGCCAAGGGTTTTGTTCGTTCAGCGAAACCTGGCCCTGTTGGGGTTTCAATGTGCAGGACAGCACTTGAAGCAGCGTGGTTTTGCCGGCACCAGAGGGGCCGATCAGAGCGATTTGTTCGCCGCTGTTGATTTGCAGGCTCATGCCCTTGATGGCAGGTGCGCTGCCGGGCGGTGCAGAGGGATGGCAGGCGTTGATGTCCTGAATTTGAAGCTTCACTGCGCAACCTTCCCTTTGAAACAGTGGGAGACCGACTGGCCCCCCAACTGCTGGATTATAACAAGCCGGCGCTACGAGCGGCGCTTTCCAAACCTTTGTAATTCTCTGGTTTGGTGTCCACATAGCGTGTGGCGCGATTCAGTTTGAGGATTTCAGCCTGCTCAGGTACAGCGGGGTCCAGGTCAAACAGTGCTTTCTGGATTTTCTTGCGCAGATCGGCTGGCATGTCCTGGTGAACAGTCCAGTTGTAGTTGTAATAAGGCGGTGTGGTGTAGAAAACGTCCACAGCCTTGGTATCCACCTTATTCTCAGCTACAAACTTTTTCCAGACAGTAATGTCCAGAGCTGCTGCATCCACTTTGCCACTGACTACAGATGCGATGGTTGCATCGTGTGCGCCTGAATAGGCCACGCGCTTGAATGCCTTTTCTGGCTCAAGACCTGCTTCCAGAAGGAAGTTGCGTGGCATCAAATGACCGGATGTGCTGCTTTGTGAACCAAATGAAATCTGCTTGCCTTTCATGTCCTGAAGGCTTTTGATCCCGGAATCAGTTTTGGCGATGAACACGGACTGGAACTTGGTGTCTTCAACACGCTGGGCAATCGGAATGACTTTCCCGCCTGAACGCAGGGAAGCTTGGACGTGGGTGAAACCACCAAACCACACCAAGTCAACTTTCTTGTTGACCAATGCTTCCACCGCTGCTGGGTAGTCGCTGACCGGTGTGAATTCTACTTTCATGCCAATCGCTTTCGACAGGTAATTGGCCAGGGGTTCGAACTTGCGAATCTGTTCCGTGGCGGCTTCTTCAGGGATGGTTGTGACCTTCAAAACCTGTTCTGCATGTGCAGACATGGAGAAACCCGCTGCCAGGGCGATGGCCGCGACTGAGAACAGTCGGCGTGAAATTGAAACTGCTGAAATTGTCATGAGAGCCTCGTTGGTGTTAACCGAATAACCAAAATTGTCGGGTTGATAATCGCACAAGCGATTCACATTTGCACCTTGTTCGTGTCAACTGCTTGCCATTTAAAGTGCGGGTTTACCCGATGCCTGAACTTCTGCTGCCTGTTCTTCACCAGTCTTGTAATGCGGCACACGAATAACAAGGCGTTTGGTGCGCTGGATAAAGCTGTTGTTACCCTTGATTTCCTGTTGCCAGTACTGGTCGGCCAGCGCGATGTTTTTGTCCAGTTCCAGCTCGAACGCTGCTTGGGAAACCTGGCCTCCAAAAATGTACAACTTGCCGTTCACCATTTTGAAATCTGTTGCGTTGCCACCCCAGGGAATGCCGAACATGATGCCGTTGGCGCAGTATCCGCCGTATTGCGGCAAGTACTGCTCGGGCGCTTTGTCGAACATGGCCTTGTGTTCAGCGGTGGAAAAATGGAAGTTCACATCCTGGTAGGTGCTGCTGAATTGTGGGGAACCTTGCACAAATGCATTCTGGGTGAAATAGGCCACCACGTCTGCACCAAACAGCATGACCCGGTCGGCTCCTTCCATTTGAGCAGCATTAACCGGGCTTAGCGCGCTGGCCGGATTTTGTGCGCTCATGGATGAACAGGCACCCAGGCTTAGTATCAAACTGGCTGCAAACAGCAGCTTGTGCGTGCGTGTCGTGTTCAAAGGTCATCTCCAGGGTTTTTTGTCGATTTATCAAGATAGGGGGCTGTCCAGCCGAGTAACTCGCTGGCCTGCTCGCAACGCTGTTGCAAATGCAGAGGGTTGTCTCCACCAAGGTGGATGATGCCAAACCGGTAGCTTCGCAGCCATTTGAAATCCCGTTGAATCTGTTTCCGGTCTTTCGGATATTCAAACATCAAGGCATCAGGAAACATGGCCTTGAATCTGCTTTTTTGTGTGACGCCCGGAAATGAAACCTGGGCATTGGGTTTAAACGAGCGATATACAAAACTGGCCGCTGTTCCTGCGGTGGTTTCCGCGCGTTTCAAGGTGGTCGGATCAATGCCATGGGCCAGCGCAAATGCAATCTCATGCAGATCAATGCCGTCCACGCGCAAATACAAATCTGAAAACTGAGAAGCCATTCGCGGATTGAATTCAATCACCGTGATTTTGTCACTTGCTTCATCATGAAAAAATTCCATGTTGAACAGGCCGTGATCAAACCCTACAGCATTTAAAAAGCGCTTGGCCACATCGGCTGCACGTGTTTGAACATCTTGACTCAGGCGGCTTGGGTATTCAAAACGCATGAATGCATCGGTGCCGGGATACATTACCTCGTCGACCACTCCAAGGGCACGCACGTGACCCTGCCACACATAACCGTCCAGGTTGTACTGTCGACCCGTGACTGGGGCCTCCAGCAACATGCTGTGCGCTGTGCCCGCTTCCGGCAGGCGTTTTTTTGCAATTTTCTCGAACGGTTCCACAAGGTGTTTGATGACCCAGAGTTCCCATGGCCCAAACCGGGTGTGGTCATGCAGTTCCTGCTGGTTGTTCACCACGCGCGACAGTACCGAAAATGCTGCCTTCACGGGTTTTACAAATTGCGGATATTGAATGTGGGCCGGTACATCTCCGCCATAGGCTGCATCAAGTCGGGAGAAAGCCAGGTTGGCCTCGGGTGCAACCTGCTGCAAAATCTTGCGTGCGTAAAGCTTGTGCTGGCAGGCAAGAATGGCCTTGACCGGTGTGCCAGGCCAGCCCATTTTTTCAGCCAGCAGGGCCGCACACAAGGCTCCGAATTGTTCGTGATTGGATGTAACAGCCTTGGCGCCGGTCAAACGCGCAAACGCTGCCGCCTTGGCGACAAAACGTTCCGTATCAAACCAGGCCAGACGCGCGTTGCTGGGGAAGCTGAACAGATCAAACCCCGATTCAATACTCGGCCAATTGTGTTTCAGGCGGTTGGCACCGAGTTCATCCCAGTCGAAATTAAACAGCAGCAGGGTTTTGGGGTGAGGCATATGCAGGTGTTGTTTTAGCGTTTGGCCTCATTAAGCGCCCAGTTGTAATCGGTATACGCAACAGGCAGGGATTTGGATGCGATTTTATCCACTATTTCTGGCGTGGTACCCATATCCTTGGCCCATTTGGCAAACACGTCTTTCACATCATTGAATCCCTGATGGCCTTTTTCAAAGTCTTCGGCAAACCATTTGAAAATCGGGCTGACTTGCAGTTCGCCGTTTTTCACACGGTTTCGGCTCGGGTCGCTCAAAAACCGACGCATTCCGTCATCGAATTGGGCGTTCAGTTTGTTGGCCGTGAAGGCTTCATTGCGCAGGGCCGGGCAGCCGATGCTTGCACAGTTGACGGCGGCATGCACTCTCGGTTCCTTGTAATTGGGGCGCAATTGTTCATGCTCGATCCAGTCCAGGTTGCGTTTTTTGCCCAGCAACGTGAAAAATTCCTGCTTCCAGGGGCTGCTGAACACGCCGCCGATGTCTTTGATGGATTTGAGGTTTGGGTATTTTGTCAGAACCAGTTCAACGGTGAAACCATTGTAGGCATTGATCAGAAATGCCATTTGCTGGTTTTTGTTCAGTGCATTGAATTCGGCCTGGGTCACGGATGACCATTCATCCAATACTTGCTTTAACGCTTCACGGTCTTTTTTAAAGCCGTTGTAGTCCACCACGGTTTGTTTGTTGCCGGGCAACCATTTCACATGTTGCTCAAGCAAGGCGTTCCAGGCTGCGTAATTGTGGTCCACACCGGCAGCAATCACGGGATGTACCCAGCTCAAGGTGAGCAACAATACAATACGGCCTAACACTTTCAACATGAAAAACTCCGGTAACAACGAATGACATGTGTTGGAGTGTACAGTTGGTTAAGAGGTTCAACGTGGTTTGCTGAACGTTGCTGTCAAGTGGGAAAAACCAGTCAGGTGACTGTGATTTTTGAAATGAATTCTTCGATGGCTTCTTTGAAACGCTGGCCCTGGCCACCTTTTTCAGCGGCCTGAATGCGGCCTGGTGCCTGTTGTTCAAGTTGTTCTGGCCTGATTGGGTCGGAAGATTGAATGATGACCGGGGTGTGTTCGGAATACTGCAACAGAAATTTGGCAGTATTTTCTGCCTTGGAGTCACCCACATTCAGGTCGGAGATCAACAGTTGGCAGGTGCTTCCCGAGGCTTTCAATTGCCCCAGGCTGCGAAAGTAGCGCACTTCTGCCTTGTTTTGCAGGAGCAGGTTCAAATGGGTTTCCAGCACAAAACGGTGCATTTCAAAATCTTCTAGGCAGAATATGACGGGTTTCATGCTGCAATCCGGATCGGGCGGTGATGTCCGAATCCTACGAGAAAACCCGTTCAGGTGAGAAATTATTGGGTTTTTTATCCCTCACAATGGGGTTGTTGAACACGCAAAAGGCAAACGACATGTTGAGTACTGCAGTTTTTTTTGGTTTGGGGCTGGTTCTATTGGTATTGGGGGCCAACTCTCTGGTTCGCGGGGCATCCAAACTTGCATTTTCATTCGGTATTTCACCACTGGTAGTGGGCTTGACGGTTGTGGCGTTCGGCACCAGTGCGCCTGAGGTTGCCGTCTCAGTGGGGGCTGCATTGGAAGGTACTACCGACATTGCGGTTGGCAATGTGGTGGGCAGCAATATTTTCAATGTGCTGTTTATTTTGGGTGTCAGTGCCTTGATTGCGCCCCTGATTGTCAATCTTCAATTGATTCGTCAGGAAGTTCCCATCATGATTGGCGCCTCGATTTTGTTGTTGTTGCTCAGCATGGATGGTGTTCTTTCCTGGGTTGATGGCGCCATATTGGTCATTTTGATGGTGGCGTACACAGCCTTTTTGGTCATCCAGTCGCGCAACGAGAAGCAGTCGGGCAATACCGAGTTCGATGTTGAAAACCAACCTGCAAAGCCCGGCGCCTGGGATTCGCGCTGGCCTGCCCAATTGGGTTTGATTGCATTGGGCTTGTTCTTCCTGGTAGTGGGGTCCGACTGGCTGGTGGGTGCTGCAGTTGAGTTTGCCAAGGTAATGGGCGTGAGCGATGTGGTAATTGCATTGACGATTGTGTCTGCAGGCACTTCGCTGCCCGAGGTGGCCACATCCGTGGCTGCCGCCTTGAAAGGCGAGCGCGACATCGCGGTGGGCAACGTCGTGGGCAGTTGCACCTTCAACGTCCTCGCTTGTTTGGGCTTGGCCAGTTTGGTCGCCGTACCTGCGGGCTTGCAGGTTGCACCTTCAATCATGGCTTTTGACATGTGGGTGATGCTTGCCGTGGCCTTTGCCTGTTTGCCTATTTTCCTGACCGGTCGGGAAATTGCACGTTGGGAAGGTGCCATATTTCTGGCCTATTACGCAGCCTATGTGGTTTACCTTGTTCTGGATGCACAAGGGCATGATGCGCTTGGTTTCTATTCAAACACCATGCTCAGTTTCGTTGTGCCCATCACGTTGGTTACACTTGTGGTCAGCGTGTTGCGGGGCAAGTCGCAGACCCCGGCATGAATGTGACGAACTGAACGATTTTTACTGATCTTATCGCCAAACTCAGGGACTTACGCCGGCAGTTTTAAAGGCGTACATTGAAGTTGAATGTCAGTCCGCTTTGCAGCCTGTCAGGGAGACGACTTTGAAGAACACTTGGGCGTGCAGAAGTGCACAGAAAAGTCAGACTTTGTTGGTGGCTGCCACCATTGTGATATTGGCTTGGCAGCCCATGCCAATTCAAGCTGCCGTGCCACATGAGGAAAGTGATTTGCCCGTGTGGCTTCAAGAGCGCTTTGAGCCGGTGCATTATGACTTGACTCGCATTGTTGACAACACTGCTCGCAAACTGGACCAGTTTTTTGGAACAGAAGACAGTTTGTTCGTCGAGAACCAGTCTTTTCTACGCGTTGCACTGGATACCCGCTTGCAACCTGGGGATTCCAAGTTGGATCCCAGCGTGCGTTTTCGGGTGGACATGCCTACCACCCGCAAGCGATTGCGTTTGATCATTGAAAGCGACATTGAAGAGCCACTGGGCCGTTTGTCCGAGCAGGGTCTTCGGGAGGTTCGGGGAGGGCAGCGTTTTGACACCAACAACTCAGCGATTGGGCTGGAACAGCGTTCGTCCAAAGACCCCAGCGAGGCCTGGGTTCAAGGTCTTGGTTTGGGTGTCAAGTTTGGTGCGCCACTTGATCCCTATGTCAGGTACTCCGCTGCACGGCAATGGAATTTCAGTGAAAGCAAGTGGCAGATCAACTCACTCAGCCGTGTGACCCAGTTCAATCAGCGTGGCTTGCAGGTTCGTACCAATTTCGATGTCAACAAACCCCTTGATGAAGATCGCACCTTGCGTTTTCAAACTTACGTGGACTTTGAGGAGCGCAGGGACTCCGCTGTGTTTTCTCAGACTGCAGAGATCAACCGCGTAATCGATTCACGCACTGCGCTGCGATATGCTTTAATCGTAGTGGGTGAAGATCGGGGCGAGAACAACATCAAGGATTATGTATTACAGGCTTACTACCGCCGCGACATTCACAAAAACATATTGTTCATGGACATCATTCCCGAAATTCATTTTCCAACCGAAGGCAACCTTGATCCCTATGTGGCGTTGACCTTCCGTCTTGAAGCGTTTTTCCGGGGAAACTTCAGCAGGCTATTTTGACCCATTCGCAAACTATCGATTTGAAACAAGGCCCGCTGTTATTGCGGGCTTTGGTTTCTGGCCCTGAGAATGGGCCTGTTGCCCTCCTGGTTCACGGGTTTCCGGATACTCCGCACAGTTGGGATGCCGTGGTCGAGGGGCTCGTTCGTGCTGGCTATCGGGTCGTGCGGCCTTGGCTGAGGGGATATACGCCTGAATCGGTTCACTTGGGTGCCCAATACGACGCATTGACCGCCGGGCTGGATTTGCTGGCTTGGCGTGACCAGTTTCCCGGTCAGCCTGTACACCTGGTTGGTCACGACTGGGGCGCTGTTGCAGGCATGGCGGCTGTGGCCACGAATGCCGCGGCATGGGAAACATTGTCCCTTTTGGCCATACCCCCATTTCAGAAAGCTGAACGGGCCTGGCGCCTGTTGCCGCGACAGTTGAGCATGTCGGCTTACATGCTCGAAATGCAGTCGACGAAGGCCCCGGCAAAAGTCATGTTCGATGATTGCGCTCGCCTTCGTGAATTGTGGACACAATGGTCGCCGGGTTGGGCATTTACAGATGCCGATTTTGACCCGGTGCGGCACGCATTTTCAGATGTGCGCGTGGCTTGGGCCGCAACAAGGTATTACCGTGCCCTGTTCACTGTACACAGGGCAAGTACAAGGTCAATGTATGCTTTGTCCCGGCAAAAGTTGAATGTGCCTGTATTGGCCATGGCCGGCATCAGGGATGGCTGCATGCAGGCCGGGCTTTTGCAGGCCATGGTTGAACCATCCTGTTTTCCGAAAGGCATTCGTGTTGAGTTGCTGGACAACTGTGGGCATTTTCTGCAGGCCGAACAGCCCGATGCAGTGCTCAAGGAACTGCTTCAGCACTTGACCTAGAAAGCAGCAGGGGTTACGTGTTGCAGGCCCATTTGGGTTTGACTTTGTCTTGAAATGCACTTTTGATTGTTAAATGTGAGAAATTGTTGATTGGAAGCTCATTTTACAATTGTTCACATATGCACCTCTCTTCGTCAGAAAATAGTCAGATAACAACCCCATAGTCCATACATCATTCAAATCAATGAATGAGCAATTATTACGACAATGGGGACATTCAAGATGGCGAGTACAAAGGAAGCAGCTCGTCCAATGACCGGTGAAGAACGCAAAGTGATCTTCGCCTCATCCTTGGGCACAGTATTTGAGTGGTACGATTTTTACCTGTACGGTTCATTGGCAGCAATTATTGCCAAGCAGTTTTTCTCGGGACTTGATCCCACATCCGGTTTCATTTTCGCGTTGTTGGCTTTTGCCGCAGGCTTTATCGTTCGTCCTTTTGGCGCCTTGGTATTTGGTCGTCTGGGCGACATGATTGGTCGCAAGTACACCTTCCTGGTCACGATTCTGATCATGGGTGGTTCGACGTTCATTGTGGGTATTTTGCCGACTTACGCCAGTATCGGTGTTGCCGCACCGATTATCTTGATCGTGCTCCGAATGTTGCAGGGTCTTGCGCTGGGTGGTGAATACGGTGGAGCTGCAACTTATGTGGCTGAACATGCACCAAACGGAAAACGCGGTGCGTACACAGCGTGGATTCAAACTACCGCGACTTTGGGCCTGTTCCTGTCACTGATCGTGATTTTGGGCACCCGTACATTGATCGGTGAAGAAGCCTTCGCTGATTGGGGCTGGCGCGTTCC
>JAIXTE010000040.1 GCA_027484315.1 Burkholderiales bacterium | reverse complement strand
CCCTCAACCGAAGACCGCGATTATGGCCAACTTTTCCAATGTGGTCAAGCCCTGTAACACCGAAAAATCATAATTTTTTGGTTGAAAGAACGTAAGGGTTTGATATCTTGAAACGTTTTAAGATTTCAACCTCCCGACTTTCCATCAATTCAGCCTGGTTGTCGGTTTCATGCACGTAGCCTTGGGCATGCAGGCAGCCATGCACCACCAGGTGGGCCAGGTGGTCAATCGGGTCTTTGTGCTGTTCAGCGGCTTCACGTTCTATCACCGTGGGGCAGATGACGATGTCGGCCATGAACACGGGCAAACCGGAATCGGGGCCCAGGTCGGGCATGTCCATCGGGAAGGTCAGCACATTGGTGGCGTAGTCCTTGCCGCGAAAGTCGCGGTTCAGTTGTCTGCCTTCTTCTTCGCCCACCAGGCGAATGGTGACTTCCGCACGGTCCATGAAGCAGGCTTTGGCCCAGCGGCGAATGCGGCTGTTGTCCACATCCGAGAAGGGTGGGTGGTCGGCATGCACGGCCCACTGAATGGCCACGCTGACGGGGCTGGGGGCTTTATTCGGCATGTGGGTCGGTGGGGGTGTTGGTTCGTTCGGGGTTGTGAAAACGTTCATAGGCCTCAACAATGCGGGCCACCAGGGGGTGGCGAACCACGTCCTGGCTGGTGAAGTAGGTCATTGAAATGCCTTTCACATTGCGCAGCACGTGCTGGGTTTGCACAAGTCCGCTTTGCTGGCCGCGGGGCAGGTCGATCTGGGTGACGTCGCCGGTGATCACTGCCTTGCTGCCAAAGCCAATGCGGGTCAAAAACATTTTCATCTGTTCGGGCGTGGTGTTCTGCGCCTCATCGAGAATGACAAATGCGTGGCTTAGCGTGCGGCCGCGCATGTAGGCCAGGGGCGCGATTTCAATGACATTGCGTTCAAACCATTTCTGGACGCGTTCATAGCCTGCCAAGTCATACAGGGCATCGTACAGGGGGCGCAAATAGGGGTCTACCTTCTGATTCAGGTCACCCGGCAGGAATCCAAGGCGCTCGCCAGCCTCCACGGCGGGGCGGGTCAGGATGATGCGCTTCACGCTGTCGCGTTCCAGTGCATCAATGGCGCAGGCCACGGCAATGTAGGTTTTGCCGGTACCGGCCGGACCAATACCGAAAGTCAGGTCGTGTTCCAGAACAGCTTTCAGGTAATCCTTCTGGCGCTCAGTGCGGGGCTGAAAGTCGCCGCGCTTGGTGCGCAACACCACTGGCTCGTCTTCGCCGGTAATGATGTTGGGTTCCTTTTTCGTACTGGCCACGGTGTTGGTGTTTTTCAGTTCAACCAGCGCCAGTTGAATTTCGTCGGCAGTGACAGGTTTTTCGCTTTTCTCGAAAAAGTGATTGATCAGGATAAAAGCCTGCTTGGCGTTTTCCTTCTCGCCCACTACATTCAAGGTGCCGTTGCGGCGTGAAATTTTCACCTGCAGGGCTGCTTCAATTTGCCGAAGGTTGGCATCCACGGGGCCGCACAGATTGGCGAGCTTGTGATTGTCATCTTCCGGGGCTTGCCATTCACTGCCTTTTGATTTCATGGGGTGCTTCTTGAATAATTGATCTTCTATTTTAAGCAATCAATCTTCCATCTGCCGGTGGTGGGGTGGGAAACTGACACGCATCACGGTGCCGGGTCGATCTGCATGAAGTGATTTCGGGTTGTCGTGAATGCTCACATTGGCATCGTGCTGGTGGGCAGTTTCATGAACAATGGCCAGGCCCAGGCCCGAACCATCTTCGCTGGTGCCCAGCACGCGATAAAAGCGGTCAAACACCAGGTTGCGTTCGCTGGGCGGTATGCCTGGCCCATCGTCTTCCACTTCCAGCACAATGGCCTCACGCTGGGGGCTGTCGTCCACGCGCACGGTGACACAACCTTCATTGGGTGTATACCTAAGGGCATTTTCCACCAGGTTTTTCAGCATCTCGGTCAGCATCAGGGTTTGACCATTCACGTACACCGGGTGGTCGGGCACTTCAACACCCAGATCGATTCGCTTGTTCATGGCCTCGGGCACAAAGTCGCGCGTGACACTTCTCGCAATGTGCGTCAGGTCCAGTTTCTCGAATTGCAGCACGGAAGGCGCTTCCGTTCTGGCCAGGGCCAGCAGTTGGTTGACCAGTCGGGTTGAGCGTTCCGTGCCCACCTTCAGGCGACGCAGGCTGCGCAGTTTGGCGGCTTCGTCTGTTTCATCGCTGAGCAGTTCAACCTGCATGCGCAACCCCGCCAGCGGGGTTTTAAGTTGGTGCGCGGCATCGGCCACGAAGCGTTTTTGTGTGCCAATGGTTTGTTCCAGGCGTTCAAGCTGTTCGTTCAGCGCGATGATCACCGGCAACAGTTCTTCGGGGGTGTCCTTGGTTTGCAGGGCACTTAAATCATCCGGTTTTCTGGCGCGAATAATGTCCAGCAGGGTATTCAGCGGCGCAATGCCGCGTGACAGGCCAAACCACACCAGCAGCACGGCCAGCGGCAGGATGACAAACTGAGGCAAAATCACGCCCTTGATGATTTCATTGGCCAGGCTGTCGCGTTTGCCCAGTGTTTCCGCGATCTGGATCAGCATGAACCGGTTCTCGCCCACGGTTGGCAGTTCAATCCACAAATGTCCTGCTCGAAAATCCTCTCCGTTCACCACGAGGTCACGGAAGTTGACCACGCCAATTTGTCGGGCCTCTCGCTGTGGAATGGGCAGGGTGCGTTCGTCACCCATCAGAAATTCGCTGTTCTTGCCCACGATCTGCAGGCGCAACTGGTCGGTGCCATCGGCCAGCAAGATTTCCATGGCTTCCTTGGGCATGCTGAATCGGCCGCTGGGTGCCTGTGCCGCCACTTCTTGGGCAAGGGCGGTGATCTTGTCGTCCAGAATGTGGTCAAAAGGGTCGTTGGCAATCGACTTGGCCACCAGGTAGGTGACACCAATGCTCATGGGCCAAAGGATCAGCAGGGGGGCGAGCATCCAGTCAAGAATTTCTCCGAACAGGGAACGGCGCTGGTGTTGCCCGGAAGCAAGCGGGTTGCGTTTGTACCAGGCCAATCAGGCACCTGTTCTAAGTGTTGGCATCGGCATTGGGCGTTGGTTCTTTTTCAACATACTTTTCAAGGCAATAACCCAACCCGCGCACGGTGGCAATTCGCACACCGTTCACCTCGATTTTTTTGCGCAAGCGGTGAATGTAAACCTCGATGGCGTTGTTGCTGACTTCTTCGCCCCATTCGCACAGGTGGTCGACAAATTGTTCCTTGCTGACCAGCCTGCCAACACGTTGAAGCAACACTTCCAGCAGGCCTACCTCACGGGCAGACAAATCCAGCATGTCTTCGTTGATGAAGGCAATGCGCCCCACTTGGTCGAAAGTCAGCGGCCCGTGTTTCCAGATGCTGGCCCCCCCCCCGGTACCCCGGCGAGCCAGCGCACGTACGCGGGCTTCGAGTTCTTTCAGGTCAAAGGGCTTGGCCATGTAGTCATCGGCCCCGGCATCCAGCCCCTGAACGCGTTGTTCAACGCTATCGGCTGCTGTCAGAATCAAGACTGGCATGTTGTTGTTGCGGGCACGCAGGCGGCGCAGCACTTCCAAGCCACTCATCTTGGGCAAGCCCAGGTCAAGAATCAGGATGTCGTAGTTCATGGTGGTCAGCGCGGTGTCGGCGTCGCTGCCTTTGAACATGCAATCAACCGCGTAACCTGCTTGCCGCAGGGACTGTGACAGTCCCTCGGACAACAGGCTGTCGTCCTCGGCCAAAAGTATTTTCATCCTTGTCTCCCCTGGTTGGGCCGGCTGTTTCAGCTCTTGTGCCCCGGATGTGTATCTGTTGTCGATTTTAGCTTGAAAGTGCTTCGGCTTTGGCGGCAGCAATGGCGTCGCGCGTGTTTCGGGCTTCATTGGCTGCAGCGCTGGCAAAGTCGGCTTTGCCGCTTGCATACAAAATAGCCCGTGACGAGTTGATCAACAAGCCCCAGCCTGCGTTACACAAGCCATTTTTAACAGTGTTCAACAAATCGCCCCCTTGTGCGCCAATACCGGGCACCAACAAGGGTGCGTTGCCCACAATACTGCGCACGGTGCGAATTTCTTCCGGGTAGGTGGCACCCACCACCAGACCCACTTGCCCATGCGGGTTCCAGGCGGTGGTGGCCAGCTTGGCCACGGTTTGGTACAACGGCTCGTGTTTTTCTGTATTCAGGAATTGCAGGTCGTTGCCGCCTGGGTTGGATGTGCGGCATAGCAAAAACAGGCCACGCTCGGGGTAGGCATGGTAAGGCTCGACCGAGTCGCTGCCCATGTAGGGGCTTAGTGTGACGCTGTCGGCTTGGTAGCGTTCGAAAGCTTCAATGGCATATTGCTTGGCAGTGGCGCCAATGTCGCCACGCTTGGCATCCAGTATGGTGGTGGCGTGGGGCGCAATTTCATTGGCATAGGCCAGAATGTTTTCCAGTGCGGCTTCCGCCCGGTTGGCTGCGAAGTAGGCAATCTGCGGCTTGAATGAACAGGCGAATTCCGCCGTGGCCTTGATGATTTCCATGCAAAAGCGTTCAATCTCTGCAGCGCTTGTGCCATAACCTTCCGGCATGCGGGCAATGTCGGGATCCAGCCCAACACACAACATCGAATGGCTGTGCTGCCAACTGTGCGCAAGGCGTTGCGGGAAGGTGGAGAATTCTGAAAAGCGGTTGCTGGCCATTGCGCAAGTGAGCTGTTTGAACAGAGGTGTATTGTACAGGCATGTGCCTTGTATTTACCGGGGCAGGGCAAGCCCCTAGGGGCAATTGGTTTGGCATGCACTACACTGGGGCTCGTTTTTGAATGACCATTCATCGACCACCCATTGGTCACTCATTGATCACTAACTAATCACTTAGCGCCGTGCCCGCAGCAACACTTACTCTAAAACAAATTCAATTACTGATCGGCTTGACCGCACTCTGGGGCATGAACTGGCCCGTCATGAAGTACGCCGTCACCCAGTACCCGCCCCTGCATTTTCGAACCCTGTGCATGCTTATCGGCATGGTGGCAATGTGGGGTATTGCAACAAAAATGAATGTGTCACTGAAAGTGCCGCGTGAACTGTGGGGCAGGCTGGCCTTGCTGTGCATTCCCAACATGATTGGCTGGCACCTTTTCTGTATTCTGGGTGTCAAGGAGTTGAGTTCAGGTCGGGCTGCGATTCTGGGTTACACCATGCCGGTTTGGGTTGTGTTGTCCGGTTTGATGTTTGCGCACCCGGTGGGGCGTCGTGGATGGATCGGTCTAAGCCTGGCAATGGTGGGGGCAATGTTGCTGTTGTCCTCAGAATTTGCCGCCATGGCAGGTAGCCCTTCGGGTGTTGTGTTGATGCTGATTGCCGCAGCCTGTTGGGGCTTGGGTACTACGCTGGTTCGACGTTTTCCGACCGATTTGCATGCGCTCACCTTTACCCATGCCATGATGCCACCCACGATTGTGGCCATGGGCGCAGCCGCTTTCTGGTTCGAAGGCACGGACGTGGGCATGCCACAAACCTGGCCGCAGTGGTGGCCAATTTTCTACAATGCGTTGGGGGTATTTGGCTTTTGCCAGGTGGCCTGGTTTAGCTTGGCCAAGGCGCTACCCCCGGTGGTTTCAAGCCTCTCCATCATGATTATTCCGGTTGTCGGTGTAATGTCTGGCAGTTTCTTTCTCGGTGAAGTGCCCCATTGGCCCGACTTCGCTGCCTTGGTGCTCATCCTCGGGGCGATGGCTGTGATTCTGGTGCCGGGGCGCACGCGTTGACATGCTGTGTTGGCGAGTTGGCTCCTTCCTCAACGTGGCGAGTTCGATGCCGCCTCATCGTGGCGGGTATCACTGCTTCCTCACAGTGGCTTGCCTGCTTCCACACTGAAAACCGCTGATCCCGTTTTGAACAAGGCTTTGCATTCACCACCAGCCCAACAAAAAAGACGGTTGGGCTGGGGTGTCGCGCACAGCGCGAACATTAAAGCTTTGTTCAAACGGGGCGGTTTTCCTGAAGTGTGAAAGAGGCAAGCGCACTGCTGAGTCAGCCTGAAACCGTCGGTGATGATTCCAGCACAAGAACTACGCTGGAGTGAAGCCACTGCGCGAGACAGACCGCCTTCTGGTTCAAGCCAACTTCGCGCGACGAACTCGCTTCTGGTTCCAGCATTCACCGCATCATGAATCGTTGTATGGTTTTTGCCTGTGACGCACCGCGAACCACCGCTGGCTTTCAGCCGATCGGCAGCGATGTTCCAATCGTTTTGCCTTCAGGAAAACCTGCCCGTTTGAATTCACACGCCACGTTCGGCCACAGGCCGGCACCAAGTTTGGCCATCACTTTTGCCAAACTTGGTGAGTCAGTGTGAACTTCAAAAAGGGATCAGCAGGTTTTCAGGCGGAAGATTGGAATTCGCGCTGATCAGGCTCAAGAAACCAGCGCAGTAATCCGACTCACGCTGATGCTGCGGTCTTCGATATCCTGATAAGCAAAGAAGTTTTTCTTCGTTCACGCCAAAAAGTCCTTTCTCTAAGATGGCTCCACATCGAACAAACAGGAAAGGATTCACCATGAACTACGCCACACTCATCAAGAAGACCATCGGTCTTGCCACAGCGCTCACGCTTTCATCCACCGCATTCGCGAAAGTGGAGTTGTTGAACGTGTCCTATGACCCAACCCGAGAGTTGTACCAAGAGTACAACCCGGCCTTTGCGAAGTACTGGAAAGAGAAAACAGGCGAGACAGTCACCATCAAGCAAAGCCATGGTGGTGCAGGCAAGCAAGCCCGCGCAGTCATTGATGGTCTGGAAGCCGATGTGGTGACCCTGGCCCTGGCCTATGACATCGACGCCATTGCTGAGCAAACAAAAAAGCTGCCAGCGGATTGGCAGAAAAAGCTGGCTCACAACAGCTCACCTTACACCTCCACCATCGTGTTTTTGGTTCGCAAGGGCAACCCCAAAAAAATCAAGGATTGGGATGACCTGGTGAAGCCAGGTACCCAGGTAATCACACCGAATCCAAAAACATCGGGCGGTGCACGCTGGAATTACCTTGCAGCCTGGGGTTATGCACTAAAAAAGCCGGGTGGTACAAATGCGAAAGCCCAAGAGTTTGTGACCAATCTGTACAAAAACGTACCGGTGCTTGATTCAGGTGCCCGTGGTTCTACGAACACATTCGTTCAGCGCAACATCGGTGACGTATTCATTTCCTGGGAAAACGAGGCGTTTTTGGCCATCAACGAGTTGGGCAAAGACAAATTCGAAATCATTGTTCCTTCTGTATCCATTTTGGCTGAGCCACCCGTTGCATTGGTCAAGGGCAATTCAGACAAGAAAGGGACAACCAAGGTTGCACAGGCTTACCTTGACTACCTGTATTCGCCTGTAGGCCAGCAAATTGCAGCGTCGAACTACTACCGTCCGAACAAGCCTGAGTTGGTCACCAACAAGGAAGACTTGAAGCGCTTCCCTAAAGTAAACCTGTTCACGATTGATGAAGTGTTTGGCGGCTGGCAGAAGGCTCAAAAAACCCACTTCGAAGATGGTGGTCTGTTCGACCAGATCTTCAAGCGCTAATAGGTCAGTGGAATTGTTATGTTGAATCCTGTCTGCATCACGGTACCCGGATTGAATGGCAGTGGTCCTGACCACTGGCAAAGCTGGGCAGAGAAAGAAATTCCAGATTGCCGTCGTGTCACTGGCATTGATTTCGACAAACCCGTGATTGCAGCCTGGGCGGATGCCATCCGCAAGAACATTCGTGATGAGGCTGGCAGTGTCATTCTGATTGCTCACAGCTTTGGCTGCCTGGCCAGTATCGTCGCCATTGCAGACAACGAAACAAAAGTGGCGGGTGTGATCCTGGTCGCACCTGCCTCTCCCCAGCGGTTCAGTGCGACCGGCCTCATCCTTGATGACACCCTGTCGCAAAACACCTTGCTGGGTTGCCTTCCGGCCAACCCCTTGGGTGTGCCTGGCGTGGTCATCGCAAGCACTGATGATCCCTGGATGAAAATTACACATGCACAGTACTGGGCAGATGCATGGGGATTGCGGTTTACCTGGCTGCGCAATGCGGGGCATATCAACGCAGAATCGGGTTTTGGCCGTTGGTCATCTTTGACAAGTTTGATTCAGAATCTCCGCCAGCACTGGTCATTCGTGCCTTTGGGTTCTATTGATAGCGAGAATCAGACGAACAAACAAAAGTTTACCGCGCTCGCCAGAGTTCGCCAGTTGACGCGCAAGTCGCTCGATCAGCGTTAGTGTCACAGGTTCATAAGTTTTTCTTATATCGATCCAATTTTTTAATCGTTCTGTATATAAAGCCATTCCAATAGACTGCTTTCTTCATATTCATTTCGATATAGCTAGGGTCTATCGTGGCGTCGTCCTCTTCTACCAAACGGGTATTGCCCGGGTTTCATTTAACCCTGGGCTATTCCATTACCTATCTCTGCCTGATCATCCTGATCCCCCTGTCGGCTGTCTTCATCAAGACATTTGAGCTCAGCCTGGCTGAATTCTGGGCCACCGTGACGGATCCTCGGGTAATGGCCACCTACCGTGTTTCTTTTGGAATTTCATTGCTTGCAGCCAGTATCAACGCGGTATTCGGGCTTTTGCTGGCCTGGATTCAGGTTCGATACACTTTCCCCGGCCGCAAGATAGTGGATGCGCTGGTTGATCTGCCCTTCGCCTTGCCCACTGCGGTGGCCGGCATTGCGTTGACTGCTCTTTACGCGGGCAACGGTTGGGTCGGTCAATACCTCGAACCCCTTGGCTTCAAGGTGGCTTTTGCTCCGCCCGGAATTCTGGTTGCCTTGGTGTTCATTGGCCTGCCTTTCGTGGTGCGCACAGTTCAGCCGGTGTTGGAGGACATGGAGTCCGAGCTGGAAGAAGCGGCTGGTAGCCTGGGTGCCAATCGTTGGCAAACTTTTATTCACGTGATTTTGCCAATGGTGTTTCCAGCGCTTTTGACAGGTTTTGCATTGGCATTTGCCCGCGCTGTTGGCGAGTATGGTTCCGTTATCTTCATCGCCGGCAATATTCCGTATGTCTCTGAGATCACACCCTTGATGATCATCACCAAGCTGGAGCAGTACGACTACGCTGGGGCTACTGCGATTGCCTCGGTCATGTTGATCATTTCGTTTGTCCTGCTGTTGGCCATTAATGGCTTGCAGGCCTGGACCGCCAAACGCACAGGGAGAAACCAATAATGTCAGGCGCTGTTGCATTGCACATTCACACTTCACGTGCAGAGAAGCTGCAAAGCTCATCGGCCACGCGTGAATCCACATGGGTTAAATGGAGCTTGATCGCCACAGGCGTTACGTTCTTCGCATTCTTTCTGTTGATGCCACTGTTTGCCGTGTTTGTTGAGGCATTCCGTCAGGGACTTGGCGTTTACTTTGAAGCCCTTAAAGAACCCGATGCGGTGTATGCGTTGAAACTGACGCTGTTGGCTGCAGCAATTGCTGTTCCCTTGAACCTGGTATTTGGTGTGGCTGCTGCCTGGGCCATTGCAAAATTCGAGTTCCGTGGCAAGCATTTTCTGATCACTCTGATTGATCTGCCTTTTTCAGTCAGCCCGGTGATTGCCGGTTTGGTGTATGTGCTGCTTTTTGGCGCTCAGGGCTGGTTTGCACCGGTGCTGCAGGAATACGAAATCCGCATTATTTTTGCGGTGCCCGGTATCGTGTTGGCCACCGTATTTGTGACCTTCCCGTTCATTGCCCGTGAATTGATTCCGCTGATGGAAGCACAAGGCAAAGAGGAAGAAGAGGCAGCAGTTGTTCTGGGCGCGCGCGGTTGGCAAACCTTCTGGCATGTCACCTTGCCCAATATCAAGTGGGGTTTGTTGTACGGCGTAATTCTGTGTAACGCACGAGCCATGGGAGAGTTCGGTGCCGTGTCAGTGGTGTCCGGACACATTCGCGGCGAGACCAACACATTGCCACTGCATGTGGAAATTTTGTACAACGAGTACCAGTTCTCAGCCGCATTTGCTGTGGCGTCCATTCTGGCCTTTCTTGCACTGATCACCCTGGGCATCAAAACCTGGGTGGAGTATCAGGCAGCAAAGCAGGGCGTTCACTAAACACTTCGGCAAGCGAAATTCAAGGAATTATCATGAGCATTCAAGTCAAAAACATTCAGAAACAGTTTGGCGATTTCACAGCATTGAACAATGTCAGCCTCGACTTCAACAGTGGCGAGCTGGTTGCCTTGCTTGGCCCGTCTGGTTGCGGAAAAACTACCTTGCTGAGAATCATTGCCGGGCTGGAGCAGGCCGACAGCGGGGCAGTGATTCTGGATGGCGAGGACACATCCGGTACGCATGTGCGTGACCGCAACGTAGGCTTTGTATTTCAGCATTACGCGCTTTTCAAGCACATGACCGTGTTTGACAACGTGGCTTTTGGCATGCGCATGAAGCCGCGTTCTGAACGCCCAAGCAAGGCCGAGATCGCTGAAAAAGTACACAGTTTGCTGAAGCTGGTGCAACTGGATTGGCTGGCGGACCGTTTTCCATCACAGCTCAGTGGTGGACAACGCCAGCGTATCGCGCTGGCCCGTGCGCTGGCGGTAGAACCCAAGGTTTTGCTGCTGGATGAGCCCTTTGGCGCCCTTGATGCGAAGGTTCGCAAAGAGCTGCGCCGCTGGTTGCGCAGGTTGCATGATGAATTGCACATCACCTCCATTTTCGTAACCCATGACCAGGAAGAAGCCCTGGAAGTGGCTGACCGCGTGGTGTTGATGAACCAAGGCAATGTTGAACAAATTGGTACGCCCGAAGAAGTGTACCAACACCCGGCGACGCCTTTTGTGTATGGTTTTCTGGGTTCGGTCAACTTGTTCAAGGCCAGAAACCTGGGCGATGAAATTCAGGTGGGCAATTCCAACCTGGCGCATTCAGGCACGGTGTTGAACAGGTCGGGCACGGTGGTTCAGGGTGCCGATGTATTGGCGTTTGCCCGTCCGCATGAAATTGATATTCACACAGAGAGCGATTCCTCAGTGGGCTTGCCCGCAAAGGTTGTGCGCGTGCTGCGTTTTGGATTGAATACCCGTGTCGAGCTGGATTCGATTGATCTGCAACCCGCGCAGCATTTTGATGTGGAAATCAGCGCCGAACAGGCCTTGCGTCTGAATCTGCAAGAGGGGCAAACAGTGCGCCTTTCTGCGAAGGCATTGAAAGTGTTTGAAGCGGCAGGTACAGCATGAACTTTCAACAGCTGAGAATTATTCGGGAAACTGTTCGGCAGGGTTACAACCTGACCGAAGTGGCCAACAGCCTTTACACCTCGCAACCCGGTGTGTCCAAACACATCCGGGATCTGGAAGAAGAGTTGGGTGTTGAACTGTTCATCCGAAAGGGCAAGCGCCTGATTGGCTTGACTGACCCCGGCAAAGAATTGCTGGTGCTTGTTGAGCGGATGTTGCTGGACGCCAAGAACATCAAGAACCTGGCTGAGCAATACAGCAGCCGCGATGTGGGGCAGTTGACCGTGGTCACAACCCACACTCAAGCCCGTTATTCACTGCCTTCTGTGGTCAGCGCATTCAAGCAACTATTTCCAAAAGTACATTTGCGCATGCACCAGGGAAGCCCCAAGGAAATCACGCAGATGCTGCTGGATGGCCAGGCTGACATTGGCATTGCCACTGAAGTGCTGGGCAATGTGGATGAGCTCGTGTCCTTTCCTTACTACCAGTGGAAGCACCAAGTGGTTGTTCAGCAGGGGCACCCGCTGCTTCAGCTTGCTGAACCCAAATTGCAGGATGTGGCGGAATACCCGATTGTGACCTATCAGGAAGGCTTCACCGGGCGAATCAAGATTGATGAAACATTCCGAAAGCTGGGGTTGACACTGGATGTGGCCATTTCTGCGCTGGACGCTGATGTCATCAAGACGTATGTCGAGCTTGGCTTGGGTGTGGGCATTATTGCCAGCATGGCCTATAACCCCGTGAAAGACACTGGTTTGGCTGTGCTGAATGTTGATTCCGATTTGCCTTTGAATACCACCAGCATTGCGATACGCAAGGGACATTACCTTCGATCATTTGCGTACAAATTCATTGAACTGTGCAATGCCGATTTGACTGAAGTCAGGTTGCTTGCGGCATTGAACGACAGCGCGGTTTAAATTATCACCGTTTGAGTTGTTGCTTCCCCAGCGTGGTTTACTGGCCCTGCACAGAAAACCGTTGATCCCTTCTTGAAGCAAGTCTTTGAATTCACCCAGGCTCGACAAAAAAGCGTGGTCGAGCGGTGGGTGTCGCCTGGCGGGCGAGCATTCACGACTTGTTCAAGCAGGGCGGTTTTCTTGAAAGTGCAGGGCCAGCAAATCCACTGCCGGGGCAGCAACACAACGGTGACTCCTTAGCACGCCAGTGACTCAGCACCGCAGCAGGTGACCCGACAGAACACCCGTGACTCAACACCCCAGCGGTTGTTCAGCAACATGTCATCGACTTGAGTGCTGTCTATGCGTCGCGCACAAGCCTCTTCGAGAATCCGGCTTTTGCCGTGCTGGCTTTGCACTGCGCGGGCAATCAATCACGGTCCGGCTTAAGCTCGATCGGTAGCGTGTGTCCAATCCTTTCGCCTTCAAGAAAACCTGCCCGTTTGGCTTCATCCACTGCGTGTGCCCAAAGGGCAACGCCGGGATTCGGCCGTCTTTTTTGCCGAATCCGGTGAGCAGTGTGATGGAGTCAAAAAGGGAAAATCAGGTTTTCTGGCGGAAGATTGGATCACGCGCCGAGCGGGCGCTAAGCCAGAACAGATCAATTGGCCCCGCGCCCAGCTGGCTTAATTGCGGAAGTACTTGCGTGAGCGATACACCAGCGCTTCGCCTTCGCGGAAATCGCACCGCAACACCTCGCCCACCATGATGAAATGGTCGCCTTCATCGTGGCGGTTGCGCACTTTGCACTCAAAATGCGCCAGTGCGTTTGGAATCAGCGGTGCACCGCCCAAACCTTCAATCACCTCAAGCCCTTCAAACCGGTCGCCCTTGAATGTGGAAAAGTGGTGCGACAAGGCCTCCTGATCGGCCGACAGCACGCTGACGCCATAATGCGTGGCTGCAGCAAATGCATCGTGGCTGCTGGCCTTTTTGGACAGGCTCCACAACACAAGCGGTGGGTGTAGCGAAACCGAGTTGAATGAATTGGCGGTCACGCCCACATATTTTCCGTCCGCATTTTTCGTGGTGATGATGGTAATGCCGGTTGCGAACTGCCCAAGGGCTTGGCGAAAGACGTGTGCGTCCAGTTCGGCGTCGCCTTCGCGCTTCTCGGCACGGATGAATTCAGGTGTTGCGGGTGATTGCATTTGGGTACTTCTTTTTTGATGACTGGCCCCATTGTGCCAAACAAGTGTTCAATTTTCTGGAATTTCGGCTCAAATCGTGGTTTTCAGGCTCATGTGCTTGAAATGATTTAAAATACGCGCACATCTGAATCCTCCAATCCGAAGGCCTTGGCGGCCACAAAGGCATTTCTCTTGAGCGCACTGTCATTCAAACTCAAAACCACCTCGGGCCAGGCACGTCGTGGGGAAATCACCACTGCCCATGGCGTCATCCAGACGCCGATTTTCATGCCAGTGGGCACCTATGGCACGGTCAAGGGAATGACACCGCGCGATTTGAATGAAATCAATGCGCAAATCATCCTGGGCAACACCTTCCATTTGTGGATGCGACCCGGTTTGGACATCATGGCCAAGTTTGGTGGCCTGCACCAGTTCATGGGCTGGAAAGGCCCCATCCTGACCGATTCCGGCGGTTTTCAGGTGTTCAGCCTGGGTGCCATGCGCAAGATCAAGGAAGAGGGCGTTCATTTTCGCAGCCCGGTCAATGGTGACAAGCTGTTTCTCACGCCCGAGGAAAGCATGCGCATTCAAACGGTGCTGAATTCCGACATCGTCATGATTTTCGATGAATGCACGCCGTACCCGGCCACGCACACCGAGGCGCGCGTGTCCATGGAAATGTCCATGCGGTGGGCCCGCCGTTCACGCGATTCATTCGACGAGTTGGGCAACACCAACGGCCTGTTCGGCATTGTGCAGGGTGGCATGTACGAAGACCTGCGCGACATTTCCTTGGAAGGCCTGGAGCAAATCGGATTTGATGGTTATGCCATCGGTGGTCTGTCGGTTGGGGAACCCAAGGATGACATGCAGCGCATACTGGCGCATACCGCACCCAAGCTGCCGCAGCACAAGCCGCGTTACCTCATGGGTGTCGGCACACCTGAAGACCTGGTCAATGCAGTAGGGCAGGGCATCGACATGTTTGACTGTGTGATGCCAACCCGCAACGCCCGCAATGGCTGGCTGTTCACCCGCACCGGCGACATCCGCATTCGCAATGCGAAATTCCGCAACGACGAAAGCCCGCTGGATGCCAGCTGCAGCTGTTACACCTGCCAGAATTTTTCACGCGCCTACCTGCACCACCTGGACCGCAGCAAGGAAATTCTGGGCGCCCACCTGAACACGATGCACAACCTGCATTACTACCTTGACCTGATGCGCGAAATGCGCGAAGCCATTGAAGCCGATGTGTTCGACGCCTGGGTGAAAGAATTCCACGCCACGCGGGCCTCGGGCAATCAGGCGTCTGCGGTTTGAGGGCAATCCAGATTTTGTTGTAATACAGGCGCAGTCGGGGGCTGGCCGGCTCCACCCGCCAGGTTGCTGGCCGCAAAGCGCTGGGCCTCGTCTCGCGCTGAAATCACCTCGAGCATCTTGCGCTCATTGCCAACCAGCACTTCGGCCAGTTTTTGAGTGTGCCGCGTCACACCTTCCCGTGCATGTCGCGCCGCACCCAGCACCGGTACCTCGGGTGACCATTTGGCCTGTTCAATCGAGCGCAGGCAACCTACTGCCAGGCCAATCGGCTGATTCTCAAGGTGCACCACCAGCACATTGCTGGAGGTATTCAAATTCTGCCGGGGCAGTCCCAATTGCTGAGCAAGATCCACCACGGGAATGGCGCGGTTGCGGTGCGTCATGATGCCCCGGAATGGATTGTTGCGAGGAAATGCTTCTTTCACGCCCCGGTAGGGCAACACTTCAGCAATTTCACTGATGGGAATGGCGTGGTCTCCGTTCATGTCAAACACGATCACGCGCTGATCCATTTCAAGCCGCTGCAGGCTGTCTTGCTGATTTGCGGATTCTCTCGAGGTGTCTTTCGCGCTTTCTGCCTCGTGAACCAGTTCAGCCAGTGATTTCAGTCGCGGGTCTGTGACCAGGCCGGGCGGATGAATCACATAGAAATGCTCATCGTTGGCCTGCTCAGGATAAATTGATTGCGTGGCAATTGTCTGGCGAAGCACATTGGTTTGTAATGCGTGTACCTGCGGCAGATCAATCAGGTGGCCCGGGTTCACGTGCACAATGTCGAGAATTTCATCAATCAGCACGGCCATGGCGCTTTGCCCGAATCGCAACACGAAGGCAGGTTGTGCACGGTCACCCAGTGCTGCTTTGGACGTGGTCTTGTCTGCACCAATATTCAGGTATTCGGTCAGCGAAATTGCAGGAATTTCCCGTTCCCGATATACCGCATTGCCCTTGTAGTGGCCATTGCACACGTCCTTGTTCTCAAGCTTCGCGCGTGGCATGGTGGTTTCAATTTCCTCGGGGTTGACTGCAAACAGCAAACCCTGGCTGCGCATCAACAGCAGGGGCATCCTGTGATGTTCCTCGGCGCTTGCGTGTTCCTGGCTAAGCGCGTGGCTTTGCCGGTGTGGTTCGGGGTCGCTGACGGCTGGCAATTCGGGAAGCGCCATCAGCGCCTGGGCGCACAATACAGTCAGCAGCTTGCCCGAAACCGGGTTTTGAAGGCTGCCCCGTGCAACACGCCCTACGGGGTCGCTGCCATGAAACACATTCAGATTTTGAATGGGGGCACTGAACAGGCAGTCCACCGCTGTGGCCACCAGGCCAGCAAGGTGACCATCGTAAGCCACAATCACCACACACTGCCGGTGGTCGCCCTGGCCGGTGTGTCCCAACAACGCAGACAAATCCATCACGGGTACAAGTACCCCGCGCAAATCCAGCCCACCCAACACCCAAGGTGCTGCTGTGGGCAGTTGCTGAAGGCTGGTGAACGGTACCACCTCACGCAGCACGCTCATGGGCAGGGCCAACGCCATGGAGCCCAGCCGGAAGGCACCGAATATTTCGTCACTGTCCGCATGGTTCTGGTTCATGCTGCGCGCCTTTTCTGCGTCACGATGGCCAGGTCTTCGATCAGTGTGGCCAATTCTTGCGTGCAATCGCGTTGGGTTTGGACCCGGCTCATCACCTCGTTCATCAGTTCCTGGGTGTTGTTCAGTGTGTCCACGATGTGTTCAAACTTACCGCCGGCATCGTCGCTGCTGGAGGCGCTGTCATTGACCTGCAGCATGGATTCCTCAATCAGGTTGGCAATTTCCTTGGCCGCTGTGCCACTGCTTTCCGCCAGTTTGCGCACCTCGGAAGCCACCACGGAAAAACCCACGCCATGTTGCCCGGCCCGCGCGGCTTCAATGGCCGCATTAAAGGCCAGCAGGTTGGTCTGGTTGGCAATGTCGGTCACGGTGCGAACAATATCTGCTACCTTGCTGGTGTGGGTCTGGGTGGCACCAATCGATGCGGAAACACGCTTCAGTTCGCTGCGTCCTTCCTTGGCCCATTCCAGGCTTTGAAGAGCTGACTTGGCCACAACACCAGAGTCTTTGCTGATCAGGTCAATGCGGTCCATGATCTGGCACAGGCTTTTGCGCATCAGCTCGGTTTTCTGGTTGATGCTTTGTTCCAGTTGCACTTCCTTGGTGACATCGTAGGCGTACTTCACGATTTTCAGTACCTTGCCATTCAGGTCAAGTATCGGGTTGTAGGTGGCCTGGATCCACACGTCGCGGTTGAATTTTCCAACCCGGTGAAAGCGGCCACTGATGAATTCGCCTTCATTCAGCTTGAGCCAGAAGTCGCGGTATTCCTCACTCTGGGTGTAATCCAGTGTGCAGAAAATACTGTGGTGCTGGCCCTGGATTTCCCGCAGCGTGTAGCCGATGGCGTTCAGGAAATTGCGGTTGGCGGTGATCACGCGGCCTTCAAGGTCAAATTCGATGACAGCCTGCCCCAGGTTGATTGCCGCCACCTTGGCTTCGAATTCCTGGTTCCGCATCTTGATTTCCGTGATGTCGCTGGCAAATTTCACCACCTTCACCAGTTGCCCGCGCGGGTCGTATATTGGGTTGTAGGTGGCCTGAATCCAGACCTCCTTGCCATTCTGCGCCACCCGTTTGAACTCGCCCTGCACAAATTCGCCACGCCCCAGTGTTTCCCAAAAGGCCTGGTATTCGCTGGATGCGCCGTGCTCGGCATCCACA
The DNA here is from genome assembly GCA_027484315.1 of Burkholderiales bacterium. GTDB lineage: Bacteria > Pseudomonadota > Gammaproteobacteria > Burkholderiales > Burkholderiaceae_B > Limnobacter. The sequence continues at coordinate 4,581 of JAIXTE010000040.1, read as the reverse complement.
AACAGGCGGTGGTGCCTGCCTTGAATTTCCTCGCGTGCGTAGCCCATCAGTTTCAGGAAGTTGGTGTTGGCTGTCAGCACCTTGCCGGTCATGTCGAATTCAATCACAGCCTGCGCCCGGTCGATTGCCCCCAGTTTGCCCTGTGCATCCATTTGCAGATTCTTGGTCGCGGTGATGTCCTGCTGCAGGAACACCACCTTGATCAACTCCCCGCTGATTCCGAATATCGGGCTGCGTGTGCCGGCCACCCACACTTCGCGGTTGTCAGCACCCTTCAAACGCATTTCACCGCTCACTGAGCGGCCTTCCCGCAAGCTGTTCCAGTCCTGCAGATACTGGTCAGCGGTTCGGTCGCCGTCAAACAGCAGGAAGGAATCCTGCTTGCAGTGCAATTCGCTTTCCTTGTAACCCAGTGTGTTTTGCATCAGGTGGTTCGATGCAATGATTTGCCGGTCGCTGTTCAACTCGAGTATGCAATTGCTCTTGGACATGGCTTCCAGCTTGGCCTGTGTTTCTCCGTTTTTCAGCTTGGAGTCGGAAATGTCATTGCAAAACTTGACCACCTTGATCGGGTTGCCATCCACCCCCTTGATGGGCGTGTAACTGGCATACAGCCACACGGCTTTGCCTTGCCGGTTCACCCGCATGAATTCGCCCGACTTGAACTTGCCGCTGCCCAGATCACGCCAGAACAATGGGTAGTCGTCGCTGTTGGCATAAGCTGCTTCGCAGAACAGGCTGTGGTGCTTGCCCACGATTTCGGCCAGTGAGTAGCCCATGGCATTCAGGAAATTGGTGTTGGCGGCCAGCACATTGCCCTTCAGGTCAAATTCGATGACAGCCTGTGTGCTTTCAATGGCATTGAGCTTGCACTCGGCTTCCAGTGCTTTCTGTTTTGCTTCGGTGATGTTCATCGCAATCTTGACGACAGAAATCACTTCACCCTGCTCATTGTGTACAGGGCTGTAGCTGGCCGAAATGTAAACCGGTTCGCCCTTCGAATTCAGTCGCAGGAATTCGCCGCTGCACACTTCGCCGCTTTGCAGGTTTTCCCAGAATTGCTTGTATTCAGGCAGGTTCACAATACCCGGTTGGCAGAACATGCTGTGGTGCTTGCCCACAATGTCTTCGAAGGCATAACCAAAAGCATTCAGGAAATTTGCATTCGCAAACTTGACCCGTCCGTTGAGATCAAATTCAATGCAGGCCTGGCCGCTGAGCAATGCGTCAAACAGGGCTGATTTGTGGCTGGGGTTGAGAAGTGCCTCGGGAGTATTCATGTGCAGTGTGTCCTTGCTGAAATGTTTCAGGATTCACTGCCATATTCTTTAAGCCATGTATTCTGTCATACCCCCGGAATGGTCAACCCGGGGTGCATCCGGCATTTGGGTGGGTTCAAGCGGGGGGATGTCCTCCTCTTGCAAGGTCAGGCTGGCTTGCAACTTGAAGTCGATCAATTCAACCAGGATTTTTTTTCCCTGCACATTCACTTCGACCAGTTGCTGGTTTTCCCGTTCAACCGCTCGTTCAGTGCGCTGGGTACCCAGCACCGGCACTTTGGGTGACCACAAGGCATGCTCAATGGCCTTTAAGTCGCCCACGGCAAAGCCTGTTTTTTGATCTCCATGGCTTACCACCAGCACATTGCTGGTTTCATTCAAGGATTGCCTTGGAAGCCCCATGTGCTGGGCCAGGTCCGTGACGGGTATCGCCTGCCCGCGGTGTGTGATGAACCCCTTGAGCGCCTGCCCCGCCGCGAAAGCCTGCACCACGCCCCGGTAAGGTACCACCTCCGCGACTTGCTCAATGTGCACCGCATAAGGTTGGTCCATTTCGAACAGAATCACCCGTTCATCACGCGGTGCTGCCGGATCAAGTGCGTTTCCGGTTTGCACGGTCGGGCTCTTGTCCAGCTCGGCCAGGTGGATAACCCGGGCAAGGTCTTTCAATCCCGCGTCGTTCAGAAATCCGGCTGCCTCCAGCACAAAGTAGTGCGAGGCGTCAGTCTCGCCGTCATAAACCTGGCTGGCCGGAACAACCTTGCAGACATTGCCTGGCCTGACAGCCTGCACACGTGGCAAGCCAATCTGTGCACTGGTGGGTATGCGCACAATGTCGAGGATCTGGTCGATCAGCAGGGCCATCGCCCCTTCCTTGTGACAAATCACAATGGCCTGTTTGTTTGCTGTGCCTGCAGCGCCTCGGCCCATTTCAAGGTATTCACTCAGTTCCACGGCTGGGATGAGCCTGCCGCGATAAGGCACGTTGCCCTTGTAATACCCCTGGGCCATTTCGGCGGGTAGCAATTGCGGTCGTGCGATGGTTGTTTCAATGTCGCTGGGGTTGACGGCATACAGGAGCCCGCCACTTTTCATGAGCAAGAGCGAGAGTGTATCCAGCCGGGCCAATGCCTCTCCTGGTGAACCGGATACGGACCCGGTCATGAAGGCAGCCTGGCGGTGCGGTTCCGGATCTTGAACCGCAGACAGGCCTGGCAATTCAAACAGTGCACGACATGACATCACAAGCAGCGGAGCGGTCTCGGGTGCCGGGCGCAAACTGCCTTGCACCAGTTTCCCCACAGCGTCGCTGGAAAGCAGGGGTGTCATGTCCTGTGGGTTGCTGAAAAAAAGCCCGCCTACTGCGCTGGCCAGCAAGCCTGTCAGCTTGCCTTCAAACTCGATCAGTACCACACAATCTTGAGCACCCTGTTGGCATTCACGGCCACTCAATGCCAGCAGGTCGATCACCGGAATGGTTACACCGCGAACAACCAGACCACCCCGGACCCAGGGTTGCACCCCTGGCAGGGCTTGAAGTCCAGAGGCCGGCAGCACTTCGCGCAAGTGTTCCATGGGCATGGCCAGGTTCATGTCGTGTACACGAAACGCACCGTAGCCTTGAAGCGGGGTTTGCGTATTCATGCAAGCTGGCCCTTGCGTGTGCTGACCGACAGGGCCTGAATCAGCTCGATGACATGTTGGGCGTCTTCACGCTGTGATTCAACCCTCTGCATGACTTCACCCATGACTTCGCTGGTGCTGTTCAAGGTGTTGACGATGTACTCGATCTTGTTGGCCGCCTGGTCGCTTTCTTCCAGGCTTTCTCCGACTTGTGCAATGGATTCTTCAATCAGCACAGCGATTTCCTTGGCTGCTGTGCTGCTGTTTTCTGCAAGTTTCCGAACTTCGGAGGCCACCACTGAAAACCCAACGCCATGCTGGCCTGCACGCGCCGCTTCAATGGCTGCATTGAATGCGAGCAGGTTGGTCTGGTTGGCCGTATCGCCGATGGCACGCACAATTTCCGCAACTTTCTGTGCGCCGTGCTGCATGGCCTGGTTGGCAGCCATGGACCGTTTCAGTTCCTTGTGGCCAAGCTGGGCAGACTCAAGACTTTGATCTGCCGATTTTGCAACGCGTGCTGAGTCTTTCACCACCAGGTCAATGCGTTCAATCACCTGATTCAATCGGGCGCGCATCAACTCGGTTTTTTGATTGATGCTTTGTTCAAGTTGCACTTCCTTGGTCACGTCGTAGGCGTACTTCACAACCTTGGTCACCTGCCCATTCAGATCCAGAATCGGGTTGTAGGTGGCCTGAATCCAGACATCACGGTTGAATTTGCCCACTCGGTGAAAGCGTCCGCTGATGAATTTTCCTTCATTCAGCCGTAACCAGAAATCCCGGTACTCTTCACTCTGCGTGTATTCCAGTGTGCAGAAAATGCTGTGGTGCTGTCCCTGAATTTCACGCGAGGTATAACCCATGGCGTTGAGAAAGTTTCTGTTGGCACTGAGCACGTGGCCGTCCAGATCAAACTCGATGACAGCCTGCCCCAGGTTGATGGCTTCCACCTTGGCTTCAAACTCGGAATTTTTCAGTTTGCTGTGCGTGACATCGCTTGCAAACTTGACCACTTTCACCAGATTGCCACGTGGATCATAAATCGGGTTGTAAGTGGCTTGAATCCACACCTCTCGCCCACCTTTGGCCAGTCGCTTGTATTCGCCAGACTCAAATTGTCCTCGCCCCAAACTTTCCCAGAAAGCCTGATACTGTGGCGTGGCCGCATAGGTCGGGTCTACAAACAGGCGGTGGTGCCGCCCCACAATTTCTTCTTGTGCGTATCCCATCAGTTTCAGAAAATTGCTGTTGGCGCTTAGTACCTTGCCTGTCATGTCGAATTCGATCACTGCCTGTGACCTGTCGATTGCGCCAAGTTTGCCTTCCGAGTCAAGCCGGGCGAGTTTGGCTTCGGTGATGTCTTGCACCATGACCACGACCTTGATGAGTTGATCGTCCAGCCCAATGACAGGGCTGCGCGATCCAGACAGCCAGATTTCCCGGTTGCCGGCACCCTTGAGCCGAAACTCACCTGATACCGTGGTGCCTTCGCGCAAGGCATTCCAGGTCTTGAAATGCGCGCTGTCTGCGCGTTCTTCGTCGAACATCAGGAAGCTTTCACTTTTCTCAGCTAGGTCAACCTTGCTGTAGCCCAGGGCTTTTTGCATTAACAAATTGCTGCTGACGATTTGCCCATCTGCATCCAGCTCCATGATGCAATTCGTAGCAGACACTG
>JAIXTE010000062.1 GCA_027484315.1 Burkholderiales bacterium | reverse complement strand
AAGCACTGTGCATTTTTTGCACATTGCTTTCTAGCAAACTGCTCAGAATTCCTCGGCACTTCAACCAGATTTTGCACAATACAGACTGATTGAAAAGTTTGGGAAAAACATATTTCCAATCACTTATTGCACATAGCCGAAATTTGGGCTGCGCCATTTTGTTTGCAAATCCACTGGGTGGGGTTGTAGCCCATTTCTCTTGAAAGACGTCGTGCATCTGCAAGATTTGTTGCGTTAGGCAACGGTATTTCCAATGTTTGCAAGTTGCTCCTCAAAAAGAGCTTGAATCCCCTCATTGGCATGGTTCTCGCGCAGTCTCTATCCCAGATGACCTTCTGTTCTAGTATGGTTCCCTCAATTTTAGACATGAAGCGATACCTTATTGCGGAAAGTCGTTGATCAATTGTTGGCCGCCCTCAACTCTTATCCAGTGTGTTGGTTCGAACCCCTTCTCTATCGCAATACGTCTGGCATCTGCGGGGCTAACCGCGGAATTCAGGTCGATGATTTTTGTTCGGCCTCCTTCATTGACTCTCAAAAAATAAGGGGAGGAACGGTAGTCACCAGAGGCCACGATCCTTCGGTCCATCACCACCACAGACTGGGTTTTGGTCTTAAAGTCCATACCTGAGAAATTCATCCTTCACGTCCTTCTTTCTATGATTAATTCAAATTAACAGATTGAAAACCGAAGTCAAAAAAAATCTTCGCTTACTGAGGAGATGTGCCAAGCAAATTGCTTTTTATGAAAAATTGTGCTATGATTATTTCAAATCAACGGAGGAAAAAATGTCAAAAATTTTGATGCCATCTGATCTTGAAACCGAAAGTTTTTTGACCTCAGTTTTGGGTTCAAAAGCAGATTCCTCGGTCTGCCAGGAGCTCCATGAAAAATATCTGAAAGCGCAAGCCCAGATCTCACAGCTAAAGTCCTTCGTGGAGTCCGGTCAGCTAAGCATCGAAGATTTCCTTTCCTCGCGTTAAGAAATTGTGCATGGGTTTCGTGCTCAATCAAATAAAACCCCCGCCCATATCTGCAGATTGCCTGCTACATAAGGTTGTATAGCCAACGTCACTTTTATATGCTTTATCAAAAGGGGGGCGTTCTGTGAAACAACTTGGAATCCAGGCTAATGAGTACCGTTTCGAAAATGGGACGTTATACATTAACGGCTCGCCTTTTGATTTCGATGCGGTAGTCTCGGCTGTGGTAGATGGCGTTAGCGCGCAGATGGCGCCACGTCATTTGCACGTTTCAGAAAAAAATCTGATTGAGAAAAAGGCCTGCGTTGGCAAACTCAGCGAGAAGGATTCCAGGCGCATTCCTGAGGTCCTAAATGTTGAGACTTTGAAGGCATCCTTCGTACGATTGAGCGAAGATCTTTATTTGAAAGCGCAGGTTGGTGTCGTAGCTCTCTCCTTCGAAGAGAAGCTCCACCTGTTGGCTCAGCACGGTTACGAGATGATTTCGGTTGAACTAACTAAGGACGAGCTTACCTCGGGGCACTCAAAAATGTACGCGCAGAAACTCTCGGCGGCCGGCGTGCCAGTGGAGAAGCGTATAGCAGATGCGTTGATCTCAATTGAGCTTCCGAGTATGAGGACAATCAGAGAGCCGGTAGAAAAGTTCCTCAAGTCCGACGCTGAATGTGCGGGAAGCTTTTTCTCTGAAAAGGGTTCCGGTATTCTGAAAATCGAGATCAACGCGACTCTTGGCCTGGCGCGAGTTTCGGAGAAAACCTATTTCCCCATGCAAAATGACCGCCAAGTAATCGATCGGTCTTGTACGCTCGATTATCATGCCCTTCTTTGTGCCATGGAACCAATCCATAAGGCAACAGTTGAGCGTATTCTCTCCCATCGGGAGGATGGGGCGCCCACGGCGCCAAAGCAACGAACCCCTAACAAGGCATTCGACATGTGAACTAAATCTCACCCGATTTGAATTTGGTGCGTCTGCCGGTACTTTTGCTATGATGTACTGATAGAAAAAGGAGACGGGATGATTTTCCATATTGAAAATCCGGTGGCGAAGTTAAATCCAGAGGGCGTGCCTTATTCGGCTATCGAGGGCTTTTCGAATGAGTCGATACTGGATGCTGTCTTCTGCCGAATCTTGGGTTTTCTCCGCCTTGCAGGCATTCCCTTTGAGCAAATGGAGGTGGAGCTGCTACAAGCCCACAATTTGTTCTATCGTCACGCGGTTGAAAGGCATCTTGATTACGAACTCTCAAGACTGCTAAGGAACAACCGGGGGCTTTGTTTTGAAGAAAGAAATGAGTGGATAGCCGAGTACTGTGCGCAAGTTGCTGATGACCTTTGCAGTTTAATTGGTGGCCACGTGAACAGCGGCATTCTGAAAGGCTACAGCTCAGCACTAAGCGATGCTCTTGAGGCGGTCGTAAAAGACACAGTTTTTGAAACCTGCAATGACATATCGCTTATCCCCTTGGGTTTCGACACCTGGAAGAACGGCTATAAAGAGCGAACATCTCATGTCACTTTGCCACCCTTTTTTGAGAGATCGGCAACTTACTACTATTATTTTTCGGGTAGCACCTTACCGCCAGGCTTTGTCCCCCCGTTAAACGGTCTTTCAAATATGGACTTCGCGGACCTCTCAACCGAAATACTGGATAGCTTTCTTGAGTCGTCAGCTTTTACGCAAGAGTGCAAAAGGGCGTATCTCGTGCTGGTGCAAAGGGGATTGCTGTCATCTTTTGAGCAGAGTGCTCTTGAGTATGCCTTAGCCAAGTCGCTGGATGCGATAGAAGGATCCACAGAAAAAACAGTGAAGTTCGTTGATGGATTCTGTAGGGATTTCAGCTCGTACACTTCGCGCAAGGTTCTGGAGATTCTTGCTCAGGCCTGCGACCTTATTCCAGGGGACCCCAAAACAAACTTCAGAGGAAAGCTTGAAATATCAGTAAGAGACGCGTTCAAGGAGCGGGGGCTCCCCAGTTCTAGTGTTCCGAGGAAATAATCCGGGTAACTTTCCACGTCTTGCCGAACTGTTTAAAAATGATGTTGTGTACTTGAAATGACTCTGATGACAGCCACGCGGACGTTGGTATCTCGGTGACGTTTGAGATTGCCTGTTTCAATGTAATAGATCCGCTGTTCGGCGTATCAACCCTCTTCAGCAGTTGAGAGCCAACAACATCCTCCGCGTTTTCCAAGGATGCGATTCGTATTGGTGAGGAAGTTCGGGGATCAACTATTTCTATAGGATCTGCTATGTACTTAGACACAGTTCTCCAGTCGTTTCTCACAAGCGACTTCTGGAATCTTTTGAAGTGAATATTTGCGAGATACTCGCCCCGTTTCGATGGTGTTCTTTGAGCGCTTTCCTGAATCCCTTCAATTACGGATTCAAGACTTTTGTTCGAACGACCTATGTCTTCGGATTGGGCCTCCCCAATTCCTGTAAAGGTGAACGCCAATAACAGAAGGGGGATAGCCCAGCGTGATTTCATGCGATTCCTACTTGGAATTGATTACGTTGCTGTCAATCATCGCGTCCGCTATGGCACTGGGGTTAACTGTGAACGAACCGTTACGAATGGATTCCTTCAGCTTTTCTACTTTCTCAGCATCGAACGGGGTCTCTTTGTCTGCGAGCGCCTTTGCGGAGTAGGACCTTGCGATTT
>JAIXTE010000113.1 GCA_027484315.1 Burkholderiales bacterium | reverse complement strand
CGATTCAGGTGGGCTTCCCGCTTGATGCGCAGTCGAGGGGCGATTCCGATAGGAAGCGATGCGAAGACGCCTTAGGCGTTTCGCATGCCCCGAGCCAGCAATCAAGAAGGGATTAAAGCCCGCCAAGGCGGGATGACGCGATACGCTCATTGAGCATGACCAAGGCGGGAAGACGCGACAAGCGCATTGAGCATTACCAAGGCGGGCTGACGCGACAAGCGCATTGAGCATTACCAAGGCGGGCTGACGCGATATGCACAACCAGCATTAACAAGCTGCGCAACATCGCCAAACCGCATGCTGCACCTTACTTCGCAACAGTTTCCCGCCACTTCACGTAATCCGCTGCAACCTGCTCCGGCTTTTCCATCATCGGCACATGTCCAACCTGGTCCATCAAAATCACATCAAAGCCAGGCATGGCTGTTTTCAACTCTGCGGCACCGTCCACGTGTAAAACGCGGTCTTCCTTGCCCCAAACAATCAAAGCTGGTCCTTTGTAATTGGAAGTGGACAGGGCTGTAGCCATGTCTGAAGGAACTGATTTGAAGTCTTTGTAGATCCGTTTATGCAAGGCTTGATCTGCTGCAGCACGGGCGGCCATGGCCTCCACTACAAATCCCGGTGCGAAAGCAGGGCGTTTGTACATCACCACATCCACTATTTTTTCAAATTCTTCGCGGTTGCTGGCGGTTAAAACAATCTCACCGGTTTTCTCGAACTTTTGAATCACTTCAGATTTTCTTGACTCCAGCATGCCCGCAGGAGCCAGGAACCAGACGGACGCCACATTGTCCGGGTACTTTGCTGCATAGGCGCCGCTAATCCAGCCACCCATGGAATTACCGCCAATGTGAGGCTGCTTCAGGTCCAATTTCTCGATGATTTCATGCACACGGTCAATTTGCGTATTGATCACGTAATCTGCGTCTAGGTTACGGGTGGATGCGCCAAAGCCAGGCACATCAATCGCGTACACGGTGTAATGATTCGTCAGGTAGTAAGCCACGCGGTTGAAGTTGTCTTTGGATCCACCAAAGCCGTGAATCAGTACCAAGGGTTCGCCTTTGCCGCCTTGCAGGTAAGGCACCTCAAAACCGTCTATTTGGACCACTTTGCGTTGCAGTCCGGAAATCGCTCGCTCAGCGGCAATCGCAAAGCCAGCGGCCCCCTGAATTTCTCCCTCGGGTTGTTTGTAGCCGCAGCCACTCAGGGCAAGCAAGGCTGCTGTGGCCACGAGGGCAGGGAAGCGACGAAGCGGGTTAGAGTATTTATTCATGATGTGATTAGGCTAGTGTGTTGGTGAATTGATTACGCGCTAGCATAGAGCAGGTAAAACTCTTCTGACAATACCTGTTGTCAAATAATGAACGCTCTCTCTAATTCCGGTCATGTTTCTGCCAGCTATGTCAATTTGCTGTTCGACTGGCTTGATCATGCTCGTCCAGATGTGTCACAGCGCCTGCCATTTGCACGTCCTGCTGCGGGTGATTTGAACCGGGTCAATGTGTTGCAGTGGCAGGCCATGCTGGATTGGACTTATCAACAGCTTGAGGACCCTGCCATGCCCCTGAAGCTGGCTGCGCATGTCCGCCCAGCCAATATGGGTTTGCTCGGCTATGTCGCAAGCTGCTGCAATAATCTGGGTGAAGCTTTTGCCCGTTTGCAGCAATTTGAAAATCTGGTGTACAGCGTGAATTCTCTGCAAGTGAATTTCAGTGAAGACCAATTGCTTTTGCAGTGGGGGGCCGAGCGCGGCAAGCCGGGTCATTGGGTTGATTCAGTGGCTATTGGTGTGCTCGTGGCTTTCACACGCCATCTGGTTGCTGTTCCTGTGGATCCTCTCAAGGTTCAGTTCATCAACGCTGAACCAGGCAACAAGGAAGATTTCAGGGCGTTTTTTGGTTGTGATGTTCATTTCAACCAACAAGTTACCGAGGTGGTTTGGCCGGTTACCTTGCTAGACGCGCCTTTGAAATCGGCTGACTCGGTCATGCGCACCATGCTGGATCAGCAAGCGCAATTGTTACTGTCTCAAGTCAAGGCTGGTGAGGAAACGATTCCTGGCTTGCAGAAGGCCTTGCAAGAGTCGATATCTGCGGGCTTCCCCAATTTGGATGAGGTGGCTCGTCGTTTGAGCACAAGTGGCCGTAGCTTGCAACGTCGTTTGCAGCAGCAGGGAAGTAGTTTCCGGCGGGAACTTGAACAGGTCAGGGTGGACATGGCCAAAAGCTGCCTGGAGGCAGGCAACTTGAGTTTGGCAGACATTGCCAATTTGCTCGCCTACAATGATCAGAGTGCATTTACGCACGCGTTCAAGCGGGTTACCGGGTGTAGTCCTGCAAAGTTCGGGCGCGCAAATTGATGGCCGCTTCTAAAAGCCTCCACATTCAGCAATATCCCCTTCAACAACATGGGAAAGTCCTATATCATATATAAGACTGATGGAGCAATTTCGCGCCCACCCGCAGCGTGTCTGAAACAGCTTTGAAACTTCACTGTTTTTTGCATTGCAGCACTTGTGTGCTTTCGTGAACTGCCTCAAAATCAACCAGTTTCTATTGACCCTCACCCATCTTAGGGAGATCTCATGCTTGAGTCCTATCGCCAACACGTTGCCGAGCGCGCAGCGTTGGGCATTCCTCCACTTCCCCTGTCTGCCCAGCAAACCGCTGACCTGGTGCTGTTGCTGAAAAATCCGCCGGCAGGCGAAGAGGAGTTCCTGATTGAACTGATTACCAACCGTGTGCCCGCCGGTGTGGATGATGCCGCCAAGGTAAAGTCTGCATTCCTGGCCGCCATTGTCAACGGTTCCGACACCTGCAAGTTGATTGACCGCAAGAAGGCCACCTTCCTGCTGGGCACCATGCTGGGTGGTTTCAACATCAAGCCAATGATCGACGCATTGAATGACGCTGAAGTAGGCGAAATCGCTGCCGAAGCATTGTCCAAAACACTGCTGATGTTCGATTACTTCCACGATGTGAAAGAGCTGGCCGACAAAGGCAGCGCGACTGCCAAGAAAGTCATGCAAAGTTGGGCGGATGCCGAGTGGTTCACAAGCCGTCCTGAAGTACCCACAAGCATCAAGTTGACCGTATTCAAGGTTACTGGCGAAACCAATACCGACGACCTGTCACCAGCGCCAGACGCCTGGAGCCGCCCCGACATTCCATTGCACGCATTGGCCATGTTGAAAAACCCGCGCCCCGGTATTGAAGCCGACGAGCCAGGCAAGGTTGGACCCATCAAGCAATTGCAGGCACTGATCGCCAAGGGCAATCCGATTGCCTACGTGGGCGACGTGGTCGGTACTGGTTCATCCCGCAAGTCAGCCACCAACAGCGTGTTGTGGTTTACAGGCGATGACATTCAGTTCATCCCGAACAAGCGTTTTGGCGGCTACTGCTTGGGCAACAAGATTGCTCCAATTTTCTTCAACACCATGGAAGATGCAGGCGCATTGCCCATCGAGCTGGATGTCAGCCAGATGGACATGGGCGACGAAATCGAATTGCGCCCATTCGAAGGCAAGGCCCTGAAAAACGGTGTAGTCATTGCCGAATTCAGCGTCAAAACCGACGTGTTGTTTGACGAAGTGCGTGCCGGTGGCCGTATTCCATTGATCATTGGTCGTGGTTTGACAGACCGTGCACGCGCAGAACTGGGCCATGGCCCATCGCCTGTGTTCCGTCGCCCCTCTTCACAAGCTGCATCCACTCGCGGTTACAGCCTGGCCCAGAAAATGGTTGGCAAGGCTTGTGGCGTTGAAGGCGTTCGCCCCGGTACTTACTGCGAACCCAAGATGACCACCGTGGGTTCACAAGACACCACTGGCCCAATGACCCGTGACGAGTTGAAAGACCTGGCTTGCCTGGGTTTCTCAGCTGACTTGGTCATGCAGTCTTTCTGCCACACCGCGGCTTACCCCAAGCCCGTGGACGTGAAAATGCACCACGAACTGCCCGACTTCATCGAGAACCGCGGTGGCGTGGCCCTGCGTCCCGGTGACGGCGTGATCCACAGCTGGTTGAACCGCCTGTTGATGCCAGACACAGTGGGCACCGGTGGCGATTCACACACCCGTTTCCCGATAGGTATTTCTTTCCCGGCCGGTTCAGGCTTGGTGGCTTTTGCCGCAGCAACAGGTGTTATGCCTCTGGACATGCCTGAATCTGTACTGGTTCGCTTCAAAGGCCAAATGCAGCCTGGCGTTACCTTGCGCGACTTGGTGAACGCAATTCCCCTGTACGCAATCCGCGCTGGCATGCTGACCGTTGAAAAGAAGGGCAAGAAGAACATTTTCTCTGGCCGTATTCTGGAAATCGAAGGTCTGCCACAACTGAAAGTTGAACAGGCTTTTGAATTGTCTGATGCGTCTGCCGAGCGTTCTGCTGCCGGTTGTACAGTGCACCTGGACAAAGAGCCAATAATCGAATACATGCGTTCCAACATCACTTTGATGAAGTGGATGATTGCGCAGGGTTACCAGGACGTGCGCACTTTGACACGCCGTATCAAGGCCATGGAAGCTTGGATTGCCAATCCTGAGTTGCTGAAAGGCGACGCAGATGCGGAATACGCGGCAGTGATCGAAATCGACTTGGCCGACATCAAGGAACCCATTCTGGCCTGCCCGAATGACCCCGATGATGTGAAGTTCCTGAGCGAAGTTGCTGGCGACAAGATTGATGAAGTGTTCATCGGTTCCTGCATGACCAACATTGGTCACTTCCGTGCAGCAGGCAAGGTTCTCGAAGGCAAGAGCGACATCCCAACACGTTTGTGGATTGCGCCCCCTACCAAGATGGACCAGCACATTCTGACCGAAGAAGGCTACTACGGCATTCTGGGCCGCACTGGTGCGCGCATGGAATTGCCAGGCTGTTCACTGTGCATGGGCAACCAGGCACAAATCCGCAAGGGTTCAACAGCCGTGTCAACTTCAACACGTAACTTCCCGAACCGCCTGGGCATCGACACCCGCGTGTACCTGAGCTCCGCAGAACTTGCGGCAGTGTGTGCATTGATGGGCAAGATCCCGACCGT
>JAIXTE010000017.1 GCA_027484315.1 Burkholderiales bacterium | reverse complement strand
TACTGCTTAAAACCCTGAAGAACCGCTTGCTTGCTTCGTTTCGCGCTGCTTGTTGTGCAGCAGAGAAACGAGATTATGCACATCAATCCGAAACCTGTCAAACACTTTTGCGAAGAAATTTGTATTTTTCTGCAAACAGGCAAGAGGCTGTTCCGGCCACCCAACAAGTCGATCAAAACAAGCCTCTGAAGCACAAGGATTTTTTCCGTTCCAAGCAAGAAAAAGGGCCTCCGAAGAAGCCCCAAATTATTTTCATTTTTTTTGCATTCAGGCGGTGTTAAAAGCCCGGCTTCACCAAAAAAATCGAATTTAAATCCAATTTAATTCGAATTAATTGGTAATTAATTCCCTTATTTGTTGGTGAAATTGGGTTTTCGCTTCTCGACAAAGGCGGCCATGCCCTCTTTTTGGTCTTCTGTAGCAAACAAACTGTGGAACATACGGCGTTCGAACAGCATTCCTTCAGACAAAGAGCCCTCAAAAGCCCGATTGATACTCTCTTTGGCCATCATTACAGAAGGATTTGAGTAGGCCGCAATAATAGTGGCTGCTTCCATGGCTTCATCCAGGCAGCGTTCAGCAGGAACAACACGCGACACAAGCCCGGCGCGCTCAGCTTCTGCAGCATCCATCAAACGGCCCGTCAGGCAAAGGTCCATGGCTTTGGCTTTGCTGATGGCGCGGGGAAGGCGCTGTGTACCCCCTGCACCCGGAATAATGCCCAACTTGATTTCAGGCTGACCGAACTTTGCAGTGTCGGCACAAATAATGAAGTCGGTCATCATGGCCAGTTCGCAGCCACCGCCAAGTGCAAAGCCGCGGACAGCTGCAATCACTGGTTTGCGCACATTGCGAATGGTTTCCCAGTTGCGGGTGATGTATTCGCTCTTATAGACATCCATATAAGTGAAGGACGCCATGGCACCAATGTCGGCACCTGCTGCAAAGGCTTTTTCGCTACCGGTGATGACCATGGCGCCGATGTTGTCGTCTGCGTCGAAAGCCATGAGTGCATTGCCAAGCTCGGTCATGAGCTGGTCATTCAGTGCATTCAACACCTGTGGCCTGTTCAGGCGCACCAAACCAACCTTGCCGTGTGTTTCAACCAAAATGGTTTCGTAAGTCATCTTGAAGTCTCCTGCTATATATATGGGAAGTATGGGAACCAATAAAGTCTAACCGCTGAAATTCCATCGGAATGCGAGGGCTTAGAGATTTGAATGAAGACGTGACTTTATTTTCTGTCTAGGACAAAATACAAACACGTTGGACAAAACAGGATGTAGAGAATGTCAAAGTGTGTGTTTGTAATGGGAGCCAACAGCGCGATTGCGCAAGAGCTGATTCAACTGTGCGTGCAGTCGGGGCAGGAAGTTGTTGCAGCAGGCCGCAATGCGTCGGTGCTTGAGGCGCTTTATGGCCAAATGGCGGGTGTACACATCAAAGAGGTACAAGCCTGCGAATCGGCTTCCGTGGACGCTGCATTTGAAGAACTGGCCAGCGAGGGTCGACAAATTGACGGCTATGCGCATTGCGTGGGATCTATCTTGGTGGCGCCGCTGATAAAAACCAGTGATGAGCAGATGGACAGCGTGATGCAGGTGAACCTGTTTTCAGCCATGTATGGCATGCGCGCCTTTTTGAAACATGCCAAGGCGCAGGGCCAAGGTGGTTCAGCCGTACTTGTTTCTACCTGTGCTACTGGTATTGGTGTCCCCAATCACGAAGCAATTGCTGCCGCCAAAGCTGGACTAGAAGGCCTGGCCAGGTCCGCTGCGGCCACCCATGCAAGCGACAACATTCGTGTGAATGTGGTGGCACCGGGCTTGACCGACTCACCAATCGCATCCGCATTCCTGAAAAGCGACATGATGCGCGCAGCAAGTTCCAAGCAATACCCATTGCAGGGCGTGAATCAACCATTGGAAGTGGCGCAGAGCATGCACTGGTTACTCAGCGAAGCGTCAAACCGCATTACTGGCACAGTATTGAATGTGGACGGTGGGTTCCGGAATATTCGACCCTTGGTCAAATAGAGCTGATCAGCCCAATGAATGCCTGAACACAACCCGTGAAATAAACAACTATAAAGACAACCATGCAGTACCAAACCAAAATCAACTATGAACCCAGCCGGCAAGCCGCACTGAATGTATTGGCGAAAGTGGACCCGGCGCAATACAGCAGATCGCGCAATTTTCTCGATGGTGCAGTGACAGGCTTGTCGCCCTGGATTACCCATGGCTACACCAATGTTCGGGAAGCCACCCAGATATTGATGAAGAAGTATCGACTGAGCTTTGAAGACAAGCTGATTTTTGAGTTTGCGTGGCGGGAATTTTTCAAACACGTGCATGGCGAACTGGGCAACGGCATATTGAGTGATGTGAGAAGGCCCGTGTGGGCGGGGCGCTATAACCAGCAACTACCCGACGACATCGAAGAGGGAAGAACAGGCGTTGCTGCCATTGATGCGGGCATTGCCCTGCTTTACGAGACGGGCTACCTGCACAACCATGTGAGGATGTGGATTGCTTCGTACATGGTGCATATTCGCAAGGTGCACTGGAAAGTGGGGGCGGATTGGATGTACGCGCATTTGCTGGATGGCGACCTGGCGTCGAACCACCTGAGCTGGCAATGGGTTGCAGGCACGTTCAGTCACAAACCCTATGTGTTCAATGCGGATAACGTGCACAAGTACGCCCCTCGCTGGGACTGCACCGGCACCTCGATTGATACCGATTATGAAAACCTGGATGTTATTGCGCGCAGCAAGCGAGACATTGGGCGCGAACGCAATGCGCGGTCTGTGGGAATTGCACAACCCACATGCGGCGGTTTTGACCTCGACCTACTGGACGAGACGCTCAAGGGAATCCATGTTGATTTGCGGCAGCCGGGAGAAGTTGAAAACGTGTGCGCTGCGATTGGTCAGTTTGAAACAGTCAAACTGATTCAACCCTGGGACCTGAAAGCCTGCTTTTCAGAAAAAGTTGCTTCAGAACTGCGAGTGGGATTGATTGATTGTGCGTTTCACGAAGCACACCCATGGAGCGGACGACGCTGGGCCTTTGTGCTGGACGCCATGAAAGCGGGTTGCGACCAGATCTGGATTGTGGACAGCAGCAAGCCTGGTCACAATGCAGCGATGCTGGCCAGCTTTGCGAAAGCAAAGGCACGCATGCAAATGCGGGACAGCCTGAACCCAGGTTATGCAAATATCGAGAAATGCTTTCCTGTCAAACTGCTGCGGGACGAGAAACTGCTGCCAAACCCAGTGCGCTTTCAGCAAAGCTTTTCACGGTATTACAAGGAAGCCACTGTAATGGCTGGCAGCCTGGAAGAAGCAATTCACGAACTGGCGGATTGATTAAAAGAAGCGACACACGAACAGACGGACTGACGAACTGACGAACTGACGAACTGACGGACTGATTATGGCTCAAGTACTGAAAACACACTGGATGAATACCCTGGGCTATGCAGGCCTGATTCCTTTCTTGGGTTTGGCTGGACTAACGGGTGTTTACAGTGGAACGGCAACCGCGGTGATGCTTGCGCAATACAACCTGATTTACGGGCTGTGCATTGTGTCGTTTCTAGGTGCCATTCACTGGGGTCTTGCAATTTCGCTTGCGAATCAGGAACAACCTGCCTACCTGGCAGGCCTGGATCAGGCGGAATTTGAAACACGCAGCTTCATTTGGGGCGTGACGCCTTCCTTGTTGGCCTGGCTGGCGGGCGCATTTTCCCCACCCGAATACACACTGTGGATTCTGGCCTTGATTCTTGCATTGGTGTGGTTGGTGGATCAACGCATGCTCAAACCCATGAAGGCCTTTGACCAGTATCTGAAATTGAGAAACCACCTGACCTTGGGGGCCATTACGGGCTTGGTGCTGACCGCCTGCTTTGCATAAATGGTGTAGTCTTGAATTTCAAGACAGACAACACGCAAAGACGGAGACAGTATGTTCAAGGCCCTATTTCTTCAAAAAAACGAGCACGGTGAATTCAAGGCCAGTGTTGAGCAAATCAGTGAAAACCAATTGCCTGAAGCAGGCGATGTGCTGGTTCAAATATCCCACTCCACCCTGAACTACAAAGATGGGCTTGCAATTTGCAACAAGTCGCCCGTGGTTCGCCAATGGCCCATGGTGGCAGGCATTGATGGAGCGGGCACCGTACTGGAAAGTGCCCACTCGAATTTCAAGGCAGGGGACGAGGTCATTTTGAACGGCTTTGGTGTGGGCGAAACCCATTGGGGCTGTTTGGCAGAAAAAGCAAAACTGAAAGGTGACTGGCTGATCAAACGGCCCGCCGGCCTGACTGCTGAACAAGCGATGGCGATTGGCACTGCCGGATACACCGCCATGTTGTGTGTACTGGGCCTTGAGCGCCATGGCGTTAAACCCGAGCACGGGGAAATCCTGGTGACCGGCGCCACAGGTGGCGTGGGCTCAGTGGCGATTGCATTGCTCAGCAAGCTGGGCTACACCGTGGTGGCCACCAGCGGCAAACCCGAGCAAACCGAATTTTTGAAAAACCTTGGCGCAACCGAAGTGCTGGACAGAAAAGCCCTGAGCGAAGCCGGAAAGCCCTTGCAACGCGAGCGTTGGGCTGGGGTTGTGGATTGCGTGGGATCAAACACATTGGCCAATGCCTGCGCGCAAACCAAATACGGCGGCACGGTGACAGCCTGCGGGCTTGCACAAGGCATGGACCTTCCATCCTCTGTTGCGCCATTTATTTTGCGTGGTGTGACTTTGAAGGGCATTGATTCGGTGATGGCGCCCTTGGCGGTTCGCGAAGAAGCCTGGCAGCGACTGGCGCGAGACCTCGACTTGGCCAAGCTGGCGAGTTTGTCGCGAACTGTTGCCCTGGAAGACGCCATCGACGTGGCGGGACAGATCATCGTGGGCACCAATACCGGACGTGTCGTCGTCAGGATATAAACACCGCAAGTAAAACCCACCCCTGGAAACTTGACAATACAGAAAACCATGCTGCATTACCTGGTCACCGTGGCAGACCCCAAAGGCCACTATTTTGATGTTCGTCTGCAAGCGCGCATTCCTGTTGACACATTACAGGGTGATGGGCAAAACCGCTGGATTGATCTGACACTGCCCGCCTGGATACCCGGCAGTTACCTGATTCGGGAGTTTTCGCGCAATGTGCTTTATGTGCGCGGGCAAATCAACAAGCTGGATGTCGCGTCCACCAGGACACGCAAGGATTGCTGGCGCATCGAAGTGGATACGGCATTGCTGGGTGCAGGATTGCTGGGCACAGAACAAACAGACCTACTGTTGGAATGTGAGTGGCGCGTGTATGCCTGGGATTTGTCAGTGCGTGGCGCGCACCTGGATGAGAACCATGGATTTTTCAACGGAACCAGCCTGTTTCTGTGCCCACACGGGATGGAACATGAACCCATCGGGCTGACGATTTCAAGACCGGGCGAGAACCTGAAAGACTGGACTGTGGCTTGCGGGTTGCAAGGCGGTGATGAAGCGGAGAAAGACGCCCACGGATGCCCGGTGCTGAAAGCAGGCGGATTGGTGACCTTTAATGCCCCGGATTACGACAGCCTGATTGATCACCCGGTGGAAATGGGCGTGCTGCAAACCGAAAGCTTTGATGCCTTGGGTGTTCAACATGTATTTGCCGTGTATGGCGCCGACCACGACCTGGACTTGCAACGCATTTGCAAGGACTTGAAGCCAGTGTGTGAAGCCCAGATTGCCCTGTTTGAACCAGAAAGCAAACAAGCGCCTTTTGAGCGGTATGTATTCATGCTGCATGCCACCGACAACGGGTATGGCGGACTTGAACACCGCAACAGCACAGCCCTGCTTTGCAACGTGAGCGATTTGCCTCAACGTGACGTGGAGAAGGCGCCCAAAGGATACGAAGGATTTTTGGGCTTGTGCAGCCACGAGTATTTCCATTCCTGGAATGTGAAGCGGATGAAGCCCGCCGCCTTTGTGCCTTATGACCTGACCCGGGAAAGCTACACCCGCCTGCTCTGGATATTCGAAGGATTTACGTCCTATTACGACGATTTGATGCTGGCCCGCGCCGGCAAAATGGACGAGACCGCCTACCTGACCGCCTTGGGCAAGACAATTGCGCAGGTCATGAAAGGGCCGGGGCGTTTGAACCAGAGTGTGGCCGACAGTTCATTCGATGCTTGGACCAAGTACTATCGCCAAGACGAAAATGCGCCCAACGCCATTGTCAGTTATTACACGAAAGGAGCGTTGGTTGCGCTGTGTATTGACTCGGCCATTCGGCAACAGACAGGTGGGCAGCATAGCCTGGATGATGTGATGCGCCTGATGTGGCAGCGCAAGGGCATGACGGGTTCAGGCCTGGGAGAAGACGAGTTCAGTGGCCTCGTGCACGAGGCCACAGGCGTGGACCTTGCGCACTCGATCAAGGAATGGAGCCAAGGCACTGCTGATTTGCCCTTGGCCGATGCACTGAAAACCTATGGCTACGAACTGACACAGAAGCCGGCTGAAGAAGCCATTTACCTGGGGCTGCACGGACAGTTCAAGCCGGAAGGCATGCTGGTGAAACAGGTGATCAACGGCAGCCCTGCACATGCCGCAGGCATTTCTGCCGGGGATATTCTGGTGGCCTTGGGCGACAAGCGCTTGAACGAGACCAATTACAAGCGAATGCTGGCAGCGTCGCGCCCAGGCACATCATTGAAAGCAATCGGATTTCGCGCGGAGCGTTTGTGCGAGTTCACGGTGACAACCGGTGAAGCGCTGTCCAATGAATGGAGCATCAAGAAGCTGGAACAGGCTGGCGGTAAAACCGTACCTGCGCCCTGGGAGGCTTGAACTGCAGTTCTTCGTTGGCAACTGCTTGGCGACGAAGAACCACTTTTAGCTCGCGGTTTGGTTAATGCCTAGTAAAATAGGTTGGCCAAGGCCTGCCCTGGAGACGCCGCGCGCATGAAAGCTTCACCCACCAGGAATGCGTGGACGTCGTTGGAACGCATCAGCTCCACATCGTCGCGTGTGGCAATGCCGCTTTCAGTGATCAGCAAGCGGCTTTCATCCACCTTGCCTTTGAGATCAAGAGTGGTTTGAAGTGAAGTTTCAAAGGTGCGCAAATTGCGGTTGTTCACGCCGATCAAGGGCGTTTTCAATTGCAAGGCGATGTCCATTTCGGCGGCGTCGTGCACTTCAACCAGCACATCCATGCCCAGTTCATTGGCACATTGCTCCAGCTCCAGAAGTTGGGGCAATTGCAGCGCAGAAACAATCAACAAAATAGCGTCCGCACCCAGCGCACGCGCTTGCACCACCTGGTAAGTGTCGATAATGAAGTCTTTGCGAATGCAGGGCAAGCCACTTGCTTCGCGCGCCATGTCTAGGTACTGCGGTGCGCCCTTGAAGTATTGGATATCGGTAAGCACTGACAAACAGGTTGCACCATGCCGGGCGTAACTGGTGGCAATTTCAACCGGGTCAAAGGGTTCGCGCAAAATACCCTTGCTGGGGCTGGCGCGTTTGACTTCGGCAATCACCGCTGGCAGACCTTTGCCTACTGCTGTTTTCATGGCTTGGGCAAATCCGCGGGGTGGCGCAAGGCGGGCCGCTTTGGTGAGCCATTGAACCTCAGACAACACCTGTTTGCCTTGGGCTATTTCTTCGCGTTTGGTAGCAAGGATTTTGTCGAGAATGTCGCTCATGATGTACTTGCCTTATTGTCCAACCGACTGAGTGAAGTCGACGAACTCTGTGAGTTTTCGAATGGCGGCACCGCTGGCCACCGTGGAGCGTGCCAGTTCCACACCCTCTTTCAGGCTGGATGCCAGGCCAGCCGTGTACAAACCAGCTGCGCTGTTGAGAAGAACGATGTCTTCAATCGCGCCGCCCTTTCCATTCAGGGCGTGGTGAATTTTGTCACGGGACTCTGCAACTGACCCTGCGTGCAGGCTGCTGTGTGATGCCCTTGTCAAACCAAAATCTTCAGGCTTGACGGTGTAGTGGCGAATTTCACCATTGCGCAGCTCTGCAACTTTCGAATCGCATTCCACACACAATTCGTCCATGCCATTTTCACCGTGCACGATCAGGGATTGAACTGCGCCCAAACGTTTCAGCACTTCGGCTTGAAGATCAAGCAGATTGGGGCTGTACACGCCCATGACTTGTCGCTTGGCGCGGGCTGGGTTGGTGAGCGGCCCCAGGATATTGAATACGGTGCGCACACCCAATTCCTTGCGCACAGGCCCGGCAAAACGCATGGCGCTGTGGTGGTTGGGGGCAAACATGAAACCGATACCCACTTGCGCAATCGATTGTGCCACCTGCTCAGGTTTCAGGTTGATGTTGACACCCAGCAATTCAAGCACATCGGCACTGCCAGAGTTGGATGACACGCTGCGCCCGCCGTGTTTGCCCACTTTGGCCCCGGCACCGGCCAGCACAAACATGCAGGCAGTAGAAATATTGAAGGTTTGTGCGCCATCGCCACCGGTGCCACACAGGTCCACCACATCCATGTCTTCCGGCAAGTCTACGGGTGTGACCAAATCGCGCATGACCTGGGCCGCTGCAGCCACCTCCTCCGCTGTTTCGCCCTTCAAGCGCAAACCCACCAATAGCGCTGCAATTTGTGCCGTGGTCAAGCCTCCGCTGAGCAGCTGCTGAAACGCGCTGCGAGTGAGTTCATGCGACAGGTTTTGGCCAGCCAGAAGTTGGTTCAGCGTGGCAGTGAAATTGAAGGTGTCGGACATGGCAACGGGCTGCTAGATGTGGCGTAAATAGGGCGAATGAGTGGTTGCAAATGATGGATGCAAAGGCGCACTCAAATTGCAACGGGCAACGCAACAGGTGACTGAACCCGCTTCAGGAAATTCTTGAGCAGATCGTGGCCCCGGTCGCTGAGAATGGATTCGGGATGGAATTGCACTCCTTCCACATCGAGGGTTTTGTGCCGCACACCCATGATTTCACCATCAGCTGTTTCGGCCGTGACTTCCAGACAATCGGGCAGGCTATGCCGCTCAATGGCCAGTGAGTGGTAACGAATGCAGGTCAATGGATTGGGCAGGCCTTCAAACACACCGACATTGTGGTGATGAACCGGGGAGGTTTTGCCGTGCATGATGCTTTTGGCCCGCACCACTTTGCCACCGAACGCCTCGCCGATGGCCTGGTGGCCCAGGCACACGCCCAGAACCGGCACTACACCTGCCATTCGCTGAATGATCTCAATGGACACGCCGGCCTGCGCAGGCGAACAAGGACCGGGAGAAACGCACACCGCGCTGGGTTTCAAGGCCAATGCCTCGTCCACAGTGATGGCGTCGTTGCGGACAACATGAACCTGTTGCCCCAGTTCGCCAAAATACTGGACCAGATTGAAAGTGAAACTGTCGTAGTTGTCGATCATCAACAGCATGGCGGGCCTGCGCTTTGAATGGAAGTGAAGAGGTGAAACAAATAGATGCAAATTTTAGCACAGGCACCCGTTCAAGCCTTGAAACAGGTTACTTAAGGCAGTTCACCATCCAGCCCGGCCTGAACCAGCTCGGCAGCGCGCATGACGGCACGGGCCTTGTTCTCGGTTTCAAGCCATTCACTTTCAGCGACGGAATCGGCAACAACCCCAGCACCCGCCTGAACGTAAAGAGTCTGGTCCTTTACCACGCCCGTGCGAATGGCAATGGCCACGTCCATGGTGCCGGTGAAACTGAGATAGCCACACGCACCGCCATACACGCCGCGCTTGGTGGGCTCCAACTCGTCAATGACTTCCATGGCGCGAACCTTGGGCGCACCTGACAAAGTACCAGCCGGGAACGTGGCCCGAAGTACGTCCATCGCGCCCATGTTCGGCCTGAGGTCGCCCTGCACATTGCTGACAATGTGCATGACGTGGGAATAGCGTTCGATGATCATTTTTTCCGTGACCTGCACCGAACCGACTTGAGCAATACGGCCCACATCGTTGCGGGCCAGGTCAATCAGCATGACGTGTTCAGCAATCTCTTTGGGATCTGCGAGCAGTTCTTCGGCCAAGGCCAGGTCTTCCTGGGGCGTTTTTCCACGTGGCCGTGTACCGGCGATTGGGCGCAGGGTCACCAAGGGAGACTTGCCTTCCACCTGGTCCTGGCGAACCAGGATTTCCGGGGAAGAACCCACCACCTGGAAGTCGCCAAAGTTGTAATAAAACAGGTAAGGCGAGGGGTTGAGTGAACGCAGGGCGCGGTACAACATGAGTGCGTCCTGCGTAAAGCGTTTGCTAAGCCGCTGACCCAGCACCACCTGCATGACATCGCCGGCTGCAATGTATTCCTTGGACTTGGCGACCATCTCAAAGAAATAGTCTTTGCTCATGCTCCGTTCAATGGGGGTTGGTTCGCAACCCGATGAGACTGGCACAGCCACGGGTTGGCGAAGCTGCGTCATGAGCCTTTTGACCTCGGCCACACCTTTTTCATAGGCATTGGCTTGGGCAGGATCGACGAACACGATCAACTGGATGGTGCCCTGAATGTTGTCTACCACCGCCATGCGGTCGGTGAACATCAACAGGATATCGGGAATGCCCAAGTCATCGGGTTTGCGGGAAGCTTCCAGCCGCGGCTCGATATACCGAACGGTGTCATATCCGAAATAACCTGCCAAGCCACCGAAAAAGCGCGGCGTATTGGGCATGGGCGGCACTTTGAATCGGGCGTGGTATTGCTCGATGAAAGCGAGCGGGTCGCCGCTGAATGTTTCGAGAATTTCGAGTGAGCCGTCTGCATGCTGCTGTTGAACCAGCACATTGTGCTCAACCACCTTGATGGTAATGCTGGAGGGCAAACCCACGAAGGAATAACGGCCTGAACGTTCACCGCCCACCACCGATTCCAGCAGGAATGTATTGGGCTGGTTGGCCAGCTTGAAGTAAACCGACAGCGGTGTGTCCAGGTCGGCGTAACAGCGGGCGATCAAAGGGATTCGGTTGTACCCCTGTGCAACAAATTGATCAAATTCGGATTGGGAAATCATTGTGGTGTCCGTGTGCCAATCAGGCGTTGTGCAGCTTCTTCGATCGTGTTCACAATGCCATCGCATTGGGTTTCATGCACAGATCGACCCTCGTTGTATCCATAGGGCAATAACCAGCAGGCCACACCGGCGGCGTTGGCAGCCAATGCGTCGTTGACGGAATCACCAATCATCAGCGCCTGTGCGGGCTCAACCCCCAAGAGTTGACACGCATGCTGAACTGGCATGGGGTCAGGCTTTTTGACTGGGCAGGTGTCGCCACCCACCACAACTTCAAAATAATGGGCAATGCCGGTGCGTTCCAGCAAAGGGTGGGTAAAGCGCTCGGGTTTGTTTGTGACCACCGCCAGTTTGAAACCCGCCTGTTTCAGCAAGGCCAGCCCTTCCTTCACGCCGTCATAAAAGACGGAATGATTGCCGTTGATGTGGGTGTAATGGTTTTGCCAGTTGGCCATGGCCTGGGCATACAACTCAGGTGAAGCCTTTTCGGTCATGCTGCCGGTGAGGCTGCGGTTCACGAGGTTTTCAGCGCCCTTGCCCACGTACACGGCCACGGTTTCTTCAGACAGCGTGGGTTTGCCAAGGTCTGCCAACATGGCATTCACGGCGGCAGCCAGGTCAGGCACGGTATGCAACAGGGTGCCATCCAGATCGAACAATACTGCTTGAGTGGTCATGGGATGTTATCTCGTGGTGGCCAGTTCGGCGCGCATTTGATCGATGACAGCTTTGTAATCGGGTTTGCCGAAAATTGCGGAACCAGCCACGAAGGTATCTGCCCCGGCTTTTGCGATTTGCGCAATGTTGTCGGGCTTCACACCGCCGTCCACCTCAAGGCGAATGTTTTGACCACCCTTGGCCACGTGCGCATCAATGCGCTTGCGCAATTCGGTCAGCTTGACCAGCGCCTGGGGAATAAAGCTTTGACCGCCAAAACCAGGGTTGACCGACATCACGAGAATCAAGTCCAGTTTGTCCATGACGTGATCCACCCAGGAAATCGGCGTTGCAGGGTTCAACACAATACCGGCCTGGCAACCGGAATCGCGAATCAGGCCCAGTGTGCGGTCAAGGTGATCGGTGCCCTCCGGGTGAACGCTGATGACGTTGGCACCGGCCTTGGCAAAATCCGGAATGATTCTGTCGACCGGGCGCACCATCAAGTGAACATCAATGACCGCGTCGGTATGGGGGCGCAAGGCTTCACAGACCAGTGGACCGATGGTGAGGTTGGGCACATAGTGGTTGTCCATTACATCGAAATGGATCCAGTCCGCACCGGCCGCAATCACGTTTTTCACCTCGTCGCCCAAGCGCGCGAAATCAGCAGACAGAATACTGGGGGCGATGACAAACGGGTTCATGGTGGTCCTTCGATGTGGATCTTGAAATCAAACACAGAGTTTAAACGAAGTTGCGCCATGCGAATGGCTTTGAAAGCGGCTTCGGATTTGTGAAAATGAGGGTTTGAAGTCATACTTGAACACCACATCAAACTCCAAAAGCAACGCAGAATGAGCAGCCAGTCACACTATCAGTTTGAAGTACGAGTCAGCACCCAGTTTCTGGATGAGCAAAGTGACAAGGAGAAAGGACCGTATGTCTTCGCCTACACCATCGAAATTGAAAACGTGGGCGACAAGTCTGCGCAATTGTTGAGCCGCCACTGGATTATCACGGATGCGCACAACATTGTGCAGGAAGTCAAAGGCGATGGCGTGGTGGGTGAACAACCCACTCTTCAACCAGGCGAGCGATTCGAGTACACCAGCGGTTGCCCGCTGCCCACACCCGTGGGTACCATGCGCGGCTCCTACACCTTTGTGGGCGAAGGCGGCGAACAGTTTGATGTGGCCGTGCCGGAGTTTCTGTTGTCCATGCCACGCGTGCTGCATTAATCCTTTTTTGAATTCTCGTCCGAATCGGTAGGACTGTCTTCGACTTTTTCAACTGGGTGATCGACCCTGGCCCGCAATGTCCACCACATGATGAACACGATCAGGCCCAAAGCCAAAACCATTTCTGCAATGAGTAACCACATGTTCTTTCCACTCCGTTGTTGGTGGCCCAGCACTGTGCTGGCCACCCTGATTTTATCTGGATGCGCCACTGCTCCGACCCCAAAAGCGGCTGATTGTTCATGCCCCACAGCCGAAAAACCGGCCCAAGTGGAAAAAAAGGCGGAAATACCTGTACTGCCGTTGTTCGTCAAATCTGATTTTTCCCGCCTGCCTGGCTGGGGCACAGCAGACCACACCCGTTTTCTTGAAGCATTTGCAGAGCAGTGTTCTGCAAATGGCAATGCACTGGCCAAACGCAAAGCCACGCCCACCCCCCTGCTGGAAGCGTGCCGCAAGGCGCGCCAAAACCTGACTGGCAACGCCCTGTTGCCCGCCCAGATCTGGATGGAAGCCAACTTTGAAGTGTGGCAACTTCAGCAGGAAGACGGAAAAAAAGAAGGCCTTTTAACCGGCTACTATGAGCCCTTGCTGAAAGGATCGCGTACAGCACAAGGTACTTACACCACCCCGCTGTACGGGGTTCCCGAAGACCTGATCGTGGTCAAGCTGGATGAGGTTTATCCTGAACTGAAGGGCAAACGACTGCGTGGCCGCTTACAGGGCAACACCTTGGTGCCATTTTTCGACAGGGCAGACTGGGAGCGACTAGGGCCCGACCGTGAAAAACCCATTGTGTGGGTGAACGACAAACTGGACGCTTTCCTTTTGCAGGTGCAGGGTTCAGGACGCGTCACCCTGCCAGACGGCAAGGTGATTCGCCTAAGCTATGCCGAGCAGAATGGCCACCCCTACAAATCGGTCGGCAAGGTTCTGGTGGACCGGGGTGAACTAACCGCAGCACAGGCGACCATACCCGGCATTCGAAACTGGGCCAAAGCCAACCCGGCCAAACTGGACGGCTTGTTGAATGCCAACCCCAGCGTGGTGTTTTTCAAGGAAAATGAAGTGCTTCGCCCGAACGACGGGCCCGTGGGTGCCATGGGTGTACCGCTGACTGGCAAGTTAAGCCTGGCTATTGACCGGGAAAAAATACCGTACGGCAGCCCGATGTGGATTGAATCCAGCAACCCGGTGACCAAGGCCCCCATTGCCCAGGGCGTATTGGCGCAGGATACGGGTGGCGCCATCCGGGGCCGTGTGCGTGCAGATTATTTTTGGGGAACTGGCGACGAAGCCGGCGAAGCAGCCGGATTGACCCGGCAGCCTTTGAGCATGTGGTTAATCTGGCCCAAGGGCGCACCACTGCCAGAAAGCGGCAGCTAAGAAGTCACCGGCTGCTGAATTGCAACCCAGCAGCCAGACACTACTTATTTTGGCCTTGAGGCTGCTGCAATTCGGCGATTCAGGTCAGCGGCAGGAATGGCGCCACTGGCCCGTGTGCCGTCCTGAAAGAATACGGTGGGCGTACCCGATACACCCATGCCCCTTCCCAAGGCCACCAGGTCATTGATGGGTGCGTTGCAATTGCCGTCGCCACTGGGTGATTGGTCGCGCAACATCCAGTCATCCCACATTTTTGACTTGTCGGCTGCACACATGACCTTTTGTGCCTTGTCAGTGGAATCACGGCCCAACACAGGATACACATAGGTATACACAGTAGTGTCCTGCAGCTTGGTCAGGGTTTCCTTGCGGAATCGCTTGCAATAGCCGCAATTGGGATCTTCAAATACCGCAATTTTTCGGCTGCCGTTGCCATAGACCGATTTCAGGGCCAGTCCGGCGGGTAAGTCTTTCTCGAAATTGATGGCATTGAGTTTGTCCAAGCGTGCCTCGGTCAAATTCAACATCGACTTGCTTTCAAGCAATTCACCCAATATGAAATGGCTGCCGCTGGCATTGGTGTAGATAATTTTCTTGCTGCCGTTGTGATTGACCACGACTTCAAAGAGCCCGTCTACAAACTGAACATCGGTGACGGAAAGTACCTTGACACCAGATGCACCAAGTGACTCGGTGACTGCAGCGGTGATTCGGTCCACTTGCGCCTTCGTGGCTGCGGCCTGAACGGGCTGAACCGACATGGACACAAGAAACGCGCCGACTGACAGCACGGAAAGCGACAACAACACCGCACCGGCGCGCTTGTTGAAGGACAAGGGTAAATTGAATTTCATAGGTCGGCTTGTTCGAAAAAAGAAGAATTGTAGTTAGGACAGGGACAAACGCAATTTGTTCATTGCCTCAGCGAGATTTCCCGTGAAGCGTAGCGCAGACTTAACGCATGGCCTGCTGGGTCAACCAACGTTTCAGCATCGGAAGTTGATTGACAATGTGCATGCCCTTGTTGCGTACCCAGGCTGCACCTGGCAGATCGAGGCGAAACAGGGTATGCAAGCCGTCCGTCAAAAAGTGAACCGGTGTGCAGGCTGCCTTTCGGCGGCGCTCCCAGGCACGCCACAGTTGCTCATCCGCCAAGCCCAGGCGCTGAACAGCCAGCAAACGTTTGCGCGAGGTCAGCAGATTGGCCAGTTCAGCCGCATCTTCAAGACCCAAATTCAAGCCCTGCCCAGCCAATGGATGAATAACGTGGGCTGCATCGCCCATCAGTACCACCCCATTATCAAACCAGACTGGGGCTACTCCATGTCGTAATGGAAAGGAATAAGCCTTGCCCACGGGGACCAGGTCGCCATACATTGATTCAACTGCGCCACCCGACATTGCCTTGACACGCTGAACCATCTGCTCGGGGTCGAGTTGGACAAAAGGCTGGGATTGAGACAAAGGCATGGACCAAACCATGGACACATGGGGCCCGGGTAGCGGGAGCATGGCCAGCACGGAATCGCCGCTGAACCATTGGCGTGCTGCCCCGTGGTGAGATTTTTCTACAGCGAATGTGGTCACCACGCCTTCTGCGCTGTAATCTTCGAGCGGAAAATCAAGCCCGGCCTGCTTTCGGGTTTCACTCTGGGCACCATCGGCCGCAATGATCAACGGCACTCGCACAGTTTCCAGATTGGTGACGACAGCCCAACCTTCCTTCTCTCGGGAGAGGCCTTCCACCTTGGCATCAAGCCAGTCGATGCCGGGCTGATAGCGCATGGCAGAAAACAGAACATCGAACAAACAGCTTTGTTCAATAATCCAGGTCAGGAATTCAACGCCGGTGTCGCTGGCATTGAAACGCAACTGACCCTGTTCCTCACCTTCCGAATCGCCCCACACCTGCATTTCAGTAACGGGCTGTACTTTGTCACTGGGAATGTTGTCCCAAACGCGCAAACGGTCAAGGACACGTTGACTACGGTGCGACAGTGCGAACACGCGGGGGTCAAACCGCTGGGTTTCATTGGGCACGAATTGGGCAGGGCGAGAGCCGACCACCATCACCTTGAAGCCCGAAGATGCCAGCACCAGAGCGGCTACCAGGCCAACCACCCCACAACCAATGACTGCAACGTCATGAGAATGAAGGCTTTGCGAGTCTTTGCTGGGGGCGAGGATCATGGGCGTTTTGCTGCTTGAATTGTCAAATTATTGAACATGCTACAGCGATTTTGCATTTCCTGTTTGCGCAAGGCGAAACTTTCGGATAAACTTGCGGGCTTCGGTGGTGAATACCACTGAAAACGCGTGGCCGAGTAGCTCAGTCGGTAGAGCAGAGGATTGAAAATCCTTGTGTCGGCAGTTCGATTCTGTCCTCGGCCACCACCCCTTCACATTTAGTCTACACGTGCAATAATGGGCGCAAGCATAACCCGATGCGCGATTCACCATTGAACGTTCTCCACCTACTCACCCGCTATTTGAAAACCTGGTTGCTGATAACGCCAATAATGGCTGTTTGCGGACAGGCACTGGCGGTCGATTATTCGCTGAGCGGATTTGGTACGGTCCAATACACACTTGGCGACAACGAGAAAAACTACCTTCGCCACGTGAATGAAGATGGCACCCTGAAGGTCAACTCCATTCTGGGCGCCCAACTTGATGTGCAACTGAACGACCAGTTCAGCGCCACTGTGCAATACGTCGTGGCCCCCAAACAGCGGCGCGATGAAGGTGTTGAGCTTGATAATCGCTGGGCCTTCCTGAAATTCAAGCCCAACGACAATTGGCATTTCAAGCTGGGTCGGCAACGCCTGAACCTGTACATGGATTCAGAAAACCTGGATGTGGGGCACACCTACATTCCGGCCAACCTGAGCCCGGAAATTTATTACGACGCGGGCGTGCTGGCAACCGACGGCTTTTCCGCGAACTACAACTTTGAAGACTCGGCTGGCCGCTACTGGGGCATTCAGGCCATTACCGGCAATCAAAAAATCGTTCAACGGCTCGCGGGTTTCAATCAGGACTTTCCGCTGAACAACTTCGAAACCAGCGGTTTGGTGCTTAGTCTGGAAGGCGATGACTACCGGCTTCACCTGTCACATCACGGCACTGAAATTGACCGAGGCATTACCCAGATCAATGGAATTCCGCTGATTGACGGACGAATTGATGCAACAGCGCGCCTGACCAATTTCGGCGCCGAGTACCGCTGGGACCTGTATGCACTGCGCGGTGAAATCAGCCAGACGGAAATTGCCTCATCGGCCAGCGGTGTTCTGGTACCGGGCACACCTCGACTTTCCGTATCCAATCCAAAATTTGAAGAGCACGGCGCCAATCTGCTGTTGACCCGAAAGATATTCGGCCAGCATGCCGTATACGGCAGCTATGGGCGATTCATTTCCGAATTTGATGACCAGTACTCCGCGGCCATTGGGGGCAAATATAACCTGAGCCCAGCGGACTCCATCAAGCTTGAATTGCAGCACGTGGTTGAAAAAAGCAACCGGCAACAGTTGTCGGACAACCGCATACCCAACACCACATTCAATTTTTTGAGTGTGTCTTACAACTGGGTGTGGGAATGATGGCTCACCCCGTGTGCAAGTTGCTGTTGTCGTTCTGCCTGTTGCTGGTGATGGGTGCAAATTGTCGTGCTGCTTCCGCAGATGTAATACTGGTTACGGCCGCAAAAAACCCGATTGACGAGCTGGAGACCAGGCAGGTACGCAGTTTGTACAAGGGTCGCTTGAGTAGCATCAATGGCCGAACGCTGAAACCCGTGAATGCGGCACCGGGTAGCGTGGACAGAACAGAGTTTCTGAAAAACCTAATGGATGCCAATGAGCTGGACTACACCGGCTACTGGCATGTGCGCAGGTATTCCGGCCAAGGCACCCCACCGGCTGAAGTCAGTAACCAGGCCGAATTGTTTGAACAGCTGATTCAGGAGCCGGATCGGGTGGGTTACTTGTGGGTACCGCCCGGCAGCAAACCGAAGCTGCCCGATGGGTTAAAAATCATTCGAATTCGCTGAGTGTGCGGATTTCGCTGATTTTGCGGGCAGGCGTTTTACTCTGTGGTGTAACCCTTGCTCAGAGGTAACCACCAGGTAAAACCAAACACCAGGGTTTTCAACACCACTTTGCCTGCAGGCAGATTTTTACTGCGAAGCTTGTTCATGGCCAAAGGAATTTCAAGCACATGCGCTGCAAAAATAATCGCGGCAAACAGGGTCAGGAAGGGGACATCGAATCCCAACAACCCAACCAAGGGCACCATCAACCAAAAACCCACCAAACCAGCTTGAAGCCCATACCAAATGCGCTGCTCACCCATGTATTTTCTCCCGAATACAATTGTTGTGTCAGCCAGTGTAACTCAACGGGTCAACACCGCCGTATTGAAGCAATCCATGTTGTCGACCTGCACCACGACTTCATTGGTTTCCAGACCTAGAACGCCCAGAATTTCATCCAGCCCCCCACCCAGCAAGCCCAAGGCAGACCGCAACGCAGGATTGACTGCGAGCACATTCAAAATTCCACTTAGCAAACCAACATTGGTGTTGAGATTGGTCAGCAGATTGCCCACGCCCTGCGACGCCTCGAAACTGTAAGAGGTCGACAGCACTGGGTCAGGATAGCCCGGCATGCTTACATCATTGGCGGAACCACTGCCCACGTTGGCATTCACGGTTCTGCGGCCCAACAAGGGCAAAGAGGGCAAACCCAAGGCTGCGGCAATTGGATTAGACTCCAGATCGACAAACACGGCAGACTGGGATTGGGGCAAGCGACAATCAATGTCTTTGATGTCCACTGAACCGCCCCCCGCTGTGACGGTGAGATCAAGCAAACCGCCGATTCGAGTGGACACGGCGATTTGTTCGGTTCTGGCTGTGGCAATGACTCGGCCATCGCTGTTCAGCTTGGTGGCGACAAACAACTGGGGCGGACTCAGCACGGACACATTGAGGGTATTGCCGAGTCGAAGGCGCACGCCATTGCCACCAATGCCACGGGCCGCAGCAAGACTGGAAGCAAAAGCAAGATTACCCAAGCGCACCGAAGCGTCCGTGAAATCGGCATCGCCACTGGTATCTGCCGACAACACATCGCCCAGGAGAAATTCCACTGTGTCGATTGGCCCATTGCCGGGAACGACAAACGCCGGTGCATCAGATCCAGCCGCATCAATCGCAGCATTGAGCAGGTCGCCCGCCGAGACCCGTGTATTGAGCAGACGCCCCATGTCCATCTGGCCGCCTGGACTAAAAACCCCCAGACCGATACCCAGTTGCAGCAAATCGACCTGTGCATTGGAAGCCAGCAAACCCTGAAAACCCGCCAGGTTCAGCCGAAGTTCCGTACCAATGGCACTCAAGAGGGGCGACAGGCTCGATCCGTTCAGATTGAGCGACAACAGATTGGTGCCCACCAAACCGGATATGACCGGAGACACAGTGGCCTCGGCCACTGCCACAACTGGCTCGGTGCCAAGGAAGGCCGCCGGTACATTGCGCACCACGCGGACAAGGACGGACCTTTCACAATTGCCTGGGGCCAAGAGGGTATCGGTACCGCGCACATTGCAGTTCAGGGTAATGTTGT
Source organism: Burkholderiales bacterium (assembly GCA_027484315.1). Lineage (GTDB taxonomy): Bacteria > Pseudomonadota > Gammaproteobacteria > Burkholderiales > Burkholderiaceae_B > Limnobacter. Next base: position 36,697 of record JAIXTE010000017.1, on the reverse strand, counting down.
CAGTGTCGTCATCAAGTCCATTGCGGCGGGCATAATCCACCGCAGCCGGAAATCCTTGGGAGGCATTGCCAATATCGCTTGCTGCAGCCTTGGCTGCCAGATCGGCAATGCGTTGAATCTCTTCCCGCTCCCACACAACTTGCCCTAACCCCAGAACACCAAACGCCGCAATCGACATCAGCACAATGAACACGGTGAGTATGGTCATTGCGCCCTGTTGTTGGGCAGATGCTCGGATAAAGTGATGCGCAGGCTTGGGCATGGTGAAGATGACAAACGGGTTAACTCGATTCTGCCTTAATTCGTCTGTCTTGGATATGCCAGAAAAGTGCCAATGAAATATGGCTATTTGTTGGATGAGACTTAGCTGTTACCGTCTTTGAGAAACTTACCCAAGATTCGTGAACTCGGACGCAAGCGCACCACCAAGGCCTTGGCCACACTGGCAATGATTTCCATCGGGGCAGCCAACCGGGAGGCTTGGGCGTGCCCTCCCAAGGACTGAAGCGTTGCCGTGTCCAGTACCCCTCCCGCGTCGCGCATCAAGACCACACCCAACTCTGGATTGGTTTCCTTGATTTGATGCAGCAAAACCGACCGCGCAGCCTGCTTGGCATCCAGCAAAATGACCGTGATTTTCTTGTCAGTCAGAAAACTGTCCGCAGACTGCAGATCAGGGCAGGATAGAACCCGTTCGAACTGGTTTGACTCCGCCAACTGGGCTTCCAGCGCTAGGCGGGATTCCTCGTTTGGATCAACTATCAGTACCGTGGTCATTTGTTCCCCCCTTGTTTAGGCACTGTTTAGCAATTTCAGTGCCAACACGGGGGCCTGATTTAAGGCCTTTTTTGGTGCAAATTCTTGGGGATCAGGTTCGCCCAAGCAAACTGCGCACCTCACGCCACAAACTGTCTATTTCGGCAGCGGCCTTGGAGTTTGGCGCAAACTCGGTGACTGACTTGCCCAAACCCACGCTGATGACGAAATCATTGCGTTCATGAACAATGGTTTTGCAGACTTTGGCCGTGGCCTTCAACTGCTCGAAGACAATTTCAGGCGTGCTGCTGAGTACCGAAGCACCATTGATTACCCAGGACACCTTGGTTCCTGCATCGGATGCCCATTCCAGCGAACTGCTGGCGCTGTGAATGTCCAACGGACTGGCCTTGGTGGGAATCAGGACCAAATCCGCGTGAGTCATGGCATCCTTGATCCATTTCTTCTCGGTAGGCGGCATGTCGATGAACACGAAGTCATAACCTGCCTCTTCCAGCTCTGACAGCTCAATCAACAAATCGTTGACACCGACCTTGCGCACATCGGGATAATCGGCCTCTCGCAGGGAGTCCCAGAAGCGGCTGGACCCTTGAGGATCGAGATCGACCAATGCAACTTTCTTTTTCCCCTGCTGACAGGCGATCGTAGCCAGGTTCAGAGACAGCGTTGTTTTACCGGCACCGCCTTTGCGGCTGCTGATGATGGTGGTCTTCATGGGCGGGCGTCCTGTGCAAGGGGAGTTTAATTCGGTTCAGGAATTATTCTAACCCGCCAATGTGGTGGGGAAACAGTTCTTGAATGCGCTCGGGGCGCAATGGCATCTGTATGCTTTGGCGAGTTTGCCACAGGGGAATTTGGTCGCTCATCAATTGACTGCCTACCCAGCCATCCTGACCACCGAGCAGCACGAAATAATTCTCGTCAAGATCAGACAGGTCTGAGAGGTGACGACTTTGAGAACCATAGCTGGTTTCATCAAAACCACGAATCAGGTTGTGGGCGTTTTTCATCAGGGTTTCCCGGGAACCCGCAGCAGGAAAGGATTTCGACGAGAACAACTTGCCCAGCAGGGGCATGTGACCCAGCACATGGCGCAAGCGGATTTTGTGCAAGTTGCCCCACAATTGCCAATGCTGTGCAAGACGATTGGCTTCATCCACACAGCGGGGTATGGTTGTTTTTTTCTGGGCATCTGACAGGGCACTGAGGTCTTCCATCAGGCAGTCTGTCAGATAAGCCCATTGTTCCATTAACCCGGGCATGCGACCCGCGTGACGCACAACCGACAGCTCACGCACCAAGGCGGTCAATAAAAACTCGAATTGAAGCGCTGAAAAGCTGTCAGCGGTATAGGCGCCCTGCCACAAGTCGATTGAATTGCAAAAGACCTGCTGTTCGCTGCTGGAAATCCAGGGGCGACAAAATTCAGCGAGTTCACTGGACAGCCTTGCAGCCAAGGGAGAGGTGACATCCAGTTGCAAATCCAGCAAAGCCTGGGGGCTGAAGCGGTGTTGCGCGTTGAACAAGGTGCGGGCCCGCATGACGCGGTCATCGCCATTGAACAGGAAACCCAGGCCGGTGACCTCGGATGGCCTGTTGTTGGCGGACACGATGAACCCGCTCGCAGGGTTGATGACACTGGGAAAGTCTTTGGCACACACTTGTACGGACCAATGCGCCAGTGCCGTGTCTTCGGCCAGAACCCAATCGTCCTCTGGAAAACCTGGACGTTTTGGCAAGGTGGCAGCCAGCACATGGCCAATATTACCTAGGGTGTCGGCACCCAGCACATTCAAGGGCGTGACCCCAACCCCAGCCATGGCCACATGCAATTGCGCCACAGAACCCGCTTTCATTGCATCCAGAAAGCTGGTGATTTCATCAGTAGGCCAATGCCCGGCCCATCGCAAGGCGAGGTGGTCTGGCCCACACAGGCGGCCCAATGCGGAGCAATCGGTCAAGACAGGGCCATGGGGGGAATATCGCAGTTTGCGCTGCCGGGTCCAGGAAAAACGAACCCGGATCCTGGCAATTTGGGCTGTGGTCAACCTGTCTGTGTCAACACCAAGCCGCACCAGGTCAGAAGAGGCGGCGCGCAGATTGGTTCCACCCCACGCCAATGTCGGGTTTCGACCCAGGCCGAGAATAGGCACACCGGGAAACATCAAGCCCACACAACGATAGCTGGGCGTACGCAGACCTACCATCATCCACACATTGGGCAAGTGCTGCCCGAGGTGCGGGTCATTGACCATCAAAGGGTGACCGCTTTGCGTGCGGGTGCCATGTAACACAATTGAATTGCTGCCTGATCGGGCAATACTGGTCAGGAAATTGCCGATTTGCTGGGCCACACTGGCCCTGGGCGAATTGGGTGCTTCAAAACTGGTGGACACCCCGGCACCGACACGCCGAAGACGATTCCACCACTGCACAAAGTCGCCGGAAAGCCGGTGTTCAATCAACGAGAAATAAATGGGCCAATTGACATCGGCGCCTGCCAGACGGCCGAACAACAGAATATCCAAAGGGGTGTACGGTTCAGGTTGGATGCCAAGAAGTTTTTCATCCGCACCACGGCCCCGCTGAGCCTGCACACAATTCAAACCGGCTACAAAGCCTTCGACCCATTCCTTGCTGGTTTCGGGCATGGCGGCCCATATATCGGGCGCTGCACGACCAAAATCGAGCAGGCGAATGAGGTGGTCCATGTCCACAAAACCACTGCCCCCCATTTCAGACAAACGGCCTTGTGCAAGCCGCTTTAGAAACTGCAGTTGTGGGCCGCGCTGGAATTCGGTGATGCAACCCAGTGCATAAGCCCCGCCACGGTCAGCGGATGATTCGATGTACGGGACAAAGAAATCATTGAAACGAATGCTTGTACCCGCCTCAAAAGCGAGATCCATGGCCTTGAATTGTTCAAGGCGGTCTTCGAGAGTGTAGGTGGGGTAACGGACAGACAACCAGCCCATGCGGCTTGAAAGGCGAGCCAAGCCCCGCGCCAGTTTGCGCAAAACCGGGTTTTTTGAGGGGCCAAGGGATTTGAGCAAAACAGCGCTGCTACTGTTTGATCAGGAAAGGCCGTAGGAAACCAGTTTGCCCAGCCTTTTACGCAACTTGTTTTGAAGACGATGTTGGTGAGCCGCCTTGACACGACCACCCAGCTTGTTGACCCACACCATGGCTTGGCGCATTGCACACACTCTTGAACGAAATCGAAGGATAGAGTGTGCGCCAGACAAGTTTCAGCGATGTGACAGCCGGGGGCTTTGGGCGGGAATCAAGCGACCTTTTTCTTGCCCTTGCTGGCAGCAGCTTCAATTTCAGCATGCATGGCGAGGAATTCCACGCTCAACTTGTGCGCCGGCATGAAGTGGATCATCGGTTTGGCGGCTTCGTGGCTTTCGCGAATTTTGACGGAAGAAGACAAACAGGTGTTCAACACCGGGTGCCCCTCTTCCAGTAGCTCAGCCACCAATTTCTGAGGCAGGCTGGCGCGAGGCTGGAACTGGTTGACCACAATGCCCTCAACCGCGAGGGACGGGTTGTGATCGGCACGAATTTCGTTCAGGGCATCCATCAGGTTGTACAGCGCGCGGCGGGAAAACTCGTCACAGTCGAATGGAATCAGTACGCTGTCGGCTGCGATCAAGGCAGAACGGGAAAAGAAATTCAATGCAGGTGGCGTGTCGATGTAAACCCGGTCGTACTGCCCGCCCAGTTCATCCAGCGCTTCGCGCAGCTTGAAAATCTTGTAACGCGATTCCAGCTTGACCTGCAACTCTTCAAGGGCGGGGTGGCTGGCCAGCAAATCCAGGTTGTCGTAGCCAGAGGGCACCACAAATTCAGCGCTTTTCTTCGGACGTATCTTGAAATTCAGGGCTTGATCGAAAAAATCAGCCAGTGTGTAGTCAAGCGGCTTTGCATCACGCCCCAGGATGTATTGGGTGGAATTGCCTTGGGGATCCAGATCGATCAACAGGGTTTTCAAACCCTGATGCGCAGAAATGGCAGCCAGGTTGCTGGTGATAGTGGATTTGCCGACTCCACCTTTTTGATTGAATACAACCCGACGCATTTGCAAACCCCTTTTGACTGTGTTTGCAATACTGTAACAACTTTTGGAAGGGATGTGCCATACAGGGGCACAGAAGGAAGTTGGGGATGCGGACATCCCCCGAATTGAATGGGCTCAAAAGAAAAAACGGGCCCGAGGGCCCGTTTTCTACTGTCAGGCTGCTTTGCCCCGACGTTCAAGGAAGTAAGCCAGTGCCGGCAAGAACACCACCGCACCCACCATGTTCCACAAGAACATGAAAGTGAGCAACAGGCCCATGTCGGCTTGGAACTTGATGGGTGAGAATGCCCAGGTTGCGACACCAATACCCAAGGTCATCCCTGTAAACACCACGGCCTTACCGGTGGACTTCAAGGTTTCAAAGTAAGCCTCTGCGAATGGCTTGCCTTGTTTCAAATACTCTTCAAGCTTGCCGTAGATGTAAATACCGTAATCCACACCAATGCCTACACCCAGGGAAATCACGGGCAATGTAGCCACCTTCACGCCAATGCCCAACACCACCATGAGTGCAGAACACAAGAGCGAGGTCAGTGCCAGCGGCGCGATAATACAGATCACAGTGCGCACAGAACGGAATGCCACCCACACCAGGAAACCCACGATCGAATAGACCCACACCAGCATTTCAACCTGGGCACGGTCCACCACTTCGTTGGTCGCAGCCTCAATACCAGCGTTGCCTGCAGCGAGCTTGAACACTGCATCGCCGGTGTCATTTTTGGCAATGAAATCTTCCGCAGCGGCAACCACGCGCTTGAGCGTGTCGGCCTTGTGATCTTCAAGGAACACAACAATCGGCATGAACGAACAGTCGGAGCTGAACAAGCCATCAGACAAATTCATGCCGCTGATGGTGCCGTTCAAAACGAACTGGTTGCGGTTCAATGTCATCCACTTCAGGTCGCCTTCACTGTAGGCGCTAATGACGAACTTGGAGCGGTCGGCCAGTGAAATACTGCTTTGTACGCCAGGCACTTGTTCAATGGTCCACTGGAACAAGTCCACTGCAGCCAGTGTGTTGTACTTGATACAACCATCCGTTTCGGTTTCAACCATGACCACGAACACATCGGTGCTGGTGGAGTAGTTGTTGCTGAAGTAAACGCTGTCGAGGTTATAGCGGGAATCAGGACGCAATTCAGGCGCGCCTTTGTCCAGGTCACCAATTTGTACATTGGCGTTGCCCCACAGCCCCACACCCAACAAAGCAACACCAAATACCAAGGCGATAGTGGCCATTTTTGGTTTGGCAAATCCGGACAAAAAGCGTAATAACTTGTTGTCACTGGACTCGGATGCACGCAGCACCTGGATGGCTTTTTCATCCACACCGATGTAGCTCATGATCAGGGGCAGCAGAACCAGGTTGGTCAAGATAATGACTGCCACACCAACAGAAGCGCCAACAGCCAGGTCACGAATCACAGGAATATCAATAATGACCAAGGTAGCGAAACCAAAACCATCGGTCAGCAAGGCAGTCAGGCCTGCGACATACAAACCGCGAAAGGCCAGGCTTGCTGAGTCCAACTTGTTGTAGCCCTCACCCTGCTTCAGCGCAATTGCGCTGACCACCTGGACACCGTGGCTAACGCCAATTGCAAACACCAGGAAAGGAACCAGCATGGAGTAAGGATCAAGCCCCAAGCCCAGGAGATTCAAAAAACCCAGCTGCCAGATGACGGCCACGATTGAGCAAGCAATGGTGGCAAAGGTACTTTTCAAACTGCGCGAATACCAATACATCATCAGCATGGTAATCAGCAAGGCAAGGCCGAAGAACAGCACGATCTGGCCGGCACCTTCAATCAGGTCGCCCACAATTTTTGCAAAACCGGTTACCCGAATTTCGATTTTGTCAGAGTTGAATTCGTTGCGAAGTTCAGATTCAATGCGCTCGGAAAATTCTTTGTAATCCAGCCTTTGCCCAGTTTCGGGGTTAATTTCCAGCAAAGGCATGTAGACCACGGTGCTTTTGAAATCGTTGCCGACCAAACGGCCAATTTGCCCGGAAAGCTCCACGTTCTGGCGCACCAGTGCAATGCTTTCGGCATCGCCGTTGTAGGTTGCAGGAATCACCTGACCGCCTTCCAGCCCTTCTTCCGTGACGGAAGTCCAGCGCACGTTGGCGGTCCACAGCGATGCCATTTCAGGGCGATTCACCCCCGGAATGTAAAAAGCCTTGTCGGTGACCTTTTTCAGGGTTTCGAGGTATTCGGCATTGAATATGTCACCTTCCTTGACCTGCACGGTGACACGTACCACGTTGCCCAGGCTGGTGAGGTCGGCCCGATTGGCCAAAAAGTTAACCACGTACTCGTGGTTGGTGGGGATCATTTTTTCAAAGCTGGCTGCCACCTTGAGTTGCGTGGCCTGCCAGGCCAGCAACAGGGTTGCGATCAGCATCAGCATCATCACCAAGGGGCGTTTGCTGAACACCAGCCGTTCCGCCAATGGCGCTTTGGTATTTGTGTCGGGAGAAGTCATTGTATGTGTGCGTCCGCTTTATTTGAATTCAGACAAGGACAGGGTTTTGAAACCGCGCAGGCCCGTCAACAAAATTTCCTGATCGTTCAACTGAACGACACTGGCCGACGGCAATTTGTCGGCACGGCGTGTGACCTGGAGCGTTTGGAAGTCGTCGGTGCTGCGCGCTAAAATGCCCCGAGAACCCACCACAACTGCTGAACCATCTGCAAGCACAGTCGCACCGCTGAAAGTTTCACGCAAATTGGTTTTCACTTCCTGCCAGGCGTCGGTTCCAAATGGCAAACGGAACAAATGCCCACGCAAGCCTACTGCCACTACAGTTCGGGTTTCAGGCAGCTCAACCAACGCAAAAATGGAGCCATCGTAATCAATCTTTCGGGATGTCCAGCTTTCGCCTTCATCCGCACTGACCAACACGGTACCCTGCTCGCCAGCCAACCAGATTTCACCGGTTTTGCTCAGCAGCAATGTGTTCAAATGGTAGTTGTTCGGGTTGTTGATGCGGTCGCCCAGGTAGGTCCAGTTGGCGCCTTTGTCAGCGCTTTTCAACAATTGGCCATATGCGCCCACTACAAACACCGTTCCATTGGCATTGACCACCACATCCAGCAATGGCTTGGAAGGACCTACTTCGATATCACCTTGAGCTGTATCAACCAGAAAGGCGGCCTCTTCTGCAGCCACTTCCATGGCTTCGCGGGTTTCGGGCTTGGCATTCTCGGGCAGGCTGTCAACCTCTTCCTGAAGCGCATCTGCCTTGGCCTGCAATGAATCCAATACAAACTTGTTGATCGCGTTGCCATCAATCAGCTTGGCCCAGTTGGCGCCACCATCTTCGGTTTTCAGCACCACACCATCGTGGCCAACGGCATAACCCAGCGCATCGTTCGCAAACGCAACAGAAGTCAATGTAATGGACGTAGGTACCTTTCCTGGCGTCCAGGTTGCACCATTGTCTTCGCTCTTCAGAACCTGACCAAATTCACCCGCAGCAAACAGGTTTTTACCAACCCGTTCTACATCGAGCAACAAGGAGCGTGTGGCATTGACACTGGGAATGGCTGGAATTTGAAGCAGGTCAATTTTGGCTGTTGACACGCTGCCATAGGCCAACAGGCCCGCAGCCAAGCCAGCACCAACCAGCAGCGACGCGGTGGTTCTGCTGGGAAAACGATTCCGGAGAAACATGACATGTCCTTTGAAATTGAAAAAGGCTACAAAGGGCGCTTGACCCCTTGTAGCCCAATACCACTAGCTATTACTGAACGCCGAGTCGACGCAGGCCGGCTGGGGTGTAGTTAGCGCGGTCTGGTGTGAAGTCAAACACGAACGGCTGGGCTGCTTCATTGGTCAGACCAATGGTGAGGTAGCGGCCAGCTTGCAGGTCATACAACGCTTCGGCGGCGTAGAACGGCACCATTTCGTTGTAGTACTGGATGTTGTGGGCTTCAGCCACGCGCCACAAAGCGCCTTTGCCATCGTAGTGGTCGATAACAGAAGCTTGCCAGTTGTCTTCGTCAATGAAGAATACGCGCTTGGCGTAAATGTGACGTGCATCGCTCTTCAACGTGGCTTCCACTTCCCAAACGCGGTGCAATTCATAGCGCAGCACTTCTGGATTCATGTGCAGTGGCTGGTGAATTTCCTTGTAGGTCAGCTTGTTGTTGGCCAGGCGATAGCTGTTGTAAGGAATGTACATTTCCTTTTTGCCCTTCAACTTCCACTCGTAACGGTCAGGTGCACCGTTGTACAGGTCATAGTTGTCGGTTGTGCGCAAGCCGTCAGCTGCGGTTCCTGGTGAGTCATAAGCCACCTGTGGTGCGCGGCGAACACGACGCTGACCCGCGTTGTATTGCCAGGCGCGGCGACCTTCTGTCACTTGGTCCAGTGTGTCGTGCACCAGCAGCACGTTGCCAGATACAGAAACCGGGCTTTTCAGGATTTGGTAAAAGTAGAAGTTGATGTTTTCATCTTCACCAGCCTTGAAAAAATTGGGCAAGTTGCGTGGAAACACCAGGGTGTCTTCAATGCGGTTAATGATGAAGGTGCCATCGCGTTCAACAGGAACCTGAACGAAATCACGCTTGGCTGCACCGCCGCGGTAGCGGGTCAAGTGGTTCCAGATTACTTCCACGCCGTTCTGTGGAATCGGGAATGGAATGGCCTGCTCAAAATTGACCACGGTGTTGCCGTTGTTATCAGTCTTGGCGTTGGTCGCATTTTTCTTGGCGGCATCCAGTACTTTCTTGGGATAGGCCGTGCTGCGGTGCGTCGGGTACACATTCATTTTGAATGTGGGGTACTTTTTCAACATTTCCAGCTGGCCTGGTGACAAGTTGGCCTTGTACTTGTCAACGTTGGCACCAGTAATGGTGAACAAAGGCTTTTCGTTGGCAAACGGATCAACCAGGTGTTGGCCGGCTTTGTAGCCAGCAGGTGCCTTGGTCAAACCACCCGTATACGCCGGAATGGTGCCGGCGGCGTTGCCAGCTTTCTCACCACCAAATTCCGTCAGGCTTGTGCCCAGCTTTGCTGCTTCCTGCGGGCTGACTGCCGCTTGCGCGGCGCCAACAGCGAACAGGCTTGTCAGAGCCAGTGCTGTGAGTTTTGCTTGAAACTTCAACATAAAAATTCCTCCGGTGTGTCTCTGTTCTTAGAATGAGTAGGATGCGCTCAATGAGATGAAGTCGCGGTCGCGAAGCACGTCATAGTCAGCAGCATTGGTGAAGGTGGTGTAGTTGATCGCCGCCTTGGTGTTGGCGTCGAACTCAAACCCCAGACCAAGACCAACGGACTGACGGCCTTCGTTGAAGGCTTGACCTGGCTCTGGCGAATAACCATCCACATCATGTGACCACGCGATAGACGGGATCAGGTCGATACCCATGAATGCGTCGCGATAAGTGGCTTGGGTGCGCATGCGGTAGCCCCAGGAAAAGTCAGTGACGAATCCGTTGAAGTCTCCTGTCTGAGCAGCAGAGCCAAACACAGGCTGACGACCATAACGAATGCCACCATTGCGAATGTCTGGCAAGCCATCCACGAACACTGCTGCGACTTCACCCACGAAAACCACTTGGCTTGAGCCCAAGGCACGATCAAAAGTCTTGATGAAAGTGTTCTGAATCTGGGTTACGTCAAAGCGGTCAAAGCCATTCACAATTGAATTGTTGGGGGCATTGGCTACACGCTGCTGCAAAGCCAATGGCACTGTGGCCCCGCCCAAAGCACCAGCCAAGGCATTGGTATTACCGTTGGTCAAGCCTGCGCGCAACAAATCAGTGGCGTTGATCTGGATCGGCAAGTCTTGCACCATCGAGGCCTCGCCAGACCAGGCCCAACCACCTACGTTGGTTGCAAAACTGACACCAAATACCTTCTGATCTTCCGGATAGTCAATTACGTACGCCGAATCGGAAGCCGCGCCAAAAGTCACGTTTGGATTGCTGCCCTTGCTCAAGCTGGCGAGTGGAAGACGGGTGTGATACTGCATGGCGTAAACGCCCAATTCAGCGTCCAACGACTCAAAGTAACTGCGCAATGCCAAGCCGAACTGACCACTGTCCTCAGGCTGCCTGTCAATTGTGCGGTTAATAAAGAAGTTGCCTGGAGGAAAGTTTGCTGAATCAGTCAATGCGGGCTGGAAAGCCAAACGACCACAGCCATCTGCGGCAAAGTCAGCACCTGAGAAGTATGTTCCACATCCTTCAGGCACAGTCTTGCGCCATTTGAGTTGCACAAAACCTTCCAGACTGGTGGTGTCTGTTACACCCAAATTGGCGTACAACATTTCAGCCGGCGTAAAGCCCTCTTTGAGCTCCGCACCTGGTCGACGGAATGCGGATACATCCACGGTATTCAAACCTGCGATCGGGCTCAGAATAAACGTACTCTCACCCCAACTAATTACTTGTTTGCCCAAGCGCAAGTCGAGGGGTTTTCCGCCGATGGTTGTATTGACATAACCAAAAGCATCCAGCAAATCAATGCCATCAAAACGTGCATAGGGATGAAAACCACTGTCATTCAACTTTTGGTTTCGGGCGTTACTTGTGGGCTCGTGACCGTGAAATACCGGATCATTGTTCAAGGTATAGTCGTAGAACCACTTGACACGGCTGAAGAATCCGTAGTTGTCCTTCTTCAACTCGAAGTCATGCACGCCTTTGATAATGGTGGAGAACGGATCACCTTTCTCAAAGTTCAGATTGCCGTCGTCACCGGTGTTTGATGCACCAGTACCGCGAAGACCTTCACCGTTCACGTTGCCGGTGGAATACAGTGAACGATCTGCCCCCTGAATTCGGAAGCTTGTACCTACACTGACCGTAGAGTTCACACTCAGGTCAAAGTCACCAACCTGAAAGTCTTTGGCCTGTACAGGCATAAATGCGGCGGCCAAAAGGCCTGCTGCAAACATGTTGCGAACCGCAACGTTTGTTCTTGTTTTAGAAAAAGAATGTTTGTTCATGTAGCCCCCAAATATTTATCGAGTAGTCAGGCGCGACCGCCTGCAATCACCGACTTCGTCCCCGTGGAGAGAATGTCGGAAAATCAACTGAAAAATCGAATAGATGTTCCGGCCTGCAACAGGCACGGCCCAGCCATCATGGGGAACTTCGGGAACCTTGAGAAAAATACGACATGTCGCCTCCAGTGATTGCACCTTGATTGATGCTTTGTATTCATTTTTTTAATAGTGTAAAGCAGCTTTCCAAAAAATAAAACCGTAATTACAGTTTTAGTTATTTAGAGCGCCTCATCTAAAAATGTACCACTTGAGTAACATGAAATGTTGCGTGATTTGTTAATCAACGCGATTTAGTAGTAATTTCACTACAAGGCAGATCAAGACTGAATGCCGAGGTAGCTGCTCACCATATTTTGCATGCGATTTTCAAATTCGGGGGTTCTGAATTTGACAGGACCCGCGTCGCGCAGGCGGGCATTGTGAAGCGCACCGTACACCATCTGGATGGCAAAAGCCAAAGCACGCATGGGATCAGAGTGCACAGCATGGTCGATGTGGGGCAAAAGAGGTTTGGAAACAGTGGTGATGAACCCAAAACCCACATCGCGCAAGGGCGTCGAATCGATAAATCCCTTGGATTCGCGAATAAAAGCCTCGGTCAAGATGGAGCTGTACTCACCCTGAAAAATACCGACAAGAAAACTGACCACTTCATCGCAAATCAGCTTGCCTTTAACCCCAACCCAATTGCGATCATCAAACTGGCTGGCAGCGCTCATCAACAATTCCTGACAGCTTTCAGCAATGAGCGCGTCGAAAAAACTCTCCTTGTCTTCAAAACGGCTGTAGAACGAACCTACGGTGCAACTGGCTTCCGTGCAAATGTCCTTGATTGAAATTTCTTCGAGGACACGGGTATGCAGCAGTTTTCGGCCAGCTTTGAGCAGGTCATGCCGCTTTTTCAAGCTGCGCGCCTGCATGGCTGGACGAACGCCTTGGGTGTTTTCTACCGCTTCTGCTTTAGCCTGATTTTTCACGGGAAATAATTACGCCCACGTGGAGTGGGCGCTGCTAGTGTTCGATCGATCTTCCGATTATGGCATTAAATTTTGAACCATGGGTAAATTCACATTTCCTCGCAATGCGACAAGTGGCGTCAGCACATCACGCGAGCCTGTGCCCAGATATTGGGGATGATAGCCATACACCAGCAACCCCAGGCGCTCACCCTGCCCCAACCTTTCGGCCACGCCGGTCAGTTCAACATGGCGCTTGCCGAAACCACGGATGGCGGTGACTTGGTCATCGATCAAGCGCCAAGCACCATTTCGGTTCACGCCCAGCCCGAGAAACAGCATGGGGTCACAGCCGGGCTCAAGTCCCGCCAGGCCAATGGGTGACATGGCGGTGGCCGAATAAATCTGGTTACACCATGGGTTCATGACCATGTCTACAGGCGGCGCAATGTCGAGTATCGCTGTGGGAATGCCGGCCACCGTATCAAACCCAGCAGGCAACTCGATGGGCAACACCGCTGGTGCAAAGGGGTAGCGCAAAATGCCAGTGGCTGCACTGGTGAGCAAACTCAACGGATCGGCACCTGGCGTGAAAGCCACTTGAACTGTTTGGACCTTCGATTGAATGGCCGCTCCCTTCGCAGCAGGTGCCAGTTTGCCAATCATGAGGCTTTCATCCACCCAAATGGCCGAATTGGCAGAGGCTGCGCCCAGCCCTACGTCATCGCTCAGGCTGAGACACACTTTGCCTTTGTTTGCAGCCAACAGATCAAATGCGTTGGATGCATCGGCGACCTTTATAGTTACCACTTCCGCAGTAGTGAACAGTTTTTGGGTCAGGAATGCAAATTGCGCATCCTGAATGTCCAGTTCGCCGCAGGCAAAAGGGCCGGCAGGCTTCTGAAACTCGATTTCGTTCAAACCGAGTTGCGCGCCCTGCCCTAAAACATCCCCAAGCCCCGGCACTGCAGTGGGAGAGAGGGGCACGATGTGTCCGCTTTGGTGGGTCAGCAAACGCACATCCGCTTTCTCGCCATTGGCTTTTTCAAGCCCACGGTAACAGGTGAAGTTGTGCCAGGCGTTGTTGAAGTTGAACAAGGTGTCGCGAAAGCCCTGGGTGAACAGAATATCCACAGGCTCGGGCTTCTTGGGAGCCAAACCGGGCATGACTTCGCTCTGCAGGAAGGTTTGCGCACCGGGTGTTTCAGCGTCGCACCAATAGCTGGGGCTGTGATATCGGAAAAACTCCAGCGCACCGTCTGGAAAGCGATTGGCCGTGGCACCCCGCAGCAAGGTTTCACGAATCAACAGGTCTTGCCCGCTGCTTTGCAGTGCCGTGGGGTCACCCGCCTGTAACTTGGGACCCAGGGAACCCGCTTCACCACCCGCCACCAGCAACAACGCCCAGCCAGACTTGACAGTGCCGACAGGTTTGATCTGACCTTCGGCGGGTTGGAAATCCTTGATTCCATAGGGTGCGCCAGGGTTCAAGCTGTAACGCAAGTCGTTCCAGGCAATGTCGGGCGTTAGCGCGTCCAGCCGCTTCAAGGGGTCGATGTTGTGAATCAACATTTGGTAACCACCGCCATAGCTGCCGCCTGTGGCGCCCGCGACCATATTGAATTGACGTTGCCCCACGGGCTTGTTGCTGCTGTAGCGCAGCCAGTCGAGCTTGGCCTCGGCCCAGTCCAGAATTTGCAGAAGATCTTGCCCTTCGAAGTCAGGATCCAACACCCGTACGGTACCGCCGCTTTCGCCAAAGCCGCGCTGATCGATGCTGATTACACCAGCACCACTGTCGACAAGCCGCTTGAGCAAACCGCCGGGGGCCTGTTCACGCGCACCGCCATAACCATGACCATGCAGCACAATCGGGTTGCCTTTTTCACAGTTGAACGTGGCAGGCTCGAACACGGAGAATGCGATGGTATGCCCGCTGGCCGATTGCAGATTGACACTGTAAACACCGCCACCTGCGCGCGGTTGCTGCGCATTCGCGCTACATGCCGGGGCATTGAATTCGCGTGGGGTTGTGGCGTAATCGGGATTGGCGGCATTGGCCAGTAAAGTCAGAGGTGGTGGGTCCACAACCTCGTTGGGATTGGTCGGGTTGCCGGAACCTGCCGTGTTGGGAGGGTCATCGCTGCTGTTGCAGGCAGAAAGGCCCAAAGCAGCAAAAACGGCTGAGGAAAAAAAGGCTGCGCGAAGCAACCTTTTCGTGAGCGAACTTGCGGGCAATGCATTCATGAATATGTCTCCTGCCATCTCCGCCCGTTGACACGGGTCAGGTGGTTTTTTTGATATCTACCTGTGTTACCGGCAGATGACAGGACTTGGATGATGCGAAGTGTCGGCTTGCCGACAAAGCCACCATGTACGGCGGGTTTTACAGTTGGTGGTAGGTTCTGTACCAGGCTACGAATTCGCCGATACCGTGTGCAATGCTGGTGTTGGGCCGGAACTGGGTGGCCTGAACCAAGGCGGACACATCGGCACAACTTTGACTTTTTTCCAGAATGGGGCCTGTAATGTATTCCTTCACTGCGGTTTTTTCCAGCGCGTGCTCCAGTGCGGCAATCAGTTCTTCAATGGACACCGGCAAGCTGTTGCCAATGTTCAAAATGCGCCAGGGTGCGTCGCTCGTGGCTTGGTCTGGGGCTTCCACCAGCCACACCGGGTTGGGCTCGGCCGGGGTGTCGCTGGCACGCAATATGGCTTCAACCAGGTCGGTGATGTAGGTGTAGTCGCGGGTGTTGCTGCCATCGTTGTAAATCTGGATGGGTTTGCCTTCCAGTATTCGCTTGGTGAAGGCAAACAGCACCGAATCGGGTCGCCCCCAGGGGCCATAAGCCGAGAAGAAACGCAGCCCCGTGGTGGGCAGCTTGAACAGGTGGCTGTAGGAATGCGCCATCAGCTCACAGGCGCGCTGAGTGGCAGCGTCCAGCCGCTGCGGGTGGTTGGCGCTGTCGCGTTCGCTCATCGGCTTTTGAAAGCCGGCACCATAGACGGCGTGGCTGCTGGCGTAGGTCAGGTGGTGAATCTTGAAATGGCGGCAAGCTTCCAGCAAAGACACAAAACTGTTGATGTTGTTTTGTACACATTCGGCAGGTTTGTCGTGCGACAAAAACTTGTCGGTTTGGCCCGCCAGGTGAATGACCCGCTGCACTTTGTAGGTTTCAAGGCATTCATGCAGTTCTTTGCTGTCGCTGAGGTCGGCGCGCACCGTGTGGTATTTCGAACCGGTCGCCTTGGCGATTTCATCCAGCATGACCAGCCGTTCACGTTTCAGGCGTGTGTCGTAATGGCTGTTGAGCGAATCAAAACCAATGACCTTGTCACCCCGCTCAAGCAGGGCTTTGGCGGTGTGAAACCCGATGAAACCCGCATGCCCGGTAACCAGTACGGTTTGCTTCTGGCGGGCCTGTTTGACCAGGCTGGGAACAACTGTGGCCAATTCAGCCAACTCAGTTTGCAACTCTTCGGTATTCGGTGCTGCTTCTTTAAGTTGGTCAGGGCCCGGGAGAGCCTCCATTTTAATTCCCATCAAGACTCCGGCAATTGTTGGCGCGAAGCTAGCGTGTCTGGAATCTTAAAACTTGTCAATCCATCCGGCCCAATCCGTCAAACACGATTCCTTAGCCCATCTTGATCCAACTGGCCTTGATCGACTTGCCGGCCGCAATGGCTTTCACGGTGTTGCCTTCTGCCACCAGTTCAATGCCCTCACTGGCCACCGGTACAATTTTGGCCTGCCCTGCATTCACAATGACCGTGGCTGTAGCATAGCTGCCATCGAGCGCACTGGTGTTGACGGTGTAATGCCCGTCTGCAGTGGCAGCAAACAACAGGGCTGGCAAACCAACCCCTGCATACACCTGGGCGCTGCCAGTGTTCATTTCCTCGGCACGCACGGTGCGGGCCTGGGCGGTATTCACCAAGAGGCTGTCCACTTCAAGCGCCTTGATTTTTGCCATTTCAGCCATTAAACGTTCACTGTACAACGTGCCGACACTGGCCTGTTGCGCACTGAAGTTGCTGGCCTTCAGGTTGGGGGCGTTGACCACCAGGGTTTGGCCATCGTCAGCACGGCTGAAGGTGTCAGACCACTGCGCCTGCAACACGGCGATCAGGCTGCCGTGTTCGGTGGTGCGGGCGTCCAGCAAAGCCGTGACTTCTTCAAGCGTGTCAATGCGCTGGGTGTTGGCAGTAATCGCTACTGCATTTTTTGCAATGTCGGCAATATTTTTGTCGATTGCGGTTTGCAGGTTGTCCATGCGGTCTACGGCCTGGGTTTTCCAGCTTTCAAGGGCATCGATTTTTCCTTCCACCGTGCCCATGCGGCTGGTCAGGGTGGTGATGTTTTCCGTGTTGGCTTTCACCTGTTTGTCCAGCGCTGTAACCTGGGTGCTCAATTGGCCCACCGCAGTGGCAGCGATTGCGCCCAATGCGCCGTAATCCACCGCCATCAGGCCTTGCCCGTCATACGACACGGCATGTGGAAACAGGGTGGCTACTTCTTGCGCGATAACACCGTAGCGAATTTGGCCAGTGGGGTCGCTGTTGAAACGGTAGTGGTAGGCATTCAACTGTTGCAGCTGGGCAAGCAGGTTGCTGCTGTCAAGCTGGGTGATGCTGTTTTTCAGGCGGCGATCAGATGACGTGTTGAATGCAGTGGCCTTGATTGAACCGGTGACCTGCAACTTGTTGCCACTGGCGTCGTTACCGGTGGCGCCGATGACCACTGTATCGCTGGTACGACCCAACACCACGGTGTTGTTGGTGGACACCTGTGCGTAGGCACCGATGGCGGTTGCAAAGTTCAGGGTGTTGAAACCTGACGCGGGGCCGGAATAGGCACCCAGAAAACTGTTGTCGCTGCCGGAGGTGAGGTAGTACGCAACGTCACGCGAAGCGGCTTCACTGCCGATGACCGTGTTGCGGCTGCCCGTGGTGAGAAAATTCAGAGCAAAACTGCCCAAAGAGGTATTTTCAGCTCCATCGGTGAGTCGCTCCATGGCGTCATAACCTACAGCGGTATTTTCAAAACCGATGCCCGTGGTTCCATTTGAATAAAGCGCATAACGGCCTACTGCCACATTCAAATTGCCGGCGGTATTGAGAGCCATGGCATCGTCACCAATTGCTGTGTTGGAATTGCCCGTGGTGTTGAAATACATGGAATGCCAACCCAGTGCAGTGTTGTTGGATCCAGAAACATTGTCCTGTAATGCGTTGTAACCCACTGCAGTGTTTTGAGCGCCTGTTTCATTCCAGTGCATTGCATAGTTGCCTATCGCAGTATTGAATGCGCCGGTGGTGTTGTATTCCAGTGTGTGCTCACCGATGGCCATGTTGCCGCCGTCGCCACTTTGTGCAGCCGCAAGTGCTTCATAGCCAATTGCGAAGTTGATGTCAGCCACGCCACCGTCGTAGTTGCCCACATTCAGCCGAGAGGCGGACAAAGTGCCGCTGACCCCCACACTGCCGGATACCTGGAGCTTGTTGCCGCTGCCGTCGTCACCGATGTTACCAATCACTGTGTTGTCGATGGTGCGCCCCAGAACAATGGTGTTGTCGGTTGCCACTTCAGCATAGGCACCAATTGAGGTTGCAAAGTTCAAGGTGGTGTAACCTGAAGCAGGCCCAGAATAGGCGCCCAGAAAGGTGTTATCGCTGCCCGAAGTCAGGACAAAATGCGAACCCGCTTCACTGCCGATGGCCACGTTGCGGCTGCCTGTTACCAACAGATCCAGAGCAAACTGGCCCAAGGCCGTGTTTTCCGAACCGCTGTCCAAGTCCCACAATGCGCTTTTGCCAACCGCCGAATTGCCAGAACCTGTGATATTGCTGTACAAGGCTTCATTACCAACCGCCACGTTGTAGAAACCCGTGGTGTTGTCACTCATGGCAAATTTGCCCACCCCAACGTTG
This sequence comes from Burkholderiales bacterium, assembly GCA_027484315.1. GTDB lineage: Bacteria > Pseudomonadota > Gammaproteobacteria > Burkholderiales > Burkholderiaceae_B > Limnobacter. Next base: position 17,928 of record JAIXTE010000017.1, on the reverse strand, counting down.
TCATAGCCGGTTGTGTTAGCCATCAAGACACGGTCACCCACGGCCGTGTTGCTGTAACCGGTGGTGTTGACCCACAATGTCTGGTCACCCACGGCCACGTTGTCCCAACCTGTTGTGTTGTTGGTCATCGTGAGGGAGCCCATGGCCACGTTGCCCCCTGCGCCAGTCTGAACTTCATCCAGAGCGCCAATGCCCACTATGGTGTTTCTGAAGGTTACGCCAACAGACGTTCCCACATCCAACCGCGCAGCCCCAAGCGCCCCAGTGAAGGTTGCGCTGGCCGCCGTGAATGTGCCGCCAATTTCAAGATTTCCAGTGATACCCACATCGCCGGTTACCTGCAGCTTTTTGCCCAACAGCAAACCGCTGGAGGCCACGCCAGTGGCACCAATCACGGTGGTATCAGTTGTGCGACCCAGCACGATGGTGTTGTTGGTGGACACCTCGGCATACGCACCAATTGCAGTTCCAAAGTTCAGCGTGTTCACACCCGCAGCCGGGCCTGTGTAGGCCCCCAGAAATGTGTTGTCGCTGCCGAAGCTCAAGGTACGTGTGCCATCGCGTTCGCCTGCTTCATTGCCAATGGCTACGTTGCGGCTGCCCGATTGCAAATTTTCCAAAGCGTCGTAACCGATACCGATGTTGCTGGAACCGCTGTTCAAAAACTTCAGGGATTCATAGCCAATGGCCAGGTTGCCCGCACCGGCTGTGTTGGTGTACAAGGCGTCCTGACCAATCGCGATATTTTCCCAGCCCGTGGTGTTGTAGTGCATTGCACTTTTTCCCAATGCAAGGTTGCTGAAACCCGTGGTGTTTTCATACAGGCTGTAAGCACCCAAGGCCACGTTACTGCCGCCGCTTGTATTGTGGTTAAGGGCTTGGGCACCGACAGCTGTATTTTCAGAACCCGTGGTGTTGTAACGCAATGCCTGCAAACCCAACGCCAAGTTGTAGCTGCCAGTGCTGTTGGTTTCCAGTGCGTTACTACCCAAGCCGGTGTTGTAGGCACCGGTGGTGTTGTTTTGAAGGGCACTCACGCCGATTGCCGTGTTAGCCCCATCACCGCTTTGAGCGCCTGTCATGGCCGATAAACCTACAATGGTGTTTGGGTAAAGCACCCCCGCTGAGGTGCCCACATCCAGCCGCGCAGCCCCAAGCGCCCCGGTGAAGGTTGCGCTGGCCGCCGTGAATGTGCCGCCAATTTCAAGATTTCCGGTGATACCCACATCACCGGTAACCTGCAGCTTTTTACCCAACAGCATACCGCTTGAAGCAACGCCCGTGGCACCAATCACGGTGGTGTCAGTGGTGCGGCCCAACACAATGGTGTTGTCTGTTGACACTTCCGCGTATGCACCAATTGCAGTTCCGAAATTCAAGGTATTCACACCCGCAGCGGGGCCGGTGTAGGCACCCAGGAATGTGTTGTCGCTGCCGAAGCTCAAGGTGCGTGTGCCATCGCGTTCGCCTGCTTCATTGCCAATGGCCACGTTGCGGCTGCCCGATTGCAAATTTTCCAATGCGTCGTAACCGATACCGATGTTGCTGGAGCCGCTGTTCAAAAACTTCAGCGATTCGTAACCGAAGGCCAGGTTACCCGCACCGGCGGTGTTGGTGAACAAGGCGTCCTGGCCAATCGCAATGTTTTCCCAGCCTGTGATGTTGTTGCGCAAGGCGCTGTTGCCCATGGCCACGTTGCTAAAACCAGTTGTGTTGAACAGCAAGGCGCTTTCGCCCACTGCGGTGTTGTAATAACCCGAGGAATTGGTTGCCAGCGCCGAGAAGCCCACTGCTGTGTTTTCAATACCCGTGGTGTTGTAATGCATGGCGTAAGAACCCAGGGCCGTGTTGCGCGCACCGGAGGAATTGGATTCCATGACATGAATACCCAAAGCCACGTTGCCACCGCTTCCACTTTGCGCACTGAGCATGGCACCGGGGCCGATGATGATGTTGGGTTCAGCAACACCGGTGTAATTGGCTATGTCCAGACGCCCTGTAGAAAGCGAACCCACGCTGAGGTTACCTGCGTGGTATGCATTGCCGTTTGAATCGAAGTAGTGCCCAACAAAACCGTTGGTAAGTGCAATTTGAAAACGATCGCCGTTACCGCCAAAACTATCAACCTCATTGTCACCCAAGGTCAATTGAAGTATGGAGTTGTCGCTTGAAGCGTTAATGCGACCCAGGGATATTGGGTCGGTTTCTTCATTGGCACCACCAAACCTGATTTTCGAGCCCAGCGTGCTGCCGGCGCCCGACTGGGTCAACACCAGGTCGCCGCTCACTCCGGCATTGCCTGTAACCTGAAGCAGGTTGCCGCTGCCGTCGTCGCCAGTGGCACCAATCACTGTTTTGTCAGTGACGCGGCCCAACACAATGGTGTTGCTGGTTGACACTTCAGCCTGCGCGCCAATTGCTGTGGCGTAATTCAGGTTAGCTGCCAACGGTATTGCGCTGGTGCCAAGAAAGGTATTGTTGCTGCCGGTTTCGCTGTAAAAGCCGGCATGGCGGCCCAGTGCCACGTTACCAATGCCGGTGGTGTTGTGCCACAAGGCTTCAACACCCAGCGCTGTATTTTCATAACCAGTGGTGTTGCCGAACAGGGTGTGTTTGCCCACTGCCACATTTTCATAACCGGACGTGTTGTAGTACAACGCGGCTTCGCCCAGGGCGGTGTTGTTGTAGCCATCAAGGTTGCTGATCATTGAAGCCCGACCCACGGCAGTATTCAAATTACCAGTCAAGTTGTTGTACAGCGACCCATCGCCCACAGCAGTGTTGTTGCCACCGGAAATGTTGAAGCGAAGTGCCGAGGTACCCAACGCGGTGTTCAGGCCGCCCGTGGTGTTGGCGCGCAGGGCACTGTGACCCACAGCGACGTTCAAATGGCCTGTGAGGTTGGCGCTCAATGCGCCTTCACCAATGGCAGTGTTCTTGTCACCCGTGGTGTTGGCAGCCAAAGCCCCGATACCCACTGCAGTGTTGGCGCCGTTGCCGCTTGTTGCGGCTGCCATTGCACCCAAGCCGATGACCAGATTTGGCGTGGTTACGCCGCCGGTGGAATCGGACAGATACAGTCGACGGGCACTGATGTCACCGGAGAAAGTGGCTGATGGTGCTACCAGTGCGCCGTTCAGCATCATGCCGGCGAATGTGGGTGTGCTGGTGGTGGCAATGCTTTGCGGCAGGCTGAGCACCACGTCGCCATTGCTGGCGTTGGCTATAATTTGGTCGGCGGTACCGGTAATGCTCAACACACCGGTGTTGGAAATCGTGATGCTGCCTGCACCATTCAGTACACCAATGCCGTCGCCTGCGGTAATCGCGCCCAAAGCGAAACCGGCGCCGGTACCAATCAACAGGCTGCCTTGGGCTGCGGCACTGCCATCAACCCCGGTGCCGCCGAATGCTGTGCCAACCACACCGCTACTGATGTTGCCTGCATTGAGGTCGGTCAAGCCACTGCCACTGCCTGTGAATGTGGCGGCTGTGACACCGTTTGTGAAGATGGCCGAGTCTGCTGCCAGCGCGCCAGTGATGGTTGCAGATGCCGCCTGAAAATCAGCCACAGTCACCTTGCCTGCGATATAAGCCAAGGCACCTGCACCGTTGGCCACGGAATCATCTGCAAACTTGCTGCCATCCACAGGAACCCAGAGTCCACCCAGATAGCTGTACAGCTTGTTGTTCTCGGCCACAAGCCGCACATCGCCCTCTTCTGCAGGCGTGGCCTGTAACTCTACAATCGTGCCCACCGCACTTTTAAACTGCTTGGATGAAGCTTGCGCAGGCGCGGTGACCTGCACAAAGTCGTCCCCCTGCCCTGCACCTGTTGCCAACACATTGGCACACGTGGTTTCCATGGTGCCATTCAAACCGGGGGAGATTACCGCGTAGGCCAGGGGGTTGGGCACACCGGAACCAGCGAGGTGATTGGCATCGGAACTGGACGACGCATTGTCCCAGGCACAGTAACCCAAGGGGCGACCTGCGCCATCACGCCGTGGCAGGTTCACAGTGCCGGGCACTGAACCCATGTCGACAGGAAAACCGCTGGGCCGGACACCCATCGCGGGTGCGCGCAGAAAGCCATTCACTTCCTGAACGTGACCCTGCATGCCCTGACTGACTTGGGCGACCGTATTTTTCAAGGTGAATTGCCGAATCAGCTGGGTGGCTGTGAACGCGGCTGCATTCTCACCGGAACGCCCTGCGGCTGGGCCAACCAAGGCCGCGCCCAAACTGAATGCGACCAGGAAAGGCAAGGCCCTTCTGACCGCAAGAACCAATGCCCTGTGTTTGAAATACACAGGCTTCAGTTGTGTGTGGTTCTTGGTCATGTTGTCCCCTAGTTCAATACCGTGAATACCAATTCATCGTCGTCGACCATCGCCGTGCCCGGAAATTGCCTCAGCAAACGCGCGCGAATGGCCGGTGCGCCATCCGCCACACGCGGTGCAAGACGCAGGCGTATGCCACCCGCGTCAGTGTGTTCATAAATCCATTCATCAAAATCGGGTGGGCTGACAGGCAATGGAATACCGTCTGGCATGGCTGAAAGGCCTTGCAAACCGATTGGGGCACCGGGGCAGGCTACCGCCGAGATCACGGCCTGGTTGTCCACTGTGGCTGGGGCCGGGAACGCGTGGCGCGCATCAAACTGGCCGTGGTCACCGTCGGGATACACCGCGCCACACAGCATGATTTTTCCGGTGAGTACATCAAGCTGAATAGTGACCTCGTCCACCGCGTCCTGAACCGCCTTGCCTTGCTGGCTGGCAGTGTTCAAACGCCCATAGGCAGCGCCCACGATGGCCAGCAGGCCAATGCCGTACAAAATGTAGGAGGCGATAAAACCGCCCTGTTGCTGGATGCGACGCCAAGTCACCATGATATTCACCTTCGGTTTTTGCACGGATTGCTGTGCATACCGGTATTACGGTGAGAATTAATCAGTGCAAGATCCCTTGCTTTGGTGAGAAAAGGGTAAAGCGGGTGAGTCTACAGGCGTAAAAAAGCCCACTGTGAAGTGGGCCTGGAAGATGGAAACTTGCTTGATCAGTTTTCTTGTACGGCCTTGAAGTACACGTATTTGGTGTCACTGGTGGCCACACAGCCTTCGGGCCAGCCGGCCATACCGGCAGAAGCAGAAACTCCGCCATCGGCATCACCAATCCAGTCTGCCAAGTCGCCGGTTGCAACGGGAATGGTGGCATCGCCATACAGCAAGGTGTTCACACGACCGCACACATCCTGACGCAAACCAGGCAACACAACCATGGGGTCAGCCGCACCTGTCGCCAAGGTATGGCCCAGCGTGGCTTTGTTCACATACCAGTGACCTGCAACCAAGGCAGCGGGAGCCTTGATGGTGCTGTCTTCACCATCGGCAAATGCGGTGCTGGGCATGATTTGCGGCGAAGCATAGCGCGCAACTGGGTCGAACAGACCTTGGTCGGTCGTGTTAGAAAAGTCCATGGTATTCAATACCGACGATGAACCGAAGTCACTGGAATAACGGGCCACGCCATCGCGCAAATCGCTGGCCTGTTTCAGAATGACCGAGGCATTCACCTTGGCTTGTTCAACATCGGTTTGCGATGTCGGGCTTCGATTGGCCAATGCGAACCCACCCAGCACGGCCGTCATCAATGCAATGCCGAACAACAGCGCTGCCTGAATGAAACCTGCCTGGCGTGCGGGGCGAAAACCCGCGTTTTTCTTGAGTGTGTACTTCATGATGATCTCCTCGTGTATTGCGCAATTCAGGCCATGTTTATCAACCCAACTCGACTTTGGCTTGCCGACGGGCTTGCTCAAGTTCGCTGTTGAATTTTTCCAAAGCAAGGGCCTGAACAATGTCTTGCTTCAATTCGTCCCGGGTGGGCTTTTTCAACTGCTTCATGTCTTCAATTTTCAGAACCAGCAATCCGTTTCTCAAATTCAGCACCTCGCTGAATTCGCCCTTTTTCATCCTCGACACCACGCGCCCCAGGTTGTAAGGCAAGGCCTGCGCCACCGCATAGCCGTCGCCTTGCTCAACCAAGGGTTTCAACTGGTCCAGCGCCTCTTTTTCACCTTTCTTTAAGCGCGCCAGGGTGTCTTGAATATCAGCCTGGTTGTTGCTCAGGTAGTAGCTGACTTTCCACTGCTGAAAGTTTTGGTCAAGCACATTGGTGTCGTAGTACGCCGTGATTTCCTGTTCCGTCACTGCCTTTCGCAATTCATCCAGACGCTTCGTGGTGTAAAGGGTGGCCAGCACCTCACGCTCTGCGGCACGCAAGGCAGCCTTGGCTTCTTCCACGTACATTTCACGGCCGCGTTCAGCGGCCACCACTTTGTTGATGTACCGATCAATCACAATGGCGCGGTCCACCCCGGACTGCAGCAAACCACCCAACTCCATTTCAGTAATTTTCATGCCATTGATGGTGGCCACCTGTCTGTCGCCTTGCGCCGACGAGCCCGCGGCTGCAAATGCATTGCCTACAGGTGACACTGCCGCAGATTGACTGGATGGCCCGGAGAAGGCTGTCCACCCCGCCCAGGACACCACACCCAGCAAGCCAAGTGCGGCCACCGCCAGGGTAACTTTTTTCTTCATGAACTGAGGCGCATTGTGCACAACGGTTTCACCAGCAGGCTTGTCTTGAAATTCACTCATTGTCTTGTCCCCTCAATTTGACCTCGACTTTTTCTGTCATGCCCTTGACCAGCGCCACAGAAGCCTTGCCCGCGCAGCCTGCCAGGCAAATTTCCTCGGCATGCCACACCACATCTTTTGAAACACCTTGCACGCTGTTCAAGACATACATGAATTCGGCGTACTGGGCTGCGTTCGCAATTTCAATCCGTATGCCATCGCGGTCGGCAGCAACCTGCACGTCGGGGCTGAGCCGTCCCAAAATGCGCGCGTAGTCGCTGTAAACGGCTTTTCCCACAGGTACTTTTTTCAGGCTGAACTCCGGCAGTTCCTGACCTTTCTTTTCAACCTCGGCAGCGCGCAACAGGTCATTCACGGAAAACACCGCAAGAATGACCATGATCACCGCACACATCATCGTGAACACGGGTGCCAAGCCCAGTAAACGACTGGCCTCGGTAACCCACAATGCAGTGTTGTTCTTCAGATCGAGTTTCACTTCGCAGACTCCTTCTTGCCTTGTTTACGGACAGTGAGTAACCCTTCCATATCCCTTAGATCGGTGACCACGTCGCGACCCAACGAATCGAGGTAGTCCTGACTCACCCAACTGGGCAGGATCAATTCAAAACTTTCAGAATGTTCGCCGTTCATTTGATATTTTTCGATCCACCCGCCGGAACGCACCACGGTGGCTGACACCTTCTGAATTCGTGAAATTTGCCGGGCCAACGGTTGTTGCACACTTAGCTTGGTGAGGGTTGCATTCAAGTCATTTTCAACAGCACGTGCATTCAGGCCCTTGGCTGTTTGATTCGAGGTGTATGCACTTGCCCCCTGCGCGCCGATAAAAACAAGCGAGGCACACAACAGCACACCTATCGATGACTTCATCAGTACGGCGCTGAAACGCTCGGTAATGCCTTGTATGGCTTGCGGAATACTCGTCAGTGGCTTTCCACCCTTGTGCTCGATTTCAACAATTTGAAGATCCAGGCCAATCAGGTAGTCTTTCAACACATCCTGGTCGTTGCACAGCAAGCGAACACTGCCGCCTTCGATCACCAGGGCTGCTGCGTAATCTGAACCTCTGAGCAGGTAGATGGCATCACCCACATGCAATGGGCCGTCGGGCAGCACGTCCACAAAGGGCAATGAAAAGCCAGGCGCTGAACTGAGACATTGGCTTTCAACTGCAAAGTAATACACGTGCCCGGCCCGCTCCACGAGATAAGCGTGCAAGCGGTGGGTGCCCAGTATGGCGTAGGCCTGATTCATCACAACCTTTTGTGCACTGCCGGTGCCCACGGGCAAACGCCCGGCGATGAGGTTGGAATAAATGTGTTTGAGATTGATTGTTTCCATGGTTCAGCCTCCTGACAACACCACTTCGTTTTGCAGGTACACCACTGCCAGACTGAACAGCACCGCAATGCCGGAATAGGCCAGCGACGCAATAAAAGCAATGATGGCGAAGCGGCGGGCGGCACTGTTGGCCTTGTCTTCCCGGGTTTGAGAAATCGAGGCCAGGCATTCCGCGAGTTGGGATTGGTCTTTGTGTGCGCGAATCAGCAGGCGTTCGCTACTGTCCAGCAACGGGTGATTAAACGCCACTGCAGGTTGTTCGCCGATTTCACTTCGGTCGTTGATGGCCTGCCAGAACCGTGTCACCGTGGGCGTGATGGTGCCCTTGCGTGCAATTTGCACAGCATTCAAAAAAGCCACACCACCTGTCAGCAAGGAGCCCAGAACGCGCGTGGTTGCGGCCATGCCAGAACTGATCAGGAGTTCACCAATCACCGGTACTTTTTCAAGAATGCCAAATGCCTGTGTGCGTGTTTTCGGATCGGGCGACAACACCAGCATGGTGAAGTACAACAAGATTAGAAAAAACACGAAAGAAAAAACTAACAAGCCGTTGTTGACCCATTCAGCCAGCAACAGGGAGTTCTGATACTGCTCTACTTTCAATGGGTCTTCACTGACCAGCGGTGTGCCTTTGAGTTGCTCAATCAAACCAAAACGCATGCCCACCACGGTGGACACGGCCATGATCAAATCCAGTGCTGTCCAGGCCACTGCACCAAACATCAGTTTCAAAGTGGCTGAACCTTTTTCATAAAAACTGACCGCAGTTTCAAGTGACTGGCTAAGCTGCCCGGCCGCTTCGCCAGCGCTCAACACTGCAAGAGTTGAATCGTCAAACCAGTTCAGCAATTCAACTGCGGGCACAAAGCCAAAGCCTTGCCGCAAGGCATTCAAAGCCTGGTTCAACACCAGGCGCGGTTCGCCCAGTTCACCCAGAATGACCTGCTCCAAAGACTTCTCTGGCGACAGGCCGGAACGCACATTGAAAGCGAGTGCCTGAAGAAACTTCTGCTTGTAACTTCGGCTGACCTTGGAGCCAAACAGGCGCGACAATCGCCCTTTGGCTTTCAGCTCGAATACATCGAGCACGACACCGCCGCGATCGATGACCTGCTGTATGGCTTCGCGTTTGCGCGATGCAGTGATCACAAGTTGGTGGCGAAAATAGCCGCTAAGCCGGTCATCCGGGCGTGCTGTGGCATCCAGCATTTGCGGGGCCAGATATTCCACCCGGAAATTGGAAATGGACATGCTTAATCCCCCGCCACACCAAGCAGCTGCATCACACTGGGCCAGTCCACCAGCCCCAAGTCCATCAAGGTCTGCAGGGTTTGCAGGCGGCTGGTGTACACCACGCCATTCTCGGGATTCAGGTCGATCGGAAGTTCGAGGTTGTGGCTTTTGAATGCGCGCACAAATCGACCGCGCATGGCTTCGTCGGGCGGGACATGCATGGTTTCATGGGCGGCCACGCGCCCGGAATAACCCAGCCCTGCGCAGCGTGTACAGCCCACGATTTGCCTGGCCCCAGCACGCGGCTGAACCAGCCCACCAGCCAGGCGCAATGCCTGCGACTGGGCATTTTCAAGTGCTTTGGGGGACATGGGTTTGGCACAAGCACACAGCCTGCGAACGAGGCGCTGGTGAATGACCACACGCAGGAAATGCGCCAACAAAAATTCGGAATCAGCCCGGTGCGCTGGGTCGATCATGGACAGAAAGCGCTCACTGACCTGCAGCACGCTGTTGGCGTGAATGGTGGAGATTACCAAGTGTCCGCTTTCTGCAAAAGCCAGCGCAGCCCTTGCGGAATCAGCATCCCGAATTTCGCCAAAAATCAGAATGTCGGGGTCTTGCCGCAGAATGGATCGCTCCAGTTCAATGGCTTTTTGTTTGACCAGGGCCTGCAATTGAATCTGCTTGGCAAACGGCAAAATGTATTCAACCGGGTCTTCAACGGTGATCACATTCATGGCGTCGCGGCGAAACCCGCAAGCCACGGTGTATTGCGTGGTGCTTTTCCCGGAACCGGTGGCACCGGAGATAAACACCAGCCCGCCGGTTTTCCCCGTTTGGTTGGTAATACTTCGGATCAGCTCGGTCATTTTGGGCTGCCCCGGAAACAGCGCACCCAGACTGGGCAGCAGCGACGCATCCAGCGCACGCAACACCACCGATTCACCATCCACCAGCGGTTGCGTTGAAATTCGGAAATCAACAATGCGATCTTCGTGTTCCACAGTCAAGCGGCCGTCTTGTGCTGTGCGGCTGTTAGAGGCGTCCATGCCGGCTTCAATCTTGATCCGCGCTACGAGCGACTGCATCAGCAATTCAGGCAGCAGGTGGGTTTGACGCATCACCGAATCCACACGGTAGGCGATCCAGGCGTCGGGGTCGGCTTTGCGGCTAAGGTGTATATCACTGGCACGCAGGGACAAGGCTTCTTTGAGCACGGCGTACACCAGGCTGCGTAAGCGCCCCGCTTCCAGCCCCTCCTGTTTCAACACAGTAATCAAACCATTGACAGAACCAGACTGCTCGATGCGCAACAGAAGGTCATACACTTCCTGCCGGCTGGAGGGCACAAACTTCAAAGCTGAAACAGGAGCCCGCAAAATTTGATGAATGCGTTCGCGTTGCGCAGGTTTTAGGGGCTGTGCACACCGCAAGGTCAGCACCCCTTTGGAGAATTCGGTGGGTACACACACAAAACGGCGACAGAACTCCAGCGGAAGAATGGTCTGCAAAGTGAAGTGATCACCGATGACATTAGAATCATCCTGAGACGCTTTGTCGACCAGGTCGTCCAGGTTGATGAACCGGGACCTAAGTGCCAGGCTTCCCAACTCTGCAGCACGCCCTTCACCGCGCAGGTGGGTGTGTTGTTGACGCAGCAAATTGAGCTGGTGGTCGTCCAGCCCGGCGTGCATCAAATCGGCTTCAAGTGATTTCATGAATTGCCTGCCTGTCAGTTGGGAAAGCCAGTACCAAAACCAGGTTGGTTAAAGCCCTGGTTTCCACCGCCGCCACCAAAGCCGGACCCGAACCCACCATTGCCACCCTGTTGCCCACTCAAGGTGCCCGAAGGCGAAAAGGTCTGGGTTTTCAATGCCGGCACCAGGTAATCAAACTTGTCGGTCTCCACCTTCTGAAGTTGCGACTCAGTGGGCACTTGCGGCAAGCCACCAGTGCTCGATTCCAGTGAACCAAAAAACACATTCACCCAAGTGCCCCGATCGCTCAACCAGTCCACCGTGATGTCTTGCCCGTTGACCTGGGCACGCAGTGAATATCCGCTAATGTTTTCAGTGCGGCCAACACGCAAGCGAAGTACACCGGAAGATCGCGAAATTGCACGCGCAACACTTGCTGCAGGGGCCTGCGTCTCGCCCCGATTATTGGCGGGTTGGGCCTGGGCAGCAGGTGTAAATTGCGGGCTTGAAAAATCATTGTCCACTTTGCGCATCACAATTGCGCCTTGAAAATAGGCGGTGACCTGCATGTTGGCGAACAGGGCCTGAAGCGGTAAAGGCAACACAGGTGAATTCAAGGTCTGCTGCCGAATGTTCAGGTCTTCCTGGGTGATTCTGCGCTCGGCCTGCCTGCGCAGTTCAGCAGAATCCGTGGCACCGGGTGCTGCACCATCCGCAGCACGGCCCGTTTCGCGGCCTGCATCGCCATTCGGTGCTGTCGTGGCTGGTGTTGTATTGCCTGGCAGCAGGGCCGGACGAATCAGCGGGTTGGCAATGGTTTGTTGGCACAATGCAGCAGCACTCCAGCCTGTAAGAGTCAAAGCAAGAAGAGATACGCGAACCAGTTTGAACATGGGCTGCATGGCGTGCTACTCCTGATGGGGAATCAGTTTGGAAATCATTTGGATCGGTGCAGGCAGAGAACCCAGGCTGGTGGAAAGCTTTAGCAGCCGCTGGCTAGCAGGTTTTTCAGCAGCCAGACTTGCAGGCTCGCGCAACGCAACCGGTTCAACGGGGATCGTTGTTTGAGGCTCAATGCGCCGCTTGATGGGCGGTGTGGCCACGGGTTCATTGCTGACTGAACTCGGCCCCGTAGAGGGAGCCGGTGCCTGCGCCGCGGGTTGGTCAAGCCGGGCCACTTCGCCAAACGTCAGAAGACGGGGTCGAATGGTCACGACCAGCTCGGTTTGCTTGGTGCTTTCCGTGCGGCTTCGGGTACCCAGTCCGCTTTGAAAATCGTCTTGCGCCCTTGACACGGTAATGCCCCCCAGCAAGATCGTGTCGCCAGGGCGACAACGCACCTGTGTTTTTAACTCTCTGTCTGCCACTTCGGGCAAGTTCAAGTCCACGCCCAGCGCAGTGAAGCGCTTGAGCGCCAACAGTTCTGTGATTGAAATATTGATACGGGTATAGATGGTTGAATCGTGTGCCTCGCCGGTGAGCGACACTTCAAGGCCTGTACGCAGGTTCTGCGTGTCGGCGGTAGACTGCGCAACCCCGTTGACAATCTGCGACCCCACGCGCGACACAAAGGTGGTGGACTGCCCCACACGAATGTTGCCGTTGGTGCCATTCATCAAACCAATTTTTGGCTGGCTGAGTGTTTTGACATCGCCTTGGGATTTCAAAAAATCAATCAGAAAATTGGTGGAAAAATTTTCACCAAAAATCAGGGTTTCAATACCCGACGCAGTTCGCGTCATTTGCGTGACCCGGTCTGCCGTGCTGGCTGCACCCACAATGCCGGAATCGGGTGCGGTGTTGATACCACCCCCAGCCTTGTACAACTCCCACCGCACGCCCATGTTGCTGGTGTCATTCAAATCAACCTGCAACACGTTCATGTCATACACAATCAATGAACGCGTGGCGCGCGCGCGCTCCAGGTAGTTCTGAATGTCGCTGAGCGCACGGCGATTGGCGCGAAACACCAAGGACCGGTTGATGCGATCCAGGTAAACGTCACGCGCGCCCAGGTATTGCATGGTGTTGGTAATGCCCGCCATGCTGTCCTCATTCAGCACAGGAGGCATGGTCACCACAAACTGCTGTTCAGGCATGATCCTCAATACACCTGACTCGGTCACTGTCCAGAAAAATCCCATGATCTCGCCGAGCTTGTTCATCACCTGCGGCAAACTGCCACTCAGGTTGTTCAGCGTAACCACACCATACCGGGACGCTGCATCCGCCCCACCCTCAAAACTCAGTGGCATGTTCGTGCTTGCAAAAATCAGCTGCAACACATCGAACAGGCCGCGTTCGGTCACCGACAGGTTCTCTACCATTCGGTTGGGCAGTTCACCTTCCGATATCTGGGGGCGAACCCAGAACGTGTCAGACGGCAAACGTTCAATCGGCAAAGTGACCTGTGGTGCAGCCTGATTGGCACCCGTTATTTCGGGGGCCTTCAATTTGGCGCGAAACTCATCTTCCTGACCGAAAGGCCTCAATGACGAGCATGCGACTGCGCCCAGGGCAACAGCCACGTAAACACCAATTTTGCTCACCGTGAATACGGTGTTTAATGCGGTGTCGGGTTTCATCCTTTTGCTCATCCTTTACTAATCAGTACGATTGAGTATCCAGACGCAGCGTGGGTTAAACATCCCTCTAAGGAGTCACCTCAACCACACCACCTTTCCGCGGGATGCAAAGGGTTAACCGGAATTCAAGGAGAATTTCATGGCATTAAATTGGATCAGAAAATCCGCATTTGCTTGCTGGATCGGGCTGTCTTTCGCAGGCACCACATTCGCCCAAACGGCAATGCCTGTCACTCGCATGCAGACCCAGGACATCACGTCCAAGGTGGTGTATCACATCGATTCGGCAGACCAGCCCTTGAAAGCCTTGCGTAACATGCGCAACCACCTGGATGTGGCGCCGAAAACCAGCATCGTGGTGGTCACCCACGCCAACGGGGTAGACTTCCTGATGGAAGGGGCCAAACATGCGGAAACAGGCACGCTGTACGCCCCGCTGGTCAGCGCACTAGCTGCGCGTGGCGTGGCTTTTGAAATTTGCGAGATCACCTTGCAAAACAGAAAACTGACCACTGACCAGTTCGTACTCGATGCCACTTTCACGCCTTCAGGTGTGGTGCGCGTCACCGAACTGCAAAATCAACAAGGCTTTGCATACATCAAACCCTGATTTCCACACACCATGAACCTGAATTCGACCAAAGCAGTTTCTCCCCTTACCGTGTTGTGGTGCGGGGCGTTCATCATGACCATTTCACTGGGCATACGCCATTCATTTGGCCTGTTCCTTCAGCCCATGAGTTTGAGCAATGAATGGGGACGCGAAGTGTTTGCGTTTTCGATTGCCATGCAAAACCTGGTGTGGGGTTTGGCACAGCCGTTTGTGGGACGAATGGCAGACCGCCTGGGCTCTGCCATCACCATGCTTCTGGGGGGTGCCTTGTACGCTCTGGGCCTGTTCCTGATGGCGACGGTTGAAAGCCCGGGCTTGCTGACCTTCAGCGCAGGAATTCTGATCGGCCTGGGTTTGAGTGGGACCACCTTTCCCGTAGTATTTGGCGCAGTCAGCCGGGCCATGCCCCCTGAAAAAAGAAGCATGGCCATGGGCATCTCGATGGCGCTTGGATCCTTAGGACAGTTCGCCTTTTTGCCCGGTGGACTGTTCTTGATCAACCAGCTTGGCTGGTCATCTGCGTTAACCGTGCTGGCCTGTTTCGCATTGCTGATTTTATTGCTGGCGTGGCCATTGTTTGAAAGGAAATCCAAATCCACACAGGCTGCACCAGAACCTTCTGCTACAGCGCCAGAAAAAGAACAAGGCATGTGGGCTTCGCTGGCGCAAGCCATGCGTCACAAGGCCTTCCTGATGCTGAGCCTGGGCTACTTCGTGTGTGGCTTCCAAATCCTGTTCATCAGTGTGCACCTTCCCAGTTATCTTCAGGACAGCGGCATTCCTGCCAGCGCAGGCAGCACAGCCCTGGCGCTAATCGGACTTTTCAATATTCTGGGCAGCTACCTCGCGGGGCTTTGGGGTGGACGCATCAGAAAGCCCATGCTGCTCAGCGGCATTTACGGATTGAGAGGGCTGCTGATTGTCGCGTTTGTACTGGCCCCCTTGAGCACTTGGAGCGTGTACCTGTTCGCCGCCGGCATGGGTGTGCTTTGGTTGTCCACCGTGCCACTGACCACCGGCACGGTGTCAGCCATGTTCGGCGTGAAAAACCTGTCCATGCTGGGTGGGCTTGTGTTCATGTTCCATCAAATAGGCGCTTTCGTGGGTGGCTGGCTTGGCGGCTTGCTGTTTGATGCCACGGGCAGCTACCAGGTGGTGTGGTGGATTTGCGTGGCCTTGAGCGTGATCGCCGCTGCGGTAAACTGGCCCATTCAAGAAAAAAGTGCAGAAGCCAATGGACCAGCCAGCCAGCCCGCGTGAAAACAATGATCGCCTGATGCCCCGGTGGGGCAAGGTGGCGCTGGTGGTGGTCGCTTTTCTCGTGATGCTGGGGTATGCAAGCCCGGACATGCGGGCGGTGTATGTGGCGGCGTGGGCGGCTTGTTTTTAGATTGTGTTTTATTGAGCGGTGGGTGCTGCAGTGACCGGCACAGAAAACCGCCGAATCCCTTGTTCAGCTCAATGCGTGCTCAGCGCACCCCGACAAAACAGATGGTCGGGGTGCGCTGCCGCCCTGTGGGCGACCACACACACTGAACTGAAACGGGGCGGTTTTCTTGAAAGTGCCGGGCACTGCAACAACCCACTCCTCAATCGTGGAACACACTACAGTTGCTCCAGCACTCTCACACAACGGCCAATCACACAACAGCCGCGGGAGCACACTTCACAGCCCACGCCAGCAACTGGCGTGTTCAGAATGATTCCGGTGTTAGCTGCAAGGTGTGCGATTCAAGGAAATCTGCCGGTGCCGCTCTTGCGAAACCGGTCACCGCAGGTGAGAAGCCGCACGAGCCCGTCTTTTTTGGCGAGTCGGCTTCAGGTAAAGCAAGTGCAGGCCACCGGAAATTCAGATTTCCACGCACACCTTGCAGCTAGCACCGGAATCATCTCCTGCAACACACATGTTGCTAGCCAAAGAACCCGAAGATCCACGGTATCAACAGCGCCCCAAAAACACCATGCAAACCCATCCCCAGGCTGGCATACCGCCCTGCCTCAGGGTGCACCGAAAACGCCCGGGCCGTGCCAATGCCATGCGCTGCAAGCCCCATGGTGAAACCACGCACCCACCAGCGCTTCATACCCATTGCATTGAACAACCAACTGCCCACTGCCGCTCCCAAAATGCCCGTGACGATGGCAAACAGTGCTGTCAGGGTGGGTGAGGCGCCAATGCGTTCACTCACCCCCATGGCAATGGGTGCGGTCACCGACTTGGCCCACAGGCTGTGAACAATGTCGATGTTTGCGCCCAACAAATGTGCAGCACCCAAAGCGCTGGCTATCGACAGGCCTCCACCCACCAGCAAGGCCACAGACAGCAACACCAGTGTGCGCAGGGTTTGCCCTTTCACCGCCGTCAAGCCTTGATAAATGGGCACCGCCAGTGACACAGTCGCAGTACCCAACAGGAAATGCACAAACTGCGCGCCTTCGAAATATTGTGCGTAACTTAAGCCGGTGATTTGCAAAAATGCAGCCAGCAGCAACACCGCAATAAGCACAGGGTTGGTGAAAGGATGTTGGCCGCTTTTTTTGTAACACCACAAGCCGATTTGATACGCCAGCAAGGTCAGGAATAGTGCACTGAGGGGGTTACCACTGAGGTACACCCAAATCTCGGGAAGATCGGCCAGGCGACTTGTGGAATCAGTCATTGCCGGTAACCTCAGTGGCCTGCCCGGACACATTTCCCGCCCCAGCCTCGCTGACTTCACCCGGCATGAAACGCGCAGCCAGGCGATCAAGGACAAAAGCCGTCCCCACCAGTGTGACCACCACGCTCACCAGCAGGGTCAGCAAAATGATCAAGCCGAACTCGGCCAGTACAGGCCAAAACACCACCACACCTACCGCAGCAGGAACAAACAGCAAACCGAGATTGGCCGTAAACACATTCGCTGTAGCGTGAATGTCCGCAGGAACACCACCTCGAATGAAAAAATAGGTCAGCAGCGACACGAGGCCGAGCACCGGCCCTGGAATGGAAGGAAAAGCTGCAAATGAAAGCAACTCGCCTAGTGCCTGAAAAGCAAGAAGTATCGTGAGGGATTTAAGCATGTGGCAGTGTAGCGCCATGAATTTTTTATAGTCAACCTGAAAAGAATTGAGGCGTTACAATCAGGCAGAGAAATTTCGCCTTAAAACAATACTCAAGGACACACCATGAACACATTCAAACTTTCAGCCGTCGCACTCACCTTGTTTGCAGCAGGCTGTGCCAACGTGATTCAGCAGCCACAAGGCCCTTCCCAACCAGCAGCAGGCTCCCCAGTTGCAGTGGCTGGTTGCCCGATGGCACCTGAGCGCAAAGTGGACAACACCAAGACTGCAATTGGCACAGCCGTGGGCGCAATCGGTGGCGCGCTGGTGGGCAACAAGATTGACGGCAAAAACACAGTGCGCGGTGCGGCTCTGGGTGGCCTGTTCGGTTACCTGGTGGGTAGCCAGATTGCCGTGCGTGAACAGCGCGACGGCTCTGTGATGCTGGACATACCGGGTGCAGCCCTGTTTGACACCAACAAGACCGCCATCAAATCCCAGTTCGCCGGCACGCTGGATCAAATTGCAGCAACCCTGCGTGACAACCCCAACACCATTGTGTGCGTAATTGGTTATACCGACAGCACGGGCAGTGACCAGTACAACCAGGATTTGTCGATTCGCCGTGCCCAGTCTGTCACAAGCTTTCTGACAGGCAAGGGCATTGACGGTGGCCGCCTGACCGCCGCCGGTCTGGGTGAAGGTTTCCCTGTGGCCAGCAACGACACCGAAGCGGGC
>JAIXTE010000042.1 GCA_027484315.1 Burkholderiales bacterium | reverse complement strand
GTCCTAAGCAAACGTGGTCAACAACAATCACGTTGACTCGGAACTTTCCAGCCCGTTAGCACTCCTAAACGAAGAGTGCTAAAATCAAAATGAAATTGGTTCATTTATTCGGAGAACACCGCAATCATGACCACACATGCATTAACACTTGCTAACCTGCGCGCCCCCGGCAACACCCTTGCTGTGCGCGACCCTTGGGCACTGGTGGCCCGTGGACCGCTTGGCAACCTTGATGCCTACATTTCCGCTACCCACCAAATCCCCATGCTCACGCCTGAAGAGGAAATCGAGCTGGGTGAACGCCTGCAACGCGACAACGATCTTGAAGCGGCTCGCCGCCTTGTGCTTAGCCACCTGCGCCTGGTCGTGGCTGTGGCACGCCAGTACCTGGGCTATGGCCTGCCCCACGCCGACCTGATTCAGGAAGGCAATATCGGTCTGATGAAAGCGGTCAAGCGCTTTGACACCACCCGCGGCGTGCGCTTGGTCAGCTTTGCCCTGCACTGGATCAAGGCGGAAATTCACGAATACATCATTCGCAACTGGCGCATGGTCAAAATGATCACGACCAAGGCTCACCGCAAGCTGTTTTTCAACCTGAACAGCTTCAAGAAATACGGCCAGACCCTGTCACCGGATCAAGTCAACGAAGTGGCGGCAGAATTGAATGTGCGCCCCGAGGATGTATCCGACATGGAACGCCGCATGGCAGGCCATGAATTCAGCCTGGACCCGGTGATTGACGCAGACAGCGAAGAAACCAGCTACAACCCCGTTCGTTACCTGGCCGCTGAAGGCGCAGAACCCAGTGAAGTGCTGGAAGGTGCCAACATGGAACGCCTGCACAGCGAAGGCCTGGACTTGGCCCTGGCCAGCCTGGATGAGCGAAGCCAGCGTATTATTTCAAGCCGCTGGCTGGCTGGCGAAAATGCCAAAACCCTGCACGACCTGGCTGCAGAGCTGGGTGTATCGGCAGAACGCATCCGCCAGATTGAAACCCAAGCCATGAAAAAAATGAAAACTGCCCTGCTTAAATACGAACACGGCGAAGTTTAATCAAAACTACTAATCATTTCGGGTTAAAACTGACCTACACTAAGGGCTTGGCAACAGGCCCTTTTTTATCATGATTGAAGTACACCACCTTGAACATTCACGCTCGCAGCGCATTATCTGGCTGCTGGAAGAACTCGGCCTGCCCTACAAGGTGACCCGTTACGCTCGCGATGCCAAGACCTACCTGGCCCCGCCCGAGCTGCTGAAAATCCATCCCTTGGGCAAGTCGCCGGTAATTACCGATGGCGACATCACCGTTGCAGAAAGCGGTGCCATTGTGGAATACCTGATCGACAAGGCGGGCGGCAAAATGCGCCCGGCACACGGCACGCAAGCCCACCGCGATTACACCTACTGGATGCATTTTGCTGAAGGAACCGCCATGCCGCCCTTGGTCATGACGCTGGTATTCAACAAAATCGAGAATGCCCCGGTACCTGCGTTTTTGAAGCCGATTGTGTTGCCCATCGCACGCGGTATTTCCAAACAGGTGAAAAGCGGCTTCATCAACCCCAATCTTGAAAAGCAATTTGCCTACATTGAAGGCGTATTGTCGAAAAACGAATGGTTTTGCGGCAGCGAAATGACCGGCGCAGACTTCATGATGAGCTTTCCGCTGGAAGCTGCCATCAGCCGCGCCGAATCCATTCAAAGCATGCCCAGAATTGCCGCGTATGTGAAACGCATCCACGCCATGCCCAGTTACAAGAAAGCGCTTGAAGTGGGCGGCCCCTACAATTACGCTTGACCACCATGAACACAGCAACAGCGTCCATCGAACAACAGGCAAGAATTCGGGAAACCAGCGGCAACGTGCAACTGGTCAGGGACGGATTTTTTCTACCCGTACAAGCGGGAATGGCGCTTTTGCCCGGTGACCGCCTTGTGACCGACCTGACAGGCAAGGCTATTGTCCAGTTCACTGGCCTGAATGATGCACTGATTGTCGAACGAGGCGCTGGCGCCACCTTCAACCTAGAAGTGGTTGAGATGGAACAAGCCCCACAGTGGATTGCCACCAACATTCAAGGCGAGGGCGTGTATTTCGACAGCCAGGAGCTGCTTGATGACACTACGACAGCGCAAACCGATGCCAACAGCGGCTTGTTTGGACTGTTTGGTACGCCTGGCGCGAAAGAATCCACCGGCTACCCGATTCTGGAAAGTATTGTGTTTCTGGGTGCAACAGCCGCCATTTACAGCGACAACGAAAACAACACCAGCACGATGACAGGTACCACCACCGAGTCAGGCAACAACGCCGGCAATGGCACTGGCGGCAGCACCACCCCCCCACCCCCGGCCACCACGCCGGACACAGAAACCGAAGCCGGTCCGCTAGACGCAGTTTTGGCACCCTTGACCGACTTGATCGATGGCTTGACTGGCAACTTGGGGGCTTCATCCCCCTTGGGCAGCCAGACCGCCCCACTTGAAAGCAACAACTTGCTCAATGTTCTAAACCTTGCCAACCTGGCCTGAATTTGTTGTAACGGGTGATTTGTACACGACACCAAAACGTCGCCCGTTAATAGGTTCATAACCAGTTCCATTTAAAAACTCACCACACCTCGGTCCTGCACAACGGAATGAGAATTATGCATAGAACTATGCATGGCTCGAATACGTCCATCCACTGCATATGATGGCTGGTGAGTTCTGCAGCAAAAAGGATGCGTTTTCATGAATGATTACAAGCGCTTTGAGATTGATTTCTCAGAAGCCAAATCCATTTCAACCCCGTCAAGCCAAATTGATTTCAAACCGATGGATCCTTCAAAACTGGATCTGATCTGGGGTTTTACTGCGCCAAAACAGTCCGAGAAAATGAGTGGGCCATGTGCCATTGGTACTGTGCTTCACTATCACGGCATTGGCTGGAATCACATTCCCAAGGATAGACAGGGCAGGCCATTGAATGACCAGTTCATTGAAGCGATTGTTCGATGGAGCGAAACACCTGACCTGCCGGGTGGAAGCATGGGTACATCCCCACCGATGGTACTCAGTGCCTTTAGAAAAGCGGATTTGCATGCAAGCTGGTATGCGGGCAACAATGTTGTCGACACGCTTCAAATCATTCAGCTCGAACTGCTGCAAGGCAGGCCTGTCATGGTGCTGATCAACCACGGGCCTGTGGGCCAACCCTTGCTGCTGGAATGGCAGGTAATTTACAAACTGGTAGAAAACACCATATACACCAAACAATCAAGCAACGGAAAAGGTGACCAGAGCTGGTCGCTGCTGCAGTTTAAAGACCTGCTGAAGATGGACCAGCCCGAACTAAGCTGCAGCATTGTGACTGCAGCGAAAGACTGACTATTTGCCGTCTAGAATTTGTTCGACATCACTGACCACCGGTGCTGAATCCGCATTGTGGCGAACCAGAAGACGTGCACGCCCTTGCTGATCGAAAACATAGCTGGCCGAGGTGTGGTCCATCAGATAATTTTCGGGGCTGCTGCCTTCGACCTTGCCCGCGAACACACGCAAACCCGAGAGCAAAGGCTTCAGTTCTTCCAGCGAAGAGGCTGTTAAAGCATCAAAACTGGGGTTGAATTGGGGCACGTACTTTCTCAGCAGTTCCGGCGTGTCGCGCTCAGGGTCGATTGACACAAACAGCACCTGAAGGTTTTCGCCTTTGGCGCCCAACTTGGCTTTCACCTCGCTCCATTGCTGCATGGTAATTGGGCACACGTCCGGGCAATGGGTATAGCCAAAAAACATGGCAACCACTTTACCCTGATAGCTTTCAATGGTGCGCTCGGTACCCGACAGGTCCTTCAACTTGAAATTGGCCACCAGGGCAGAGCCTGTGATGTCAGTATTAACAAATGTGGCGGGCCCCATGTTGCATGCTCCAAGCAGCACCACCACGCCCATTGCCGCGCCACGAATCCATTGGTTGAACCGCTTGAACATGCTGCTTATACCGCCACGTAATGATCGACCAACAAGGCCGCAAACAGAAAGGCCAGGTAGGCAATCGAATAGGTAAACGCCTTTTTCGCCAAGGCATCACTGTAGTTTTTCCAGATTTTGTAGCCGTACCCGATGAAAATCGCATTTAAGACGATCGCACTCACCAAGTAAATCAGGCCGCTCATTTTCATGGCGAAAGGAATCAGGGTGGTGGCCGCCAGCATGATTGTGTACAAAAACACATGGAACTGGGTGAATGCTGCCCCGTGGGTGACTGGCAACATGGGCAGGCCTGCGCGTGCATATTCTTGCGTGCGGTACAGTGCCAGCGCCCAGAAATGCGGCGGTGTCCAGACAAAAATGATCAGGAACAATACCAGTGCCTCGGGGGACACCGCGTTGGTCACCGCGGCCCACCCCAACACGGGCGGCATGGCACCAGAGGCACCGCCAATGACGATATTCTGCGGTGTATTGGGCTTGAGTAACAGGGTGTAAATAATTGCATACCCAACGAAGGTGGCCAAGGTCAGCCACATGGTCAGAGGGTTCACAAACACGTACAGTATCCACACACCCACGCCACCTACAAGGCTGGAAAACACCAGAGTTTGAACTGAATTCAGTTCGCCGCGTGGCAGGGGACGGGCACGGGTGCGTGCCATTTTTGCATCAATCTGCTGTTCGACCAGGCAGTTGAAAGCGGCCGCAGCACCGGCCACCAGCCAAATACCCAGGGTACCGGCAATCAACACCTGTGCATTGGGCAAATCGGGTGTGGCGAGAAACATGCCGATGACAGCACAGAACACGATCAAAGCCACCACGCGTGGCTTGGTTAGTGTCCAATACTGTTTGGCAACATGAGAAAAGCTGCTCGCGGCTTTTACTTTTTCAACGGATGGCATGGTGGGCCTTATGAAATTCGATGGCGATTGCCCGCAACCCTGTAGTTTACCAAGATCAAGGTAACCAGCAACAGCGCTGCCCCTCCATTGTGTGCCACGGCCAACCACAATGGCAGCTGAAACACCACATTGCCAATGCCCATTGCAATTTGCAATGTCAGCACCGCAGCGACCTTGATGGCCAACGGCTTGGTGCCGGGGTTACGCCACAAGGCGAAAGCCAACATGCCCAATATAGCTGTCACAATCAAGGCGCCGATTCGGTGAATGAAATGAATGGCCGTCAAGGAGGCGACATTGAGAAGTTCGCCGTCGGGTGTTTCACCCAATTCACGAACAATGTGAAATGCATGGTCAAATTCCATTTTTGGCCACATGCTGCCCTGGCAAGTTGGGAAGTCGGTGCACACCACGGCTGCATAGTTGGTGCTGACCCAACCACCCAGAATGATTTGAGCCGCTACCGCCACCAAACCCACTCGGGCCAATAGCCGCAAGCCAGCCATGTCCCGGGGTGGTGCAACTGTACGGGTCGGATTGGTTTGGCGCAGCCACAGCCAGGTCAAAAGGCCGAGTATGGTCATGCCGCCGATCAGGTGCCCCGTCACAATGGCGGGCTTGAGCAGCATGGTAACCGTCCAGGCACCAAAAGCACCTTGAAGGCAAACTGCGAAAAACAGGACTGTTGGCAGAGCAGGCGATTGTTTCAACTCGCGGCGCTTGATCCAGGCCATGGCCATGATGCCAATGATCAGGAAACCCAGAAAAGTGGCCACATAGCGATGCACCATTTCTTTCCAGGCCTTCGGAATCGAAACTGGGCCATGCGTGCCGCCTTGGGCCTGCACAGCTGCGGCAATTTCCTCAGCAGCATGCGTGGGCGTGAGTTTCCCGTAACATCCCGGCCAATCGGGGCAACCCAGACCTGCGTCAGTCAGGCGGACAAAAGCACCCAACATGATCAACAAAAATGTTAATACTGTGGTGAATGCGACCAAACGTTTGTAACTGCTCATGATGCTGCTCTCGAATTAACCAATATTGGATGCCCACAACAGGCGGCTTACGTCTTTGCGAAACTTGTCAAATTGCAGGGTACTGTTGGGTGGGAAACGCATCATGACATGGCCCAGCGGATCCGCCACAAACACATGGTCACGTACAGTTCCAATATCGGCACTGCCCTTGCTGCCCACAATGCCCTGTTGAAGCGGCAACCAGCCTTTCAACTGACTTTCGGTCGCGCGGACAAAGTGCACATCAGGAAACTGGCGAAGCAGCAGCGTTTCAAGGGGGCCGTCGTCGGTCACGAACACTACGCGCTCAATGCGGCCCTGTTCCTTGCCCTTGGATGCACGGGCTTGACGCTGGAAGTACATGGTGTTCTGGCACACCTGGTCACAATCGCTGCTAATGGCCTGGATCAATACCCATTTGTCTGCAACCTGCTTCATGGTGAAGTCGTCACCATTGATGTTCTTGAACACCTCGCTGGACACATCCATCTGGGGATCCAGGATGGTGCCATAGTTGTTGGTGCCATCGGGCTTGTTGAAGAAGTACAAATAGAAAGCAGCCACAATGGGCAGTGCACAGGTCAAAAATACCAGAACGATAGTCATTCTGCTTTTGTTCAGCTTGGCGGATCCGCTGGCTGCATTCATGGCTTATTTCCCTTGTAAAACTCGCGATATACAAAAAACAGTGTCAACAAAACCAATACGGCTGACATGGTAAACCACTGAAAGGCATAACCCTTGTGTTTGGCCACCTGTTCCTGAAGGGGCACAGCCACATGGTAAAAGCCGTTCACCTTGCGGGCTTCAACCGGCGCCTCACCGGGGCTGTCGCCAGTCTGTGCCACAGGCTGTAAGGTGACCACAAAATTACTGACTGGTTGATTCAGTTGCTTTTCAAACTCATCGACACTGAAATTCGACCAAACCTGGAATCCGTTGTTTTCTTCCCTGTAAATGTTTTCCGCAGCGCCCAGCAACACACCTCGAAGTTCAGCCGACTTGGCAAAACGCGGCAAAATGGTGCCTTTCAATGTGCTGACATCTGCACCCGACACTGCAGCCTCTTCGGGCATGACCGGTGCGCGTCGAGGTTCTGCCGGGTCGCGCAGCAGCAAACCTCGATCCACCGGGATCAGATAAGCTGCGCCTTCAGGTCTGAACCCCTGAACAACCTGCACCGCGGGTCGTCCGTTCACTTGCCGGTTGTCTATGTATATCAAAGCTTTGGCATCAAATCGACCCTGAAGTTCGATTTTTCGGTAGGACAAATTGTCCAAGTCAATCCGGGCACTGCCGGGCGTAATGGGCGAGGCAGCCAATGCGCGGGCTTGTGCATCAAACAGCATCTGCTTTTCTGCCGCCCGCCCTGTTTGCCACTGACCCAGACTGAACGTCAGCCAGACCAATGAAGCCCCGATCAACAGGGTGAAGGCAAGCTTTGTCTTGCCCGGTGAATTCACTGCTTTAACCATGACATACTTCTACTTGTGTGTTGTACACGGTTGGTTTTTGAAGGGTGTTCACCATGAAGTTAATTATTGGCTTGGCCTTCCTTGGCATTTTGGCAAGTCTTGGATCTGCGTTTTTCTTTCTCATGAAAGACAAAAGCAAGTCCAACCGTACCGTCAATGCGCTAACAATGCGCATCGGCCTGTCAGTCCTACTGTTTCTGCTCATCCTTTTTTCCTGGTACATGGGATGGATTGAGTCCACAGGAATTCGATAAAACTTGAACTCCAAAAAAAAGCCACCGGAATTTTCCAGTGGCTTTTTTTATTACTGCCAGCCGGTTAAAACTCGCGCTGGTTACAGCCAATACACGATCACATACAAGCCCAACCAGACCACGTCAACGAAGTGCCAGTACCAGGCAGCGGCTTCAAACGCGAAATGGCTGTCGGGAGTGAAATGGCCCTTGATGCAGCGGATCATGATGAAGAACAGCATGATGGCACCGATGGTCACGTGGAAACCGTGGAAACCAGTCAACATGAAGAAAGTGGATCCGAAAATGCCGGAAGTCATTTTCAGGTTCAGGTCGCGGTAGGCGTGAATGTATTCATAAGCCTGAAAGCCCATGAAAATCGCACCAAGCAACACGGTCAAGGCCAAGCCCCAAATCAACTGTGAGCGCTTGTTGGCGATCAGGGCATGGTGCGCCCAGGTCAATGTAAGGCCTGAGGTCAGCAACAAGGCTGTATTGATGGTTGGAATTGGCCATGGGCCCATGGTCTGGAATGCATCCACAGTGCCGGCAGGGCCTGTGTTGGGCCAGTTCGCTGTGAAGTCGGGCCACAAGAATGCTTTGTTGTTGATGTCGCCAAGCCAGGGCATTGCGATTTGACGTGCATAGAACAACGCGCCAAAAAACGCAGCGAAAAACATCACTTCAGAGAAAATGAACCATCCCATTGACCAGCGGAACGACACGTCCACACGTGCACTGTACTGACCGCTTTGAGATTCACCCACCACGTGCTTGAACCAGCCCGTCAGCACGTAAATCAGAATACCCATGCTGAGTGCAAACAGGAAAGGACCGGTCTGGCCTCCGTTAACCCACTGGGACATGCCCAGAATGAAGAAGAACATGGCCACTGCGCCTAGCACAGGCCACTGGGACAAGCCGGGCACAAAATAATACGGTGCATTCGCACGCATGGTTGTTTCTCCTATTTCTCTAATTTAGATGCTTCGATACTGCAACAAGGGACTCCGTACGGCTTAAGCGGAACCCACCACATAATTCACCAAAAGCAGCAAGCCGACCACGAAGGCGGCTGCAGCCAACAAGCCCACGACAATGACGTGGACAGGATTCAGTTTCTGCATGTCTTCGGAATGGTTTGAACCCTTCCTGACACCGAAGAACGACCAGAGCACGGCCGACAGTGTTTGCAGGAAGGTGGCCCTATTTGCCTTGCGGGCTGCGGCCTCCTTGATGTCTTTCGACATTATTCTGCAACCATTGCCGTGGCTCCAGCCACTTCAAAAAACGTATAACTCAAGGTGATGGTGTGTACATCTTGTGGCAACTTTGGGTTGATCACAAACACCACCGGAAATTCTTTTGTTTCACCGGACTTGAAAGGCTGCTGCTTGAAGCAGAAACATTCCAGCTTGGTGAAGTGCTCTGCCGCTTTCATAGGCAGGTAGCTTGG
Organism: Burkholderiales bacterium; assembly: GCA_027484315.1. Classification (GTDB taxonomy): domain Bacteria; phylum Pseudomonadota; class Gammaproteobacteria; order Burkholderiales; family Burkholderiaceae_B; genus Limnobacter. The sequence continues at coordinate 1,454 of JAIXTE010000042.1, read as the reverse complement.
AATCGCTTGACCTGCTGTGTCATTCGGCAAATTGTTGTGCACCACATATTTCACGGTCACCAGTTCGCCTGGGTGAACCATCATGCGGTTCGTCTCTGGCTTGAACTGGAATTTACCCCGTTCATTGGCATCAAAAATCACTTCAATACTGCGGCTTTTGTCCACCTGGGTATTCTTTACAATGTCAGCCGCATTCTTGTTCTGCGGGGTCAACACGTTAATACCGGTGATTTCACAAATTGCCTTGTATATGGGCACCAAGGCATAACCAAATGCAAACATGGCTACAACAATCACCAGCAGACGCGACAACATTTGCTTGTGCAAACCACCAATTTTACGACTGCCTTGCTGTGCCATGCTGACTTACCTCTACTGCGAATTCACTGCTTGGTTCACCAAACTTAGTTCACCAAACTCAGGATACTGGGCTCCATCACCTTGCGGATCAGGATGCCAAGAAAGAACACTGCCGCCACGGAGAGCAAAATCAAACCGGTGCGTTTGTTTTGCCGGGCTTTCTTTTTCTCATCGGGCGTCAAAATAATTTCCTCACGGTACATCTTTCGTTGGGTGAAAAAGCCTTGCCGCTGCAAAGCCTTTTTACGCAACGGGGGCTACCCACAGGAGGCCCCACGTGTATTGCTGAAGAATTACTTCACCAGTGGTGGCTCTTCAAAAGTGTGGAATGGTGCTGGTGATGGAACGGTCCACTCCAGACCTTCTGCACCTTCCCACGGGCTTGCAGGTGCCTGCTCGCCTTTCTGGAACAACCAGGCACGCAATACGCACCACAGGAAGATCAACTGGGACAAACCGAACCAGAATGCACCGATGGTGGCAATGGCGTGGAAGTCAGTGAACTGTGTGGCGTAGTCAGCGTAACGACGTGGCATACCGGCCAGGCCCAGGAAATGCATGGGGAAGAAAGTCACGTTAAAGCTGATCAATGAAGACCAGAAGTGCAACTTGCCCAGCTTCTCGCTGTACATGCGGCCAGACCATTTTGGCAGCCAGTAGTAAGTACCGGCAAACAATGCAAACAGTGAACCAGCCACCAGCACGTAGTGGAAGTGAGCCACAACGTAGTAGGTGTCTTGCAACTGAATATCAACAGGAGCCACGGCCAGGATCAGGCCAGTGAAGCCACCCATGGTGAACACGAAGATGAATCCCACTGCGAACAGCATCGGGGTCTCGAACGTCATGGAACCACGCCACATGGTGGCCAGCCAATTGAATACTTTCACACCGGTGGGTACCGCAATCAACATGGTCGCGTACATGAAGAACAACTGGCCTGTCACTGGCATGCCTGTTGTGAACATGTGGTGCGCCCACACGATGAACGACAAGATCGCGATTGAACCTGTTGCGTACACCATGGAGCTGTAACCAAACAAGGTTTTGCGGGCAAAGGTTGGCACGATGTGCGAGATGATGCCAAAGGCCGG
>JAIXTE010000067.1 GCA_027484315.1 Burkholderiales bacterium | reverse complement strand
GTGTGGTGGCTTTTCCAATTGTGGAAAATCCATAGGAGTTAATCAATGTGTCACTATGAAATTGCTTTCATCGTGCATCCCGACCAGAGCGAGCAAGTGCCAGCCATGGTTGAGAAGTATCGTGGAATCATCGAAGCCAACGGCGGTAAAGTTCACCGTCACGAAGACTGGGGCCGTCGCCAACTGGCCTACCCCATTCAGAAACTGGCCAAAGCACACTATGTGTTGTTGAACATCGAATGCAGCCAGGAAGTTCTTGACGAACTGGAAACTGCATTCAAATTCAACGATGCCGTACTGCGTCACCTGACTGTGAAGATGAAAAAAGCTGAAACTGCACCTTCTCCAATGATGAAGGAAGTTCAGCGTGAGCAAGAGCGCAAAGCCGCTTCTGCCACTGCGTCTTCAAATGACGACAGCGCCGACTCAGACGAAGGTGACGACGAGTAAATCGTCACACCCATTGACTGAATCGATGAAACGGGAGGAAGAGAAACCAAATTCAAGCAAGTTCGGGGAAGAAGGAAAAGCAGGCATCAACCAGCTGACCTTGACCGCCACACTGATTGCGAAATCCGTGCTGCGCTACACCCCGGCAGGTTTGCCCATCTGTGAGTTCGAGCTTGAACACGAAAGTGAACAACTCGAAGCCTCCAAACCAAGGTTGGTAAAATGCACCGTTCAGGCGCTCGCGCTTGGTGTTGCAGCCAGTCAGGTGAATGGACTGGAAGTGGGAAGCCTGAAGAACTGGTCTGGATTTGTCGCTCTTCGTTCGCACAAATCAAAAAGTCTTCGATTCCATGTTTGCGCAGTGCGCGAACTTTGAAGATTTGAATTAGTTGGAGAATATTATGGCTTTTGGTCGTAAAAATGATCGCAAAGGACGTCGTCCACAACAGAACCCTCTGTTCAAGCGCAAGAAGTTTTGCCGCTTCACAGTGGGCAAAGTAGAGCAGATTGATTACAAAGACATCGACACGCTCAAAGATTTCATCGGCGAAAATGGCAAGATCATGCCTGCTCGCATCACTGGTACCAAGGCGAACTATCAGCGCCAGTTGGACACAGCGATCAAGCGCGCACGTTTCCTGGCCTTGGTGCCTTACACCGATAACCACTAAGCAGCTCGGGAGCTCACAATGCAAGTAATTCTTCTTGAGAAAATGCCCAATCTGGGTCAACTGGGTGACGTGGTTCGTGTAAAAGACGGCTATGCGCGCAACTTCCTGATTCCTTATGGCAAAGCCAAGCGTGCTACTGAAACAGCAATCGCTGAATTTCAATCACGCCGTGCCGAGCTGGAAAAAGCCGCTGCTGACAAATTGTCTGCTGCTCAGTCTTTGGGTGCAAAGCTGGCTGAAGCCACTGTTCGCCTCAGCGAAAAAGCTGCGGTAGACGGTCGTCTGTTTGGTTCTGTAACCAACCACGACATCGCTGCTGCCTTGAATGCTGCTGGTCTGAAAGTTGAAAAAGCACAGGTTCGCATGCCTAACGGCGCACTGAAAATTGCTGGCGAGCACACTGTAACCGTATCACTGCACCCCGACGTGGTTGTGGATGTGAAAGTTGTAGTGGCTGGCGAAGCGGCCTGATCAAGGCAAGCGTACAGCATCGGTTTCAGGCTGGGTGAAACACCCCATTTAAGTCCAAGGGTCAAGCCACATTCGGTTATACTTTTGCTCTGCCTGAACCAACAAAAAAGGTCACCCCAGGGTGGCCTTTTTCTATTGTGAACCTATGTCCGAGAATCGACTTACAGAACAAGAAATGACGGGTCTGCGCGTACCGCCGCACTCGCTTGAATCCGAGCAGTCGGTTGTGGGTGGCTTGCTGCTTGATAACCAAGCCTGGGACCGAATCGGTGATGTTATTCGGGCTGAGGATTTCTACCGCTATGATCACCGGGTCATCTTTGAGCACATTGCCAAGCTGATCGACGGATCCAAGCCAGCCGACGTGATCACCGTGTATGAATCGCTGCAATCCTCCGGTAAAGCCGAAGACGTTGGTGGCCTGGCTTACCTGAACACGCTGGCCACCAATACCCCATCTGCGGCCAACATTCGTCGCTATGCAGAAATTGTGCGTGACCGCGCTGTGCTGCGCCGCTTGATTACGATTAGTGATGACATTGCCACCACTGCGCTGAACCCGCAGGGCAAAGACACCAAAACCATTCTCGATGAAGCTGAAAGCAAGATTTTCAAGATTGCTGAAGACGGTGCACGCGGGGCTGGTGGTTTTCAGGACTTGCAGCCCGTTCTAAGCAAAGTGGTTGAGCGAATCGACGAGTTGTATCACCGAGACAGCACCAGCGACATCACAGGTATTTCCACAGGCTTCGTAGACCTGGACAGTAAAACATCAGGTTTGCAGCCAGGCGATTTGATCATCGTGGCCGGAAGACCCTCAATGGGCAAGACAGCGTTCAGCCTGAACATTGGCGAACACGTGGCGGTGGAAGAGGGCCACGCAGTGGCCGTGTTCTCCATGGAAATGGGTGCCACGCAGCTGGCGATGCGATTGTTGGGCTCGGTCGGAAGGCTTGACCAACACAGGTTGCGAACAGGCCGGTTGACTGATGAAGACTGGCCTCGCCTGACCTATGCGGTTGAGAAAATGCAGAACGCGCAGTTGTTCATTGATGAAACGCCAGCTTTGTCGTCCATGGAAGTACGGGCTCGCTGCCGACGATTGGCGCGCCAATGTGGCCAGCTCGGTTTGGTGATTATCGACTACCTTCAATTGATGGGCTCTTCGTCGCCAGGTGAAAACCGTGCTACCGAGATTTCCGAAATTTCTCGTTCATTGAAAGGTTTGGCCAAAGAATTGAATTGCCCGGTGATTGCATTGTCGCAGTTGAACCGTTCTTTGGAACAGCGGCCGAACAAGCGGCCTGTGATGAGTGACCTTCGTGAATCCGGTGCGATTGAGCAGGACGCGGACGTGATCTTGTTCATTTACCGGGACGAAGTTTACAACCCCGATTCACCGGATAAGGGCACAGCGGAAATCATTATCGGCAAGCAGCGTAATGGACCAATTGGCGCCATTCGCGTGACCTTCCTGGGTATGTACACCAAGTTTGAAAACTATGCGGGCCCGCAACCCGAGAGTGAGTAAGGTTTTTGTTCGCAGGCCTCTAGGTCGATGTTCGCTGCTACTCATCTCGCCTTGGTCAAGGCTGATTTCCCGGCTTGTTGATTCTGGCTTGG
>JAIXTE010000133.1 GCA_027484315.1 Burkholderiales bacterium | reverse complement strand
GACTTAAGCAGCGCCGCAGCTTGCAAGTCGCACATTACTCACAGCATGTTGCTGGCGCTGTCTTTTCAAGTTTGCAAAGGCAGCATGGCCCTTGCACCGCCATTCAAGAAAGCCTGCCCTTGTGTTGAATTCCTCGTCCGTTCGGCTGAAGGCCGAAAGCGCAGCCCTGCCCGCTTTTTAGCGGGTGCGCTTAGGTCGTGGAACTCAACAACAAGGGGGATGTCAGGCTTTCTGGCGGAAGAGGGCATGCGCCTGAGCAAACGAAGAAAGGTCACGCGCTTTGCAAACGAAGAAGCAACCTACGCTTGAGCACTCTGAAGAGCATGTGCGCCTGAGCAAACGAAGAAAGGTCACGCTCTTTGAAAACGAAGAAGCAACCTACGCCTGAGCACACTGAAGAGCATGTGCGCCTGAGTAAATGAGCTATAGACATGCGACTGCAAAGTTTTCGGTTTTGTGTTCCACGTGAAACATGTTCACTTGGGCAAAATCTCACAGGGGCATATAATTGCGCCAATACTGTTGAATCTGCGAAAAGGCTCAACAAAAGAATTCCAAGTCCAATGAATGCCGGCACGTTGTGCCAGGAGCAACACATGTTTTATCCCGAAGAGTTCGATGTCATTGTTGTCGGTGGCGGACACGCAGGCACTGAAGCCGCACTGGCTGCCGCCCGTGCGGGCAGCAAAACCTTGCTGTTGACCCACAACATTGAAACGTTGGGTCAGATGTCATGTAATCCTTCCATTGGTGGTATCGGCAAAGGCCACTTGGTCAAGGAAGTAGATGCTTTGGGCGGTGCCATGGCCATCGCCACTGATGAGGCGGGAATTCAATTCAGGATTTTGAATGGCTCAAAGGGGCCGGCAGTGCGTGCTACGCGTGCGCAAGCGGATCGCGTACTGTACCGTCAAGCCATACGAACCCGTCTGGAAAATCAGGTCAACCTGAGCCTATTCCAGCAATCGGTGGAAGACTTGTTGTTGGATGGAGATCGCGTGTGCGGCGCAGTGACTCAAGTCGGTTTGAAGTTCAAGGCCAAGACTGTGGTGTTAACAGCCGGCACTTTCCTGAATGGAAAAATTCACGTGGGCCTGCAGAACTACTCTGCAGGCCGGGCAGGCGATCCACCCTCTATTGGACTGGGCCAGCGCCTTCAGGAATTGAAGCTTCCGCAGGGGCGCTTAAAAACTGGTACTCCTCCGCGTATCGATGGCCGCAGTATTGATTTCTCGGTGATGCAGGAACAACCAGGTGATCTTGATCCGGTGCCTGTATTTTCCTATTTGGGCAATACAACCATGCATCCACGCCAATTGCCTTGCTGGATCACGCACACCAACGAACACACCCATGACATCATTCGGGGAGGGCTGGACCGCAGCCCCATGTACACAGGTGTCATCGAAGGTGTAGGCCCTCGATATTGTCCGTCTATTGAGGACAAGATTCACCGTTTCGCAGACAAGGCCTCGCATCAAATTTTCCTCGAGCCCGAAGGGCTGACCACCAACGAGTATTATCCAAACGGAGTGTCGACATCCTTGCCTTTTGATGTGCAGCTGAACTTGCTTCATTCAATCAAGGGCCTGGAAAACGCTTACATCATGCGCCCGGGGTATGCGATTGAATACGATTATTTCGATCCGCGTGCATTGAAAACAACGCTCGAGACCAAGTCGATTGAAGGCCTGTTTTTTGCCGGGCAGATCAATGGCACGACCGGCTACGAAGAAGCCGCAGCACAAGGTTTGTTGGCTGGACTAAATGCCGCACTGATGGCGCAAGGTAAAGACCAATGGACGCCGCGTCGCGACGAGGCCTATCTGGGTGTGCTTGTAGACGACTTGACCAGCAAGGGTGTGGCTGAGCCTTACCGCATGTTCACCAGTCGTGCTGAGTACCGTTTAAGCTTGCGAGAAGACAATGCTGATCAACGTCTGACCCCGATAGGCCGCAAGCTGGGTTTGGTGGATGATATTCGATGGAAAGCGTTCTCGGAAAAGCGCGAAGCCGTTGAACAGGAAAAGCAGCGCTTACGTTCCACGTGGATCAATCCTAAAATTGTGGCCCAAGCGGAAGCCGAGCGGGTGCTACACAAAGGCATTGACCGCGAGTACAACCTGTATGACTTGTTGAAGCGCCCAGACGTTAGCTACCTGGATCTGAGCAGCTTGAGCAAGGAAAATGGCGATTTGGCATTAACCGAACCCTTGCAGCACAGTGACCTGATTTCCCAACTGGAAATTGAAGTCAAGTACGCCGGTTATGTATTGCGTCAACAGGCCGAAGTAGAGCGCGGTGTGGGTAACGAGGTCATTCGTTTGCCCGCTGATTTTGATTACTCCGGTGTGAATGGCTTGAGCAAGGAAGTGCAGCAAAAGCTGAACACCCACAAGCCAGAGACAATCGGGCAAGCGGGACGCATTCAGGGCATCACCCCTGCAGCGATTTCCTTGTTACTCGTTCACTTGAAAAAAAGGGACTTGCTGAACAGAGTCAACCAAACCAATTCAGGCAAGTCGGCCACAGACCCATCGGAGCAAGTGGCTTGAGTTCCGTACAACGAAAACCGAAATCCGAAGTGTTGGGCAGTGCAGAGCAAACACTGCTCGACGATGGAATAGCCCAGTTGCGACTTGGCTTGAGTGCAGCCCAACACCTGCAGTTGTTCAAGTACGGACAGTTGATCCAGAAGTGGAACCGGGTTTATAACCTCACCGCCATTCGCAGCAACCGTGAACTCGTCACGCACCACCTGCTCGATTCCCTGGCTGTGTTGCCTGAAATCTCGTTTGCACTTCAAGCCACGCCCAACCCGCACCTGCTGGATGTGGGAGCAGGTGCTGGATTGCCTGGTCTGGTGTTGGCCATTGCACAACCTAACTGGCACATCACACTGATTGACACGGTACAAAAGAAAGCCGCGTTCATGCAGCAAGCCATAGCAAGCCTGGGTTTGAACAATGCGCAGGCTGTCCACGGGCGGGTGGAGGAACACCAGCCAGCCAGAGGGTACGATCTAATCTGCTCAAGAGCATTTTCCAGTATCGACAATTTCATTGCGCTAAGCCAACACTTGATTGCACCCGATGGTCAGTTTGCTGCCTTGAAGGGCAGGGTAGAGGTCGACAGCGAAGTGCCTCCTGGCTGGCGAATCGAGGCGCTTCATCCAATTCAAGTGCCATTCCTGGACGAGGCAAGGCACTTGTTCATGATTAGACGCTAAAATCGAATCATTCAATCACAGGACAAGAAGATGGCGAAAGTTTTCTGCATTGCCAACCAGAAGGGTGGTGTCGGAAAAACCACCACTGCGGTAAATCTTGCCGCGGGTCTGGCCCTGGCCAAACAGCGTGTTTTGCTGGTCGATCTTGATCCTCAGGGCAACGCGACCATGGGTTGTGGCATTGACAAGCGCAGCGTCAAGCACACCGTGTATCAGGTACTGGTCGGTATGGTGGGTGTCGCCGAGGCCACCGTGCGTGCAGTGGGCGATTTCGACGTATTGGCAGCGAATCGTGAGCTGGCAGGTGCAGAAGTCGAAATGGTCGAGTTCGAAAACCGTGAAGTCAAGTTGCGCGAGGCCATCAATGAGGTGGATGAACAATATGACTTCATCCTGATCGACTGCCCGCCCGCTCTTTCACTGCTGACTTTGAATGCTTTGTGTTGCGCCAACGGTGTGGTCATACCGATGCAGTGCGAGTACTACGCGCTGGAAGGATTAAGCGACCTGGTGAACACCATCAAGCAGGTGTGCAAGAACCTGAATCCTCATCTGACCATCATTGGTTTGTTACGGGTGATGTACGATCCCCGCATGATGCTGGCCCAGCAGGTGTCTGCCCAGCTTGAAAAGCACTTTGGCGACAAGGTGTTCAAAACAATCATTCCACGCAATGTTCGCTTGGCCGAAGCACCCAGTTATGGTGTGCCAGGGGTGTTGTTCGACAAGTCCAGCAAAGGCGCGAAGGCATATCTAGATTTCGCCAACGAGATGGTTGAGCGATTGGGTTTGCCCGTTGCTGCATAAACAAATTTTCTGAAAGAACATATGAACGCAATCAAACGCACCAAGGGCCTTGGAAGGGGCCTGGAGGCATTGTTGGGCCCTTCTGGCGATGACAGTACCAAAGACATGGGCGAGCAGGTCATGACCCTGTCATTGGGCAAATTGCAGGCTGGCAAATACCAGCCTCGCTCTCGAATGGATGAGTCGTCGCTTATGGAGTTGGCTGAATCCATTAAAAGCCAGGGCATCATGCAGCCTATTCTGGTGCGCCCCATCGGCTCTGGCAAATATGAAATCATCGCAGGTGAACGCCGTTTCCGCGCTTCCAAGCTTGCAGGCCTTCAGGAAGTGCCTGTTCTGGTTCGTGCCGTACCCGATGAATCGGCACTGGCTATGGCCCTGATCGAAAACATTCAGCGCGAAGACTTGAATCCGTTGGAAGAAGCGCTGGGTGTACAACGCCTGATTCAAGAGTTTGATCTGACGCATGAAGATGCAGCCCGTGCGATCGGTCGATCCCGCAGTGCAACAAGCAATATGCTGCGTCTTTTGAATCTGGCTGATCCGGTACAAACCATGCTGCTCGCTGGCGACATCGAAATGGGGCATGCTCGCGCTTTGTTGGCTTTGACCGCCGCTGAGCAAATTGCCTGTGCCAATGAAGTGGTCAACAAGCGTTTGTCTGTGCGTGAAACAGAAAAGCTTGTTAATGATTGGTCCAGCAACGGTGACCGTGTTGCTTCTAAACCTAAACAAACGGCAGATGTACGCCGTCTGGAGGAGGGTTTGGCAGACTGGTTGGCCAGCGCCGTTCAATTAAAAGCCAATTCAAATGGCAAAGGCAGTGTTACTATCAAATTTAACAATCTGGATGAACTCGACGGCGTGCTTCAGCGCATCGGCTTTCCCAAAGAAGAGCTTTGACATTTGCACCAAACCGGTGTGAAAAATAAGCCGTTTTCGTTTGACGAGGGGGCGTACAAACCCCTATAATCTGCCGGTTTGTCAAAAACACGTCCGCCGTACGGGAATACACGTACCCGAATAAGGTACCCCACCAAGGTGAAATGTGGCAGCGCAGCAAATATGTGGAAAATAGTTGGACTCCAATGGGTCGTCGGGATGGCAGTGTGCCTCCTCATGTTGTTGGTGTCTACAAACCACGCGCAGTCTGCTGCATGGGGCTTCGTGGCTGTAGCGTTGCCGAGCACATTGTTTGCCGCACGATTGGCCATGGGCAGTAAAACCCCTGCAGGCGGCACGTATGTGTTTTTGGCCGGAGAATTCTTGAAGGTAGGCGCAACAGTCGCGATCATGTATGCAGCGAGTCAGGTTGACCCGAACATTGTTTGGTGGTCCCTGCTCCTCACGGCGACGGTCACCCTCAAAAGCTATTTTTTAGCATTTTTCTTGAGATAAGTATGTCATCTTCACCGAATGGGCTAACTGCCTCAGAGTACATCGTCCATCACTTAAAGCATTTCGCTACCGATAAGCAAAAGTTTATCGTCGATTTCTCAGTGATCAACCTTGATACAATTTTCTTCTCAGTCCTCTCTGGACTGATCGTCATCTTCTTTCTGCGCAAAGCGGCATCCAAAGCTACTTCTGGTGTTCCTGGCCGCTTTCAGGGTTTTGTTGAAATGATGGTGGAGATGGTTGAGAACCAGTCCAAATCCATCGTTCACGGTGACCGCAGCTTTATTGCTCCTCTGGCGTTGACAGTGTTTCTCTGGATCATTGTCATGAACGCTTTTGACTTGGTGCCCGTTGATTTGATTCCAATGGCCTGGGGCCAACTGCTGTATAGCCTTGGCTTCGCTGCCAACCCAGGCGACCCCTACATGCGTGTAGTGGCTACAGCTGACCTGAACGGTGCGCTGGGCATGTCCTTGGGCGTGTTGTGCCTGATGCTGTACTACTCGGTTAAAATCAAGGGCGCTGGCGGTTTTGTTCATGAGCTGTTTTGTGCCCCATTTGGTTCAAACCCACTGCTGTGGATTCCCAACTTTGCGCTTAACCTTGTAGAGTTTGCAGCCAAGACAGTGTCTTTGGGCATGCGACTGTTCGGCAACATGTACGCAGGTGAATTGGTATTCATGTTGATCGCTTTGCTGGGTGGTGCTGCTGCCCTGTCCTTGGGTGGAGCCTTTGCATTCCTTGGGCACGTGTTGGCAGGCACAATTTGGGCCATCTTCCACATCCTGATCGTGGTATTGCAAGGCTTTATCTTTATGATGCTGACGCTGATCTACATCGGCCAGGCACATCAAGCGCACTAAGATTTTTTAAGTTTTTTGGTTTTCATTTTTTTAAATTTAAGGAGTTGTCATGACTGATTTGGGAATTGTTGCTATCGCTTGTGCGTTCATTATTGGTTTGGGTGCGATTGGCGCCTGTATCGGAATCGCGATCATGGGTGGCAAGTACATGGAAGCGTCTGCTCGTCAGCCTGAGCTGATGAACGAACTTCAAACAAAAATGTTCGTATTGGCCGGTCTGATCGACGCAGCTTTCCTGATTGGCGTAGGTATTGCGATGATGTTCGCATTCGCCAACCCGTTTGTTGCTTAACTCGCCCAGTTACCTTGAATAACTCCGTGACGGCCCCCGGTGGGGCCGTCGCGACATGAAGGAAACATGCCGTGAACTTAAACGCAACGCTGTTTGCTCAGCTCGTCGTTTTCTTCATCTTGGCTGTCTTCACGATGAAATTCGTGTGGCCACCCTTGATCAAGAGCATTGATGAGCGTGCAAAAAAAATCGCAGACGGCCTGGCCGCTGCAGAACGTGGTAAGCAGGCTTTGGCAGATGCCGGTCGTAAAGCTGAACAGGAACTGGCTGTAAGCCGTTCTGAAAATCAGCAACGCCTGGCTGAAGCAGAAAAGCGTGCCCAGCAGATTATCGAAGAGGCAAAACAACAAGCCGAAGTTGAGCGCAAGCGAATCCTTGCGCAGGCTGAAGCGGAAGCTGTGAACGAAGCACAACGTGCCCGTGACCAGTTGCGCGATCAGTTGGCAACACTCGTGGTGAAAGGCGCAGAGCAAATCCTGAAGAAGGAAGTGAACGCCCAGGCCCACGCTGACTTGCTGAATCAACTGAAAGCCGAGCTGTAAGCCCAACGCTTAAGGAAACACAACATGGTCGAACTATCCACCATCGCCCGTCCTTACGCTGAGGCAGCGTTTCAAGTTGCAAAAACTTCAAACCTGAATCAGTGGAGTGATTGGCTAGAGTCGTGGTCGGCAGTCGCAAGCAATGACGACATCAAATTGCTGGTCAGCAACCCAAAGTTGACTGACGAGCAAGTGTTGAATGTGTTTGTTGAACTGACCAAGACACCGGCGGAAGCGCAAGCAACTAACTTTTTGGCTGCGCTTGTGGAAAATGGCCGTTTGCTGGCCTTGCCAGAAATCGCTCGACAGTTCGAAGAATTGAAGAACAGCCACGAAGGTTCGGCAGATGCGGTCATCGCCTCGGCCTTCCCAATGACTGACGCTGAAATTCAAAACGTACGTGGCGCATTGGAAAAGAAATTTGGTTCCAAACTGAACGTCACAGTTCAGGTGGACGAATCACTGATTGGTGGCGTTTGCGTCACTGTAGGTGACCAGATTTTGGATAGTTCGGTGCGCGGCAAACTCAACGCGATGAAGGCGGCTTTAACAGCCTAACTTGGCCCTCAAACGTAATTGGAGCAATCAATATGCAGATTAATCCCTCTGAGATCAGTGAACTGATCAAGAGCCGGATCGAAGGCCTCGGATCATCGGCCGACATCCGGACACAAGGTACTGTAGTGTCCGTGAGCGACGGTATTTGCCGCGTTCATGGTTTGTCAGATGTAATGCAGGGTGAAATGCTGGAATTTCCCGGCAACACCTTTGGTTTGGCGCTCAACCTGGAACGTGATTCCGTGGGTGTCGTTATTTTGGGTTCTTACGAGCACATTTCTGAAGGCGACATGGTCAAGTGTACCGGTCGTATTCTGGAAGTACCCGTAGGTCCCGAGTTGCGTGGTCGTGTGGTAAACGCATTGGGTGTGCCGATTGACGGCAAGGGCCCAGTGAACGCCAAGATGACAGACGTGATCGAAAAAGTGGCTCCAGGTGTTATTGAACGTAAGTCAGTAGACCAGCCACTGCAAACAGGCGTGAAAGCGATTGACGCCATGGTTCCCGTTGGCCGTGGCCAGCGTGAATTGATCATTGGTGACCGTCAGACTGGTAAAACAGCTGTTGCGATCGATGCGATCATCAACCAGAAAGGCACAGGCGTAACTTGCGTGTACGTGGCAGTGGGCCAGAAAGCCTCTTCCATCGTGAACGTGATCCGCAAACTCGAAGAGTTTGGCGCCCTGGAGTACACCATTGTTGTTGTGGCCTCAGCCTCTGAGTCAGCAGCCATGCAATACCTGGCCCCTTACTCCGGTTGCACAATGGGTGAATACTTCCGCGATCGCGGTGAAGACGCCCTGATTGTGTACGATGACCTGTCCAAGCAAGCCGTGGCTTACCGTCAGATTTCCCTGTTGCTGCGTCGCCCACCCGGCCGCGAAGCGTACCCAGGTGACGTGTTTTACCTGCACAGCCGCTTGCTCGAGCGCGCATCACGCGTGAACGCTGAATACGTTGAAAAATTCACCAAGGGTGAAGTAAAAGGCAAAACCGGTTCATTGACCGCTCTGCCAATCATTGAAACCCAGGCTGGTGACGTAACAGCTTTCGTTCCAACCAACGTGATTTCGATTACTGACGGTCAGATCTTCTTGGAAACCGACTTGTTCAACGCCGGTATCCGTCCAGCGATCAACGCGGGTATTTCCGTGTCTCGTGTGGGTGGTGCAGCGCAGACCAAGGTGGTCAAGAAGCTGTCAGGCGGTATCCGTACCGACTTGGCCCAGTACCGTGAATTGGCTGCGTTTGCGCAGTTTGCTTCCGACTTGGACGAAGCAACCCGCCGCCAGCTGGAACGTGGTCGCCGTGTGGTTGAATTGCTGAAACAGCCCCAGTACGCCCCATTGAAAACATGGGAAATGGCACTGGCTCTGTTCGCAATCAACAATGGTTATTTGGATGATGTCGAGGTATCGAACGTTCTGCCCTTCGAGGTTTCTCTGCGTCAGTTCATGCAGACAAGCCACAAGGACCTGATCGATCGTATCGAGCAGACTTACGAGTTGTCAAAAGACGACGAGCCAAAGCTGCACGAGGCCGTGAAATCATTCAAGAAAACTGGCGCGTATTAATCAGAGCGATCTGATTGTACCCACCGCATAACCCGGAAGGTCTTGTACCTTCCCGGTCATTGGAGGAAATACGATGTCAGGAATGAAGGAAATCCGGACCAAGATCAAGAGCGTGCAAAACACGCGAAAGATCACGAAGGCGATGGAAATGGTGGCTGCGTCCAAAATGCGCAAAGCCCAGGACCGTATGCGTTCGGCTCGTCCCTATGCGGACAAGGTTCGTAACATTTGCGCCAACCTGGCCAAGGCAAACCCGGAATACCGCCATGAGTACATGGTGGAGCGCAACGAAATCAAAAACGTCGCTGCGATTGTTGTGACAACAGACAAAGGCCTGTGTGGTGGCTTGAACACCAACATTCTGCGTCTGGTGACCAGCAAGTTCCAGGAGTTTGGCGCCAAGGGTGCAAAAGTACGGGCAACCGCAATCGGTACAAAGGGCGCTGGCTTCTTTAACCGGATTGGTGTTGAAGTGACTTCGAAAGTGACAGGTCTTGGTGACAAGCCCCACCTGGAAGCGCTGATCGGTGCCATCAAGGTTCAACTTGATGCATATGTTGCAGGCGAAGTGGATGCCGTTTATCTGGCATACACACGCTTTGTGAACACCATGAAGCAAGAGGCTGTGTTCGAGCAATTGCTGCCTCTGGGTGGTGAAAGGCTGCAAGCCGATGAAGGCTCCACATCGTGGGACTACATCTATGAGCCGGATGCGAAGGCCGTCATTGACGATTTGCTGCTGCGTTACATCGAAGCATTGGTGTACCAGGCTGTGGCAGAAAACATGGCTTCAGAACAATCAGCACGTATGGTTGCGATGAAGGCAGCGTCAGACAACGCCAAGAATGTGATCAGTGAACTGCAACTTACCTACAACAAAGCCCGTCAGGCTGCCATTACCAAAGAATTGGCAGAGATCGTCGGCGGCGCGGCGGCTGTGTAAGCGGAAGTTCGGGACGATTTTGAATTAAGGAAATAACGATGAGTACTGCGACAAACGAAGGAAAAATCGTACAGTGTATCGGCGCGGTTATTGACGTTGAGTTTTCACGCAACAACATGCCGAAAGTGTACGACGCGCTAACCATGGAAGGTTCCGAATTGACACTCGAAGTTCAGCAGCAGCTGGGCGACGGTGTGGTTCGTACCATCTGTTTGGGTGCATCAGACGGCCTGCGCCGTGGCATGGCTGTGACCAACACAGGCAAGCCAATCTCCGTACCCGTGGGCCAAGGCACACTGGGCCGTATCATGGACGTATTGGGCCGCCCAATCGACGAAGCAGGTCCTGTGACCACTGAGTCAACACGTGCCATTCACCAAAATGCACCCGCTTTCGACGAACTGTCACCTTCGACAGAATTGTTGGAAACAGGTATCAAGGTGATTGACCTGATCTGCCCGTTCGCCAAAGGCGGCAAGGTAGGCTTGTTCGGTGGTGCCGGTGTGGGCAAAACCGTGAACATGATGGAGTTGATCAACAACATCGCCAAACAGCACGGTGGTTATTCCGTGTTCGCCGGTGTGGGTGAGCGTACTCGTGAGGGTAACGACTTCTACCACGAGATGAAAGACTCCAACGTTCTGGACAAAGTTGCACTGGTTTATGGCCAGATGAACGAGCCTCCCGGCAACCGTCTGCGCGTTGCGCTGACTGGCTTGACCATGGCTGAGTACTTCCGTGACGAAGGCCGTGACGTTCTGCTGTTCGTGGACAACATTTACCGCTTTACATTGGCTGGTACTGAAGTGTCTGCGTTGCTGGGTCGTATGCCATCAGCGGTGGGTTACCAGCCAACACTGGCCGAAGAAATGGGTCGCTTGCAAGAGCGTATTACTTCGACCAAGAAGGGTTCCATTACTTCCGTACAGGCTGTTTACGTTCCTGCGGATGACTTGACAGACCCGTCACCTGCTACAACGTTTGCTCACTTGGACGAGACAGTTGTGTTGTCTCGTGACATCGCATAACTGGGTATCTACCCAGCGGTAGATCCACTGGATTCCACATCACGCCAGGTAGACCCCAACATCATTGGTGAAGAGCACTACAACGTGGCCCGTGGCGTTCAGCAAACTCTGCAGCGTTACAAGGAACTGCGCGACATTATCGCGATTTTGGGTATGGACGAATTGTCTCCAGAAGACAAACTGGCCGTGGCCCGTGCGCGTAAAATCCAGCGTTTCCTGTCACAGCCTTTCACAGTGGCTGAAGTGTTTACCGGTTCACCCGGCAAGTACGTGTCACTGAAGGAAACAATTCGCGGCTTCAAGATGATTGTGAACGGTGAGTGTGACAACTTGCCAGAGCAGGCTTTCTACATGGTTGGTACCATCGACGAAGCTTTCGAAAAAGCCAAGAAAATTCAGTAATCCGACTGGTGTGTCGTGTGCCGGTCAAGGTGAAAACCCAAGCCGGCACCCATCACAAAGGAAATGAGTATGTCGACAATCCACGTGGATGTGGTGAGTGCGGAAGAATCAATCTTCGAAGGCGAAGCAGAATTTGTTGCTTTGCCCGGAGAGCAGGGTGAGCTGGGTATTTTCCCACGTCACACCCCCCTGATTACTCGCATCAAGCCCGGTACAGTTCGCATCAAGATTGCAGGTCAGGCAGAAGAAGTGGTGGTGTTCGTCAATGGCGGTGTGTTGGAAGTACAACCCAACTCAGTAACCGTTCTGGCAGACACGGCGCTTCGCGGCACTGATCTGGATGAAGCCAAAGCAACAGAAGCCAAGCGTTTGGCAGAAGAAGCATTGGCCAATCGCAGTGCGGACATTGACTATGCTCAAGCACAGGCTGAATTGGCTTCCGCGATTGCACAGTTGCAGGCCATCAAGCGCTTGAGAAAAGTACGCTAAGTAGTAAATTCGCCAAGACCTTTCGAGGTTAAAGCAGGCTGAAAAGCCAATTGGAAGCCACGGTGAAAGCCGTGGCTTTTTTCTTGGCAGGAACAAGCGCGGCGCATTTTGGAACTACCACCGGGCTATAACAACATAAAGGGCTAAACAGGAGCCCAATTTATGTACAAGAAATTTGATGATTTGTTGAATGACCTCGCCCGGTCACGCCCCACGGAAAAAACCAGGGAAGGCCGCTTATTTTTCTTCAATGAACAGCCGGTGGCGTTGATTCCGGGTGAAATGGAAGGTGTGCATTGGGTGGATATCCACATTGAACTAAAGCGGTTTCACGTGGATACCCTTGCTGCTGCAATGAAGGTACTGCAGGCCAACCTTGAAATGGGTTCATCCACGCCCATTCCCACCTGGTTTGCCATCAACGAAAAAACAAGCAAGCTGGTGTTTATCAACCGGCTGGATTGGCGATACATCACGGCGAAGGTTCTTGAAGAACATATCTTGCGCTGCATCGAGCAAATGGGAGAAGCCTTGCGTACCGAGGGGGTCTAAGTTATTTCCCCTAAAAGGTCGGGTTAGAATACATGCATGAAAATTGCCCTGTATTCCGACTTGCATCTGGAAACGATGCGCAACTTCCCGGGCTTGGCTGCGGTACCCCGCCCAGTCAACGGCGCGGACTTGATCATTCTTGCTGGTGATATTCACCAGGGAACGCAAGGTCTTCAGGCCTTGGCAGATCTGCAAGAGAAAGATCACATTTATGTGGCAGGCAACCACGAGTATTACCACCACGACATTGAAATTCTGGATGACCATCTGTTTGAACTCGCTGCGCGAAAAAATCTGAATTATCTGCAGCGAACCAGCGTGGTTATCGGGGGTGTTCGTTTCTTGGGATGTACTTTGTGGACTGACTTCAATATTCAGCCTGGCTGGCGTTTTGGAGCCGAATTGGTGGCCAAAGCTTTTTTGCCCGACTACAAATTGATACGCTTGCGTGGCAAGCAGTTCACACCCAGCATGGGCATTGATTTGCACCAGCAAAATATCGACTGGCTGGAGTCAGCGCTCGCGATGCCATTTGATGGCAAAACCGTGGTGGTGACGCACCATGCACCGCACCCGCAAAGTATTCACCCACGCTTCAACCTGAGTCCGATCAATGCGGCTTTTGTGTCTGATCTGGGTCATTTGATGGGCAAGGCCGATGTCTGGGTACACGGGCACATGCACGATTCCTTTGATTACACAGTGCATCAGAATGGCGGACAAACCCGTGTTCTAGTCAATCCCCGGGGCTATGTGCGCAAGAAAGGAAAGGCCCGGAAAATGGAACGTGGTCAGGTGCAGGTCACTCCCCAGGTTTTCGAGAATCCGTTTTTTAATCCACAGCTGGTGTTTGAAGTATGAGGTTGGCTGCCAACCTTAGCTGGCTCTACACCGAACTGGATTTTCCTGACCGGTTGCAAGCCTGTTCAGAAGACGGATTTCGCCATGCTGAATGCATGTTTCCCTATGATTACTCTGCCACGCTGCTGCGCGAAAAAGCAGATTCTGCCGGGGTGTCCTGGGTGCTGATTAATGCACCGGCGGGTGACTGGGCTGCGGGTGATCGTGGCCTGGCCGCATACCCTGAGCGAAGAGACGAATTCAGAAGGTCCGCTGAGCTGGCCGCGCGCTACGCGCAAGTGCTGGGGGTGCAGAAAATACATGTACTGGCCGGGCTTGTTGATCTTGAGAATCAGGACGCAGTGACCAAGGCCTGGGCCTGTTATGAGAACAACCTGCTGTGGCTGGCCGACACCATGAAGAACGAGCCAATTGACTGGTTGATCGAGCCCATTAACCGTTTTGATATTCCCGGGTATTTGCTGGCAGAACAGGCCACTGCACATGAACTTGTCAATCGTTTGGGACAGCCTAACCTGGGCGTGCAAATGGACTTGTACCACTGTCAGCGAGTTGAGGGAAATGCTTTGACCGCCCTGGCGCAATACCTGCCCACCGGCCGTGTCAGGCACCTGCAAATTGCTGGTGTGCCCGAGCGCGAAGAGCCTCAATGTGATGCGTCTGCGTGTGCGTGGGAAAAGGGTGTATCCCTGAATTACGCAGAGGTGTATCAGCAACTGTTGGCTTTGGGGTATTCAGGTACGGTTGGTTGTGAATACCGCCCCAAGGCCAGCACCCGTGAGGGACTGGGCTGGATCCGAAGCACCGGATTTTCAGGCACAATGGAGGCCTTCGAACCAAGAGCTTGAGCGGGTAACCGTTTGAGGCAGTGCACATGGAAGACGCTGAATTAAAGCAGTTGCTGGAAAATACAAAAACCATCGCTGTGGTGGGATTTTCGTCACAGGCTCACAAACCCAGTTTTTTTGTAGCGAAGTATCTGCAAACGCAGGGTTACCGCATTCTGCCAATTAACCCGGCTTTGCAAGGTCGGCCCAGTGGCTTGATGGGTGAGGCCTGTTATCCGGATTTGAAAACCGCCATTGAAGAAACCGGCTTGAAGATTGACCTGGTGGACGTGTTT
Organism: Burkholderiales bacterium; assembly: GCA_027484315.1. GTDB lineage: Bacteria > Pseudomonadota > Gammaproteobacteria > Burkholderiales > Burkholderiaceae_B > Limnobacter. The sequence goes on along the minus strand of JAIXTE010000133.1, from coordinate 5,899 downwards.
CGCCGAGCAGAACATACCCCTGAAGTATTGGCGCAGGCCATGAATGTGGGCGCAGGTGCAGTGTGGCTTCAACAGGGTATCCGCAACGAACTGGTTGAGGCCAAAGCGAGGGCTGCGGGATTGCCTTTTGTGATGGACCGTTGCTTGAAAACCGAACACCAGCGCCTGTTTCTAAACTGAATTCACTGAATAAGCATCAACGACCATGAGCAGTTTCGAGCCTGTCAAGAATGACACTTTTTTGCGCGCCTTGCGCCGCGAACCCACTGAGTACACGCCCGTTTGGCTAATGCGTCAGGCTGGCCGTTATTTGCCGGAATATCGGGCCACACGCGCCAAGGCTGGCAATTTCATGGGTTTGTGTACCAACCCGGATGCGGCCTGTGAAGTGACCTTGCAGCCGCTTGACCGCTACAATCTGGATGCGGCCATTCTGTTTTCCGACATATTGACCGTGCCGGACGCCATGGGCTTGGGCCTTTATTTCGAAGAAGGCGAAGGCCCGAAATTCGAGCGCCCATTGACCACGGAAGATGACGTGGCCAAACTGGCTGTGCCCGACATTGGCAGCAGCCTGAAATACGTCACAGACGCCGTCAGCACCATTCGTGGTGCACTGGGTGGCCGGGTGCCCTTGATTGGCTTCTCGGGAAGCCCTTGGACGCTGGCGTGCTACATGGTTGAAGGTGGCGGTAGTCGGGAATTTCAAAAAGTCAAAACCATGTTGTACAGGCGTCCGGATTTGATGCACCGTATTCTGGAAGTGACCACCGAAGCGGTAAGCCAGTATTTGCGTGCCCAGATTGAAGCGGGTGCGCAGGCGGTGATGATATTTGACAGCTGGGGTGGTGCACTGGCCGATGGCGCGTTCCAGAAATTCAGTCTGAATTACATCCGCAAGATTGTTGCCAGTTTGCCGCTGCAGGCAAACAGGGGAAGTTTCACGGAAGACATTCCTTCCATCGTGTTTACCAAGGGTGGGGGTTTGTGGCTGGAAGACATTGCGTCGACCGGTGCAAGTGCTGTGGGTGTGGATTGGACAGTTAACCTTGGCCAGGCACGCGCGCGAATTGGTGACCGTTGTGCCATTCAGGGCAACCTGGACCCCAATGTGCTGTTTGCCGAGCCAGCCCAAATTGAAGCGGAAGTGGCCAAGGCACTGGAAAGTTTTGGTGTACCACAAGCTGGTTCTGGCCACGTATTTAACCTGGGGCACGGCATTTCACAATTCACCAATCCGGAAAGCGTGGAAGTGATGGTGAATGCTGTCCACAGCTATAGCCGCAAACAGAGGCAGTGAGTGTTTGGACTTATGCACATTTTTGGCGCAGCGTGCAAGGTGTTTTTTTTTGCGTTGCACGATGCGCGGAAAGGCAGTGTAATCGTTTAAGTCATTGTTATTGTTGAATAAAGTACTACCTAATAAAATTTGCACTTTACATGGCTCTCTTACTGATGTAGCGGTCATGTGCAAATAATCCACGGATGTCCACAAAGTTATCCACATTGACAACGGGCAATATTTGTAATTCGTTTAATTCAAGTCAGCTAGTCCATGAACTTAAAGTGAGCTGTGAAGACAGACCCAAGCCAACCGACTTCACCTGAGTCCGACCCGGAACTTTATTTGCTCGTCAGCGTACTGGTTGCTGCACCGCTTCCCAAAGCATTTACCTACATCTGGGGGAATAATACCTCCCCCAAATTCGGGATGAGAGTGATTGTGCCCTGGGGTCGTCAGCACAGAATCGGGTTGGTGCAGGGTGTTGCCGCCGATCAGTCCATGGCGGACAACATCAAGGCCGTGCACACCGTTCTGGACCAAGGTGAGTGCCTGACCACCGAATGGCAGGCGCTGATTGAATTCGCTGCCAAGTACTACCACCACCCTTTGGGCATGATTGCGCTTGAGGCCTTGCCCAAGGCGCTTCGGGTGTTGAATGCGCGCGGGGAAGAGCCGGTGATGGTGGCGAAGTCGCGCGAGCATGCGCTCAAGCTACTCGCTGAGCGCAATGACCCGGTTGCTGCAGGCAAGGCGGCCAAAACCAAAATCGAAAAGCTGGAAAAGCCTGTACTGAACGAAGAGCAACAGGGGGCTGTGGCGAAGTTGTCAGCTGCGCAGGGTTTCCAGCCATTCCTTTTGTATGGCGTAACCGGCAGCGGTAAAACCGAGGTGTACCTGCACACGGTGGAAGAACGCTTGAAGCGCGGCGAACAAGTGCTGGTGTTGCTGCCGGAAATCAACCTGACCCCGGCTGCACAGGCCCTGTACAAGGAACGCCTGGCACCCCACCGCGTGGTGGTGATGCACAGCAACCTGGCTGAGTTGACTCGAACCAAGGCCTGGTTTGAGGCGGCCACAGGTGCTGCAGATGTCATTATTGCCACCCGCTTGGGTGTGCTGACGCCCTTACCCCGCTTGGGAATGATCGTGGTGGACGAGGAACACGACCCTTCCTACAAGCAGCAGGATGGCATGCGCTACCATGCCCGCGATTTGGCCCTGATGCTGGCCAAACAGCGCGAGGTGCCCATCGTGTTGGGTTCGGCCACCCCAGCCCTTGAAACCTGGTTAAAGGCAGACCTAGGGGCTTACAAGCGCCTGACCTTGAAAAACCGGGCTGTGCTGGGTGCAAGCCTGCCCAAGATGGAGTTGATCAACACAGCCAACTTCCCGGCCAAAGAGGGTTTGAGCGAGCCCGCCATGCAGGCGCTGGTGCAAAACTTTGAAGCCGGCAAGCAAAGCATTGTGTTTTTGAACCGCCGGGGCTACGCCCCGCAAATGGTGTGCAATGCCTGTGGCTGGGTGGCCAATTGTGACCACTGCACTGCCCACATGGTGTGGCACAAGAATGAACGCATGCTGCGTTGCCACCACTGCGGTGCAGGCCAAAAGGTACCCACGCATTGCCCCACCTGCGGCAACCAGGATTTGACTGGTTTTGGACGTGGCACCCAGCGCATAGAAGAAACCTTGGGCGGTTTACTGCCCACAGCCAATATCTTGCGTATTGATGCCGACAGCACCCGCAACAAGGGGCAGATGGAAGCCTTGCTGCAACAGGCCCACAGTGGTGAAGCGGATGTGCTGGTGGGCACGCAGATGATTGCCAAGGGGCATGATTTCGCCAACGTGACCCTTGTGCTGGCCCTGAATGTGGATGCTTCCTTGTATTCACACGCCTACCGCGCGCCTGAACGTTTGTTTGCCCAATTGATGCAGGTGGCCGGACGGGCTGGGCGCAGGGCGGGTGACGCCCGCATGATGGTGCAAACCCGTTACCCGCAGCACCCGCTGTTTGATGCCTTGAAGGCGCATGATTACGAAACCTTTGCTGCCCACGAAATGCAGGCCCGCAAAGACGCCCGCATGCCCCCGTTTTCACACCAGGCCACCATTCGGGCCGACCACAAGAAGCTGGCCAATTGCCTGCAGTTTTTGAGTATTGCCCGCGAGTTGGGAGAACCCCTGGTGGATGCCGACAACCCGGTGTTCATGTGTGACCCAGTGCCGCTGACGGTGGTGCGGGTGGGTGGTATTGAGCGCGCGCAGATGCTGATCGAAAGTGAATCACGACCAGCCCTGCATCGGTTCCTCACCCAGTGGCTGGCGCAGTTGCACGAGTTACCCGGTGGCGTGCGCTGGTTTTTGGAAGTGGATCCGGTGGATCTCTAAGTGCCTCTGGTACAGTAATGCCTTCCCCTGAGGTGTCCCCCCGGTATGTCTGTTGGCCTGAACAAAGCCCAAAGTGAAGCAGTGAATTATGTGGATGGTCCCTGCCTGGTGCTGGCTGGTGCTGGCTCGGGCAAAACACGCGTGATCACCCAGAAAATTGCGCACCTGATTCAGAATCAGGGAGTGAGTGCCAAGAACATTGCGGCGGTGACCTTCACCAACAAGGCTGCCAAGGAAATGGAAGAGCGGGCGGCCAAACTGCTGAGCGGTGCTGAGGGCAGGGGCTTGCTGGTGTGTACCTTTCACAGCCTGGGCATTCGCATTTTGCGTGAAGAGCACAAGCATGCAGGGTTGAAAAGCCGCTTTTCAATTCTGGATGCCACCGACACCTACGGCCTGGTGCAGCAACTGTACGGTACCACTGACAAACAACTGATCCGCAAGGCGCAAAGTGTCATTTCCCTGTGGAAAAACGGCCTGGTGGACCCTGACCAGGCCCTGGCCCAAGCCACCACGGAAGACGAAGGCCATATTGCCCGCCTGTACAAAAGCTACGAGGCCACGCTGGCTGCCTACCAGGCCGTGGACTTTGATGATTTGATCTTGAAGCCCACGCGCCTGTTGGCCAGCAATGAAGAAGTGCGAAACCGCTGGCAAAACCGCCTGCGCTATTTGCTGGTGGACGAGGTGCAAGACACCAATGCCTGCCAGTACGACTTGCTGCGTTTGATTGCCGGGCCACGCGCCATGTTCACCGCCGTGGGCGATGACGACCAGGCCATTTACGCCTGGCGGGGTGCCACCATTGAAAACCTGCGCCAGCTGACCGAAGACTACCCGCAGCTGAAAGTGATCAAGCTGGAGCAGAATTACCGCTCCACCTTGCGCATTTTGCAGGCGGCCAACCGGCTGATTGAAAACAACCCCAAACTGTTTCCCAAAACCCTTTGGAGCGACCACGGCCCCGGCGAGCCGATCGTGATCAGCCCAATGGCTGACGACGAGCACGAGGCTGAACAGGTGGCGATGATGTTGAGCGGCCACCGTTTCGAGCGTCGGGCCAAGTACGGTGACTATGCCATTTTGTACCGCAGCAATTTTCAGGCGCGCATTCTTGAGCAGGCTTTGCGGCGGCAGAAGATTCCGTACATTTTGAGTGGCGGGCAAAGCTTTTTCGAGCGCGCTGAAATCAAGGATGTGATTGCCTACCTGCGCCTGCTGGTGAACCAGGATGACGACCCGGCCTTCATTCGCGCTGTGACCACGCCCAAGCGGGGCATTGGCCAGAAAACACTGGAAGCCTTGGGTACTTATGCGGGCACGCGTGGCGTGTCACTGTTCGAAGCCATTTTTGAAACCGGTGCGGAAAGTCATTTGAATGCCGGCATGGTGGATGCCCTGAGAACTTTTGGCACCTACATCAACAAGCTGGAATATCGCGCACAGCGCGAACCCGCGCGTGATTTGCTCAACGAGTTGCTGGCCACCATCAAGTACGAGGAATGGCTTTACGAGCAGCAGGACGAGCGAGGCGCACAGGCCAAGTGGCAAAACGTGCTGGACTTCGTGAAGTGGATGGGCGACAAGGGTGAGGAAGAGGGCATCACCCTGCTGGACCTGACCCAAAAAGTGGCCTTGATGACCATGCTGGACCGGCAAGACGACGGCAGCCGGCCGGATGCAGTGCAACTAAGTACCCTGCATGCGGCCAAGGGGCTGGAGTTTCCACACGTGTTTTTGATTGGCTGCGAGGAAAGCATATTGCCCAGTTTTGGCGACGGAGAGGGCCGCGAACTCACAGATGACCGGCTCGAAGAAGAACGCCGCCTGATGTACGTGGGCGTGACCCGCGCCCAGCGCAGCCTGAACATCACCTGGTGCAGAAAGCGCAAAAAAGCGCGCGAGTTGATCAGCTGTTTTCCATCGCGTTTCATCAAGGAACTGCAACTGGAAACCGACAAGGATTTGCCGGATGACACACCGAAGATGAGTCCGAAGGACCGCTTGAGTGCCTTGAAGGGCCTGCTGACGAAGGTTGGCACCTGAGTAAGGGTTGACTAAGTGTTGACTAAGTCTTGACTAACTGTTGATTAAGGGTACCCCATATGAGGCAGGGGCTGCTTACTGAAAAGTCAGCGCTGCATTCACTTTTTGAAGCAGGTTGTCAGGTGTCACGGGTTTGAGCAACCAACCTGCCAGATTCAGGTTTTTTGCTCTCTGGAT
>JAIXTE010000071.1 GCA_027484315.1 Burkholderiales bacterium | reverse complement strand
GGGTCTTAGACGCAGTGTTCGACAACCGCGCATTTGCAAAATTGAGTTTGAATGCCGGCCTGTCGATTCACTGAAAGCTTTCTGACTCCAGCACTTTCACACCGGGTTCGGCTTTCAGTGCTTCCTCCAGCATCACACGCGCCAGTCTCTCCGCCTTCACACTTCGCAGGCGTTTGGGCAGCAAGGGGTTGAACAGGCGGCTGGCTACAATTCCAATTTCTTCACCCAGGCGGAATTCTTCCCGATTGCTGTCCAGCAGGCCAGGGCGTGCAATGACCACGCTGGGTACCCCCGAGTTTTTGACAGCCTGTTCGGCTTCACCTTTGGTACGCAGGTACAGGCCACGGGCCTTGGGGCTGGCCATCATGGCGGAATTCAATACAAAGCACGGCACCGAGTGTTTGGCCGCCAGTGAGGCGAACTGGGCCACCAGGGTGTAATCCACAAAGCGGAATTGCTCGGCAGTTTTTGCCACTTTGATGGTGGTACCAAGGGTGCAAACTACGGCATCGGCTTGCCACCAGGGGGCATCCTCAGGAATGGCTTTGAAATCGATCTGTTGATTCAGCAGTTTGGGGTGCGGCGTGATGGGTTTGCGTGACAAGGCCACGACTTTGCCCACTTGAGGGTGCGCAAGGGCTTGCGTCAACACGCTTTGGCCGACCACGCCTGTTGCGCCTACCAACAGAATGGTTTTTTGAGTCATTGCTTGTTCCATGTGTTATCCCCAATAAAAAACGCGGCAGTCCAAAGACTAACCGCGTTTATCCACCTTGTGCAAAGGCTTGCAGATGCAAGCTTAGGCGCTTTGGGTCTGCTTTTCTGATGCCTTGCGCTTTTTGCGGGCAATTTGCTTGTCGCGCATTTTCTTCATCTGGCCCACGATAATGGCCTGATAAGTTTCGGGCAAGGTGCGAACCATGGCGTCCATGGCCACTGCATCAGGGCCAACCAGAATGCGGCGCTTGTTGCCTTTGACTGCTTTCAGAATGATGTCAGCAGCTTTTTCGGCTGAAGTAATGAAAAACTTCTCGAAGAATTCCTTGCCAGCTTCGGAATCGGCGCCGGTGAATTCTTCAATCTCGGGCGATGCAACGCTTTTGCGCGCAATCGCTGTCTTGATGCCACCTGGGTGAACGCTGGTGGCTGACACGCCGCAGTTCATCATGTCCAGTTCCTGGCGAAGGCTTTCGGTAAAGCCGCGCACCGCGAACTTGGTGGCATTGTAAGTAGACTGGGTGGGCTGTGCACACAGGCCGAACAGGCTGGAGGTGTTGATGATGTGGCCTTCACCGGATGCCTTCAGGTGCGGCAGGAATGCCTTGGTGCCATACACCACGCCCCAGAAGTTGATGCCCATGATCCACTCGAAGCGGTCGTAGTCAATGTGTTCAACAGGTGCTGCATAAGCCACGCCGGCGTTGTTGAAAATCAGGTTGACCTTGCCGTGGTCTTTCGCGGTTTGATCGGCCCAGGCGTACATGGCGTCGCGGTTGGACACGTCAAGTTGTTGGCTGGTGACCTTGATGTTCGGGTTGGCGGCTTTCACCAGCTTGACTGTTTCGGCCAGGCCCTTGGTGTCTACATCCGAGATGGACACGTGGCAGCCGTCCTTGGCCAGTTGCAGGGCCAGGGTACGGCCCATTCCAGATGCTGCACCAGTGATTGCGGCTACTTTGCCGTTGAATGATTTCATGTGTCGGTCTCCGTGATGTTGGACAAGGTCCAAACCCGTGCTGGCAAGCATCGAGTTTTCTCGGCACAATTGAGCCGGACCTTGTTTTGTAATTTGACAATCGTGGTTGTCAATTTAATGTTGGCCCTGCATACTGTCAATGCCTATTTTTTGAATATCCCCTCCAATATGAACGCGAAAGCACCCGATCAAATCGCGAAGGCCGCCGGGCGGCGTTATCGCGGTGTATCCAATGAAATTCGCCAGGCTGAACGACGCTTGAAATTAATCGAGGCGGGCATCAAGGTGTTTGGATCCAGCGGGTATCACGCCGCAACGGTGAAGGGCCTGTGCCAGGAAGCCGGGCTGACCGAGCGTTATTTCTACGAAAGTTTCAGCAATGCCGAGGCCTTGTTCACCGCCTGCTACCTGCATATCACGGACACCCTGCGCGAGAAGTTGCAGCACGTGTTGCTCGGTATGGAAGATGACAACCTGGAACAGGCCACTCGAACCGGTTTGACAGTGTTTTTCAGCCAGTTCAAAAACAGCCCGCAAGCTGCCCGCATTTTGCTGGTGGAGGTGTTGACGGTAAACCGCCACCTGGAAGAGTTGTCACTGAAAACCCTGTACAGCTTTGTTGAAATGCTGGAGACCCTGGCAAAACCTTTGATTGAGCAGCGTCAGGATGATGGCGTGTCTCGCCTGGATTCCACCCTGCTGGCTTCGGGCTTGGTGGGATCAGTGCTTTACATGGCAGCGCGGTGGAGCCTGGACGGCTGCAAAAAACCAGTGGAGGACGTGGTTGAAAACGCCATGCTGATTTTTCGTGGCGTGGGCACGATGCTGATACAACCGGTAGCGCCCACAAAAAACCCGCTTTGAAAGCGGGTTTTTTGTTTCAGATTCAACAACCCGAAGTGAACTCGGGTTGTTGAACAGAGTTCTTGCCTGAAGTGCTTGTTGGGCTGCTTACTTGGCTGTTTATTGGCTGTTTATTTGGCTGCTTCAGCAGCAGGCGCTGCTGCCTGACCGTCAGCGGCCGGGGCTTCTGCAGGTGCTGCTGGTTCTGGTGCCTTGAAGTCTGCGCCGACTTCCTTGCCCATGTAGGCCACGGCACGAGCCACTTCGATGTCATCCAGATCGGCATTGCCGCCTTTGGCAGGCATGGCACCGATGCCATTGACGGCGTGCTTCCACAGGGTGTCAAAACCTTGACCCAAGCGGGCGGCCCATTGGCCCTTGTCGCCAAACTTGGGAGCACCTGCTGCACCTGCAGTGTGGCAGGCTGCACATGCAGCTGCATAAACCTGTTCGCCGGTTTTCAACACTTTGGGTGCGTTGGCATCTACAAAGTCAATGGTGCCTACGGGCGCCAGTCGAGCCGCAATCGCTTCTTCAGAAAACGCATTGCTGCCAGCGGCTGGTTTTTCACTGCTGCTGACGTAATTGGCCAACAGGATGATGACAAAAATCGGAATGACAAAGGAAGCGACGACCGCATAGATGAGTTGCTTCGGTGTCTTGATTAGAAGTTCGTGTTCGTTCGAATCGCTCATACGACGTCCTGATTGAGTGCGCTGGGTTGATACGTGAATCTAATGTGCTTTTGCTATGCTCTTGCTGTGCTCATGGTTTGATTTGCCAGGTACACAGCCGGGGTTTAAAAACCACCGAAACGCTGCGCATATTCTAAGCGTATTGTCCGCACAGGCGTGTACGCAGCATTAAAACAACTGTAAATTGTATCTTGAAAAAGACTTTGAGCCCAACAATTTATTGCGGGCTCTTCAGGTACGCACGGTAGAGGGACACGAATTTGAGAAGCGCACTGAGCGAGAACCACCGGTACCGTTTGCCCATGGTGGCAGTTCATTGGTTGATGGCGGTGGGTATTTTGACCGCGTTCGGGGTGGGTTTGTACATGGTGGACATACCAGGGATCACCCCATTCAAGCTGAAACTGTTCAATTGGCACAAGTGGCTGGGTGTGACGCTTTTTACCTTTGTGCTGCTTCGAATGGTCGTGCGAATGGCTTCCAAAACCCCAAAATACCCGGCGCATTGGGGCCATAACACCGTGTTGTTCGCCAGGCTGGGGCATTTCGCCCTGTATGTGTTGATGCTGGGCGTGCCCACCTTTGGCTATTTGTACAGTTTGGCAGCTGGGTTTCCAGTGGTGTGGTTTGGGGTGATTGAATTGCCGATAGTGATCGACAAAGACCCGATGCTGAAAGACCTGTTCAAGACTCTGCATGAACTTTCTGCAAAAGGTTTGGTCTTCTTGGTGGCAGGGCATGTGTTGATGGCCCTGAAACACCATTTTGTGGACAAGGACCGTGTTCTGGGTCGAATGATCCCGGGCGCAAAGGTTGATTGAGGTTGAATTTCGTACGCCTGGTCAATTGGGGTAGAAAACCACGGGAATTCAATTCGAGTACCAGCAGGACCCAACATGATTCAACGATCCGTTTTTTTCCGGCCAGCCGCATTTGCAGGGCTGCTTTTTGCGGCAGTAACTATCCCGGCGGTGGCTGCCCCCATTGATGCCGCCCAAAGCGAAGTAAAGGCCACCTTTAAGCAGTTCAATGTGCCAGTGACCGGCAACTTCAAGAAATTCACTGGCGATGTGCAGTTCAACCCAGCCAAACCCGCCGAGACAAAAGCCACCTTGAGTGTGGACACGGCGAGCTACGACCTGGGGGACCCGGATTACAACAAGGAAGTGGCCGGCAAGGACTGGTTCGATTCCAAAAATCACCCCAAGGCCACTTTCGTGATTACCGGTGTCACAGGCACGGGCAATAATTTGCAGGCCACGGGCGATCTAACCATTCGAGGCATTAAAAAGCCCTTGAAGTTTCCCGTCAAAATTCAGACCGCAGGCGGTAAGCACACAGTCAGCGGCAAAACCCAGGTCAAGCGGCTGGATTACAAGGTTGGGGCCGATGGCGAATGGGGTGACACCAGCCTGGTGGCCGATGAAGTGGTGATCGATTTCAAACTGGTGATGCCTGCCAAATAAGCCGACATCAAGGCCACTATTGAGGCAGGCATTGCTTTTAAGTACACAGCAATACACAAGCAAACAACAAGGAGTCAGGGATGTTCAAGCAAGTATCAAAAACAGTGTTGGCCAGTGCAATGGCCTTGGGCATGGTGGGTGCAGCTTCCGCTGCGGTGGATACCTACATTGTGGACCCCAGCCACACGTTTCCATCATTTGAAGCGGACCACATGGGCGGTTTGTCCCTGTGGCGCGGTCAGTTCGAAAAGTCCAAGGGCACGGTCACCCTGGATCGTGCCAACAAAACCGGTACGGTCAATATTGAAATTGATGCGACCAGTGTGGACTTTGGTCACGGCAAAATGAATGAGCACGCCAAGGGCGTGGACATGTTTGATGTGGAAGCACACCCCACCATCACTTACAAGGCCAGCAAAATGCGTTTTGAAGGCGACAAGCCTGTTGAAGTGCTGGGCGACCTGACCCTGAAGGGCATTACCAAGCCGGTGCCTTTGAAGATCAATACCTTTAAGTGCATCATGCACCCCATGAAGAAAGCCGAAGTGTGTGGCGCCGATGCAGTCGCCGAGTTCAAGCGCACGGATTTTGACTTGGGATATGCCGTGGACAAGGGCTTTTTCCCGGAAGTAAAAGTGTTGATCACCATTGAAGCGGTAAAGCAGCCCAAGTAAATCGGGATGTGAATAAAAAAGGCCGGTGATTGATGTCACCGGCCTTTTTATTTGCTGCAGTTATTACTTGTTTTCTGTCGCGTGTTCCAGTTTTTCAGCCTGGTTGTCGCCGCGTGTTTTCCACAGCGAGAACACCACACCACCGGCAATCAGGCCTAGCGTTACGCCAAGAGACAGCGCAGGCGGGAATTTGCCAATGAAGTTCACCAGGAAAATCTTGCTGCCGATGAACACCAGTACCAGAGCCAAAGCGTACTTCAGGTAATGGAAGCGGTGGATCATTGCGGCCAAGGCAAAGTACAGGGCTCGCAAACCCAGGATCGCGAAAATATTGCTGGTGTACACGATGAACGGGTCGGTCGTGATCGCGAAAATTGCGGGCACGGAATCAACCGCGAAAATCAGGTCGACAAACTCGATCAGGATCAGCGCCAGCAACAGGGGGGTTGCAAAACGCACCACCTTGCCGGTTTTCGGATCAGGCTCGTTCACCACGAAGGCGTTGCCGCGAAGGCCATCAGTAACACGCATGCGTTTGCGCAGGAACTTCAGGATCGCATTGTTCTCGATGTCAGGTTCACTGTCTGCCATGAACCACATCTTGATACCGGTGAGGACGAGGAAAGCGCCGAACAGGTAAAGCACCCAGCTGAATTCCTTGACCAGCGCAGCACCCAGGCCAATCATGATGGCGCGCAACACAATCACGCCCAGAATGCCCCAGAACAGCACGCGGTGCTGGTACTGGCGGGGAATGGCAAAGAACGAGAAAATCATGGCAATGACGAACACATTGTCCATGGACAGCGATTTTTCAATGGCGAAGCCAGTGAAATAGTTCATGCCGCTTTCTGCACCCAAGTACCACCAGACCCAGCTGCCAAACAGCACGGCTGCGCTGATGTAGCCGGCTGACAGCAGCAGGCTTTCCCGCACGCCAATTTCCTTGTCGTCGTTGTGCAGCACGCCAAGGTCGAAGGCCAGCAAGGCCACCACAATACCGATGAACAACAGCCAGATCCATGCGGCAGTGCCCAGAAAATCGGTGTGCATGAATTCCATTAAAACGTCCACTTGAATACTCCATGAGGGTTGAATTGAAGACCGGGTCATGTTCGCTGAGTTGATACTGAGGAAAAATAAGTATTTAATGGAGTGTTACTGCGGTTTTTACGAAGTAGGGGGTTGGGTATGTCGTTAAATTATCGCCATTTGCATTATTTCTGGATGGTGGCCAAGGAAGGTGGGTTTGCCCGTGCGGCCGACCGCATGGACATGGCCATTCAAACCATCAGTGCCCAGGTGCGAGAACTGGAAAAGGACCTGGGTCTCCAGTTGCTGAAACCTGAAGGGCGTGGTGTAGCCTTGACCGATGCAGGGCAGGTGGCGTTTGCCAAGGCCGAGGAGATTTTCCAGATTGGGCAAAGTCTGCCCGAGCTGGTGCGGGCGGTGGCAAGCAAACCCGTGCAGCGGTTCAAGGTTGGATTGTGCGACGGTATTTCCAAGCTGGCGGTACACGCGCTGCTGAAACCCGTGTTGGCCACGCCCAACCTGCACTTGACCTGCCACGAGGGCGAACCCGAACAGTTGTTGGCGGAATTGGCCCTGCATCACCTGGACTTCGTGTTTGCCAGTCAGCCTCCACCGGCAAACCCGAATTTGCGGATGCAGAGCCGCGTATTGACCACATCGGCAGTGGATTGGTATGGCGCTTCCAGCTGGGTGAAAAAAAGCAATGCCAGTCAGTTTCCGCAATGTCTGGCTGAGTTGCCGGTGTTACTGCCTACGGGACACTCAAGGTTGCGGGCTGACTTGAATCACTGGTTTGAACAGCACGGCATAGTGCCCCACGTGGTGGGCGAGTTTGAGGACAGTGCCTTGATGTCTGTATTTGCCGCTCGGGGTATGGGTGTATTTCCGGTCAGCCGGCTGGGTGTGAACGACAGGGGTACTCTTAGCGGTTTGCGGCTTCTGGCGCAGTGCAATGACTTGCATGAAGCCATACATGGCGTGTGGAATGTGCGGGGAATCGACCACCCGCTGGTGGTCGACATTCTGAAGTGAATCAGGCCGCGGCTACTGCAGCCTCAATTTCTGCAAAGGTGCTGGCCTTGACCGGGTCCATGACCGGAATGCCCATTTGCCGGGCAATCTGGGTAGAGGAGAACAGGCCAACCACGCTCAGCGTACCGCTGCGGTTGTCGACCACCAATGCGTGTTGCCGGTTGTGTTCACGCAGTGTGGCGATGATGTGGCCCACTTCTGCTCGGGATACCGCACCAAATTCCAGAAACTCCAGGTCAGGCAACTTGACCATCACGTCACTAACCGTGAGTTCAGGCACATTTCGGTTGCTGGCCGCGGCTTGTTGAATGGCCCGTTCGCCGGCCAGGTCGTTGGCAGTGAGCAGACCTTGCAAATGGCCCTGGCTGTTGCGCACGAACAGCAACTTCACGCCGCACACAATCATGGTTGTGCGGGCTTGCTCCAGGGTTTCAGAACTGGAAATGCTGACCGGGTGAATGCGGCGCAGGTCAGTCATGGCGTCAAAGGCGGGTGAATCGGCGGTGATTTTCAAAGGGTGGCTTGGGTCGCTGACCGTGATGGTATCGGTTGCGCCAGCGCTGATGTGTTCAAGTGATTGGTAATGTTGTCGGATCATTGTTGGGTACCCTTTTTGTGCACACAGGCTTGTTGCGATCGCGGGCATTGTGCCAGCGGGCGAGTTTGCAGGACGGACTGCGCGCAAACGGGTACAGGCACAAGGGTTTGTTGCCTTGTGTCGTGGCAGTGCAAGCACCGTCCACTAGGATTGAGTGTACGCCCACGGGTAAAAGTTTCAAGTCAGTAGAAGCCCGGAGGACACAATTGATCCCCCCTGTATTCCCGCGATTGAAACGGCCAGTTTTACTTCAGCGGGGTGCCCAAGGCGTAGGGCAGCAGGTTCATGACTTCCTTGCTGACGCCCATGGCCAGATGGGGTGTGTCAATTTCAATGTGTTCCACATTGGGGCTGAAACGGTCAATGCAGGCTTGCCAACTAACGATGGAGTCTTTCTTGCAATACAGCGCCACGATGGGGCAGACAATGGGGTGCTCGAAACGCTTGAGTGTGCTGTTCTCGATGGATTCCACATCCAGCCCGCGGATGTCGTAGAGGGGTTTTACGGCTGTGTATTTGGGGCCGCCAATCACGGGGCTGCCAATGGTGACAATGCGGCTTACGTTCTGCTGCACTTCGCGTGCGGCCTCACGGGCCAGGTAGCCGCCCAGGCTCCAGCCCAGCAGTTTGATGGGGGCCTGTGCGTCGTCCGACAGGTTCTTGATGTCGGAAATCACTTGTGGCATCAGTTTGCCCACTTCGCCATGGTTAAAGCCGGCCGACCAGTGCACGGCTTTGTAGCCCAGTGAGTCCAGGTAACGCTTGATGAAGGTCATGCTGCTGGAACTGGCGCCGAAGCCAGGCATCAGCAAGACAGTTTGGCCTTGCCCCACGTTTTTACGGGCCAGAAAACGCCAACCTACAGCCAGTTTGGCCGCTTCAAAAGGCGTGCGCGCTTCACCCAGCAACAAGCTCAGCTTGGGTTGTCCAATGGTGGTGCCGTAGCGTTTTTCGAATTCAGCTTTGTTCATGGGGCAATACAGGATTGTGCATAACCGAGAAAATACGGCATCGCAGGGCGGACCACAAAGAGGAATCCCTCTAGTGGTGCACCCTTTTCCTGGACCAAGGCGAATTTCTTACTTGGAAGTGGGCATGACAAACTCAGCGCCTTTCTCAATACTGTCGGGCCAGCGCTGCATGATGGATTTCTGGCGGGTGTAAAAGCGCACGCCTTCTTCGCCGTAGGCATGCATGTCGCCAAACAGGCTGGCTTTCCAGCCGCCAAATCCATGCCAGGCCATGGGCACAGGAATGGGCACGTTGATGCCCACCATGCCAACCTGCACCTGGCGGCCAAATTCGCGGGCCACATTGCCGTCGCGGGTGTAGAGGCTTACGCCATTGCCGTACTGGTGGCTGTTGATCAAGTCCAGGCCTTCGACGAAGTTGGCCACGCGCACGCAACCCAGCACGGGCCCGAAAATTTCTTCCAGGTAAATGCGCATGTTGGGCTTCACGTTGTCGAACAGGGTGCCGCCGGTGTAAAAACCGTTTTCGAAACCCGCAGGCTTTTGGCCGCGGCCATCGACCACCAGGGTGGCGCCTTCATCCACGCCAATCTGAATGTAATCTTCAATGCGCTTCAGCGCTTCGGCGGTGACGATGGGGCCCATTTCAGCGGACAAATCCATGCCATCGGTCACCTTCAGGGTTTTCAGGCGCTCGGCCAGCTTGGGGATCAGGCGGTCGCCAACATCGCCCACCAGCACTGCCACGGAAATTGCCATGCAGCGTTCGCCCGCACTGCCGTAAGCCGCACCAATCAGGGCGTCGGTGACCTGGTCAAGGTCTGCATCAGGCATCACCAGCAGGTGGTTTTTTGCGCCGCCCAGGGCCTGCACGCGCTTGCCGTTGCGGGCGCCGGTTTCGTAAATGAATTTGGCAATCGGGGTGGAGCCCACAAAACTCAGCGCGGCCACATCAGGGTGGTTTAGCAAGGTTTCAACGGCCAGTTTGTCACCGTGGACCACGTTGAACACACCGTCGGGCAGGCCCGCTTCTTTCAGCAAGCCAGCCATGAAATTGGCGGCGCTGGGGTCGCGTTCGCTGGGCTTGAGCACGAAGGTGTTGCCGCAGGCAATCGCGACGGGGAACATCCAGCAGGGCACCATGCAAGGGAAGTTGAATGGCGTAATGCCCGCCACCACGCCCACGGGTTGGCGCAGGGTCCAGTTGTCGATGTTGGTGGACACCTGTTCGGTGTAATCGCCTTTCAACAGCTGCGGAATGCCGCAGGCAAATTCAATGATGTCGATGCCGCGGCTGACTTCGCCTTGCGCGTCTGTGAACACCTTGCCGTGTTCGGCCGTGATGATGGCGGCCAGTTCATCCCGGTGCTGGTTCATCAAGGCCAGAAATTTGTTCATGATGCGCGCGCGCTGCAGCGGTGGCTTGTTGGCCCAGGCTGGCAATGCGGCCTTGGCGGCTTCAACGGCTTTGTTTACGGTGGCGACATCGGCCAACTCAACCTGGCGGGCCACTGACCCAAGCGACGGGTTGAATACATTGGCTGTTTTTGTGCCGGGTAGGCTCAGGCTATTGCCATTGATGAAGTGGGCGACGGTTTGATCGTTTGTATAGGGTTGCATGGTGTAAAAGCCCGCTGTTTTGCTTCTGAAGCTGAACATTGTGGCGCAAGGCGGTGGCCTGTTGAATCGGTGCTTACACCAAGCAGGGTAAATTGTGAGGCAAATCAAAAATTTACTGACACAGTGTCGGTAAAGCACTGATTTTTAATCCATTTGCTGTTTGCGGCGGTATGAGTCATACAAGGCCTGCGTTGAATGAGGCCGCAAAAAAAGCAGAGGAGACGGTGGTGATGACAGGCTTGATGAACGGGGCCGCGTTGCGGCGTGCGCGATGGTTTGCGGCAGCAAGTGCAGCTGTGTTGGTGTTGACAGCCTGTTTGGGCAGCAACCGGGACGACATTGCTGGCACCGATGGCCGCACGAACCCCAGCGAAGTCGAACTTCAATATGACGTCAGCATTACCCGCACCACTTACGGTGTACCCCACATTCGCGCAAAAGACTTCGGTAGCCTGGGATACGGGCAAGGCTATGCCTTTGCGCAAGACAACCTGTGCGTGTTTCTTGAAGACCTGCTGACCATTCGCGGGGAACGTTCACGATTTTTCGGACCGGATGGCAGTTACACCATTCCCGCGAATGGCTCAACTGCCAACAATGTGGCCAGCGACTTTTTCTGGAAAAGCCTGTTCGCTTTTGAGGAAGAGGGTGCAGATGGCGTGGTACGCAACGCCTGGCAGCGCACCCGCGACAAAACCATTCCCGATTACCAGAAAGTGGTCACAGGCTATGCCGATGGCGTGAACCGTTACATTGCAGAACTGAAAGCCGGCGAGCACCAGTACACAAAACCCGATGGAAGCAAGGTGCCAGCACATGCAGCCTGCGCCAATGCAGAGTGGCTGAAGCCCGTGACCACGGATGACCTGTATCGCCGTTTTGTGCGTTTGGCCGTGCTGGCCAGCAGCTCGGTGTTTGTCACCGAAATTGGCAATGCGCAACCACCGGGTCTGCTGCCCGGTTTGCCTGCAGGCGGCGGTGCACCCGGCCTGCCTGCCTTGCCAGGACTTCCCGGACTGCCGGGTGTCCCGGGCGTGCCTGTGGCCAAGGCGGACCACAACGCCAACTCCAAGTCGACCAAGCTGAGCCCTGCCCAGCAAGTGGCCTTGTTGAAAGCATCGCCAAACCCCTTTACGGCCATGCAGAACAAGGACCATTTCGGCAGCAACATGTATGCGTTTGGCAAGGATGCAACCGGCAATGGCGAGTCGCTGGTGTACGGCAACCCGCACTTTCCCTGGAAGGGCACAGAACGCCTTTACCCAAGCCACAACGTTCTGGAATTGAATGGCGAAAAGGCGATGGACATCATGGGGGTGGGCCTGTACGGCGTGCCTGCGGTGTTGATCGGCTTCAATGAACACGTGGCCTGGAGCCACACGGTGTCAACCGCCTACCGGTTCACCTTGTACCAGTTGCAGATCAACCCCGCCAACCCCACGCAGTACATGTACGAAGGGGAAATGCGGGACATGATTGCCTTGCCGATTGAAATTGAAGTGAAGCAGGCCAACGGCAGCATCACCAAGCAACAGCGCACCATGTACCGGTCGCATTTTGGGCCCATGCTGGTGCTGCAGGCCAGTGGTATCCCTGTGCTGGGGTGGAACCAGTTGATGGCTTTCAGTTTGCGCGATGCCAACGTAGAGAACGACCGCCTGATCAACCAGTTCGCAAAATGGAACATGGCCAAGTCGCTGGAGGAGTTCATTGGCCTGCATGGCAGTGAGCTGGGAGTGCCTTGGGTGAATACTGTCGCCAGCGGGCCGGGCAAGCCGGCTTATTATGGCGACGTGACCGTGGTGCCGCATGTGACCAATGCCAAGGTGGCCAGCTGCGCGGCAGAACCCTTCAACACCGTGGTGGGGCAATTGTCGCCCGGCTTGCCAGTGTTGAACGGAAGCCGGCAAGCCTGTGAATGGGGCAGCGACCCGGACGCGCCTGCTCCCGGTATTTTTGGTGCAGGCAACCTGCCCAAACTGATGCGCGACGACTATGTCACCAACTGCAACGACAGTTACTGGCTGACCAATCCCAAACAGCCCCTGGTGGGATTTGCACGAATCATTGGCGATGAAAACGCCGAGCGCACTTTGCGCACACGCCTGTGCACCCTGCAGGCCGAGCGGCGGTTGGCTGGCACGGATGGCCGCGCGGGCAACAAGTTCACGCAGGACAACCTGAAAGAGATTGCACTGAGCAGCGAAATCTATTCCGCCACCCTGGCCAGGCAAACCGTGCTGGACACTGTTTGCAAATTGCCCGTGGTTTTGGGCAGCAACTTGATGCCGGTTCAAACCGCTGCAGCCTGTGGTGCTTTGTCAGCCTGGGACGGCAAGGCCAACCTGGACAGCAAGGGTGCTCACCTGTGGCGTGAGTTCTGGAGCCGTGCCATCGCCAACCCCGGCGGTTTGCCTGTGGGCATTCCTCCACTGCATTTGCCGATTGACAACCCCTTGCCCGTTTCATTGCCCACCAACTTGTGGGCCAACGGATTCAGTGCAGCCAATCCGGTGAATACACCCAATACCCTGAATGTGACCAACCCGTTCACGCTGGCGGCATTTGGAGATGCCATTCAGGCTGTTCAAGCGGCTGGTTTTGCACTGGATGCGCCCTTGGGCAGTATCCAGAAGTCGGGAATACACGCCAGTGCCACGCCAATTTTTGGTGGCACCAGCCCGGAAGGCGCTTTCACTATTGTAAGCACTGAGCCTGATCGCCTGAATGCCGAAGGCTACAAGGTCACTTATGGCAACAGTTACATCCAGGCCGTAACCTGGGATGAAAACGGCAAGCCGCAAGCCGATGCATTCCTGACCTATTCAGTGTCTACCGACCCGGCCAGCCCGCATTTTGACGACTACACCAAGGCTTATTCCCAGAAAAACTGGCACCGCCTGCCTTACACCGATGTGCAAATCGAGGCGGCCAGAATTGGCGAAGCCAAGGTCTTGAGGGTACCCAAAGTGGCGGATTGAACAACGGGGCCAATTGACAACAAGTGTAAAGCCACCAAATAAGGGGGTGAAAACCCCCTCACCATGCAATTGTTTGTTTGTAAAATGAGCATCCCAGGCAAATTAACATTTTTTGGGGTGGCCCTTGTACAAGCCTCCGTTGCCAATTCGATCCCCGCATAAAAATGAAAATTGAATTTGCGTCGGGGTCATCTTGCGGTGACCGCCGGCGTGATGGAGGCGGCCCATGAGCTGGCCTGCAATTCCAGCATGAATGAAGTGCTGGTCAAGCCTTTGCAGATTGACAAGGTCCTGAGTGCAGTCAAACGCGGGGGCAAGCCGTTTGAATCAGGTGCTCAAGTACAATAAAAAAACGGAAACTGCGCCGGCAGGCAGGTGACATCCTTGCCTAGCCCGAGCGCGCGACAAACTCCAATCAAGATGGGTCAAGATGAATAACGTCAATGAATACCTGCCACACGGCTTCTGCATTGCCTGGAATCCGCAATTGCTTGCCATGCATGTCATTTCCGACCTCTTGATCGCGATTGCCTATTTCTCCATCCCTTTGGGAATTCTGTACGTGGCCAGGCGCCGTCCCGACGCAGTGTTTCAACCCATTTACTACCTGTTTGCGGCATTCATCCTGGCTTGCGGCGTGACCCACGTGATGGGAATTCTCACCTTGTGGATTCCTCTTTACTACGCCCAAGGGGTTGCCAAGGTCATTACGGCGCTGGTGTCTGTCACCACGGCCATTTACCTGGTGCCGAAGTTGAGGCACATCATGGCCTTGCCCGACCTGGACAAGCTCACCCAGATCAATTCCACCCTGGCCCAGGAAGTGGAGTTCAGGCGACAAAGCGAGACTTCGCTTCGTCATTCCCAGGAGTTGGCGCTACAGGCCCAAAAAACGCAAGCGGCTTTTCTGGCCAACATGAGCCACGAAATCCGGACACCCATGAACGGGGTGCTGGGTACGCTGGACCTGTTGCTCGACACCGAATTGAAACCGGAACAACATCAACTGGCCTCCGCATCCAAACGCAGTGCGGGTTTGTTGCTGAGCCTGCTCAATGACATCCTCGACATTTCCAAAGTGGAAAGCGGGTTGATGGTGCTTCGCGAGAGCGAGCTTCAACTGGCCGACCTTTTTACTGATGTGAATGCAGCATTGTCCTGCGAAGCCAGTAGCAAGGGCATTGCGCTGTTGTGTCCCTCGGAAAGCCTGCCTGCTTCGGTTTACCTGGGCGACGCGGTTCGCATGCGGCAGGTTTTGTTGAACCTGGTGGGCAATTCCGTGAAGTTCACTGACAAAGGGCAGGTCGAAGTCAGTTGCCGCGAAGTGTCGCGGACCGGTTCACAGGCCGTGCTTGAATTCCGGGTGAAGGACTCGGGCATTGGCATTGCGCCTGAACATCAGCAGAACTTGTTCAGGCGGTTCACCCAGGTGGACAACTCGACAACACGCCGTGCGCAGGGCAGTGGCCTTGGCTTGGCAATTGTCAAAGAACTGGTTGAACTGATGGGTGGCCAGGTTCGCTTAAGCAGTGAGCCAGGGCAGGGCACTGAAGTGATTTTTTCCCTGAAGCTGGCTGTGGTGTCTGACGCAGTTGCAACAACGCCAGCCCCTTTGCCCGTTCCGGCCATTCCTGCGCAGCCGCAGCCAGTACCCTTGTTTCTGGGGCGCGTACTCGTGGTGGAAGACTCGGTCATGAACCAGATGGTGGTGTGCAAGGTTCTGGAGCGTCTTGGGCTTGACTCCAAAGTGGCCAACAATGGGCAGGAAGCCATTGAGCTGCTGGGCAGCGAAGCTTTCGATGTGGTACTGATGGATGGACAAATGCCGGTGATGGATGGCTACGAAGCCACCACCTTGATCCGAAGCGGTTCAGTGCCCGGTGTAAACACCCTTATTCCGGTGGTTGCCTTGACGGCACATGCCATGGTGGGTGAAGACAAAAAATGCTTCGACGCCGGGATGAATGATTACCTGATCAAACCCCTCGACAGAAGCAAGCTGATCGAAGTACTGGCCAAATACCTGAGAAGGTCTGAAGGCGCCTAATTCTTTTAAATGAAGTCCCGAAGTGACTGAATGTTTCGGGCAATCTGCATCAATAGTTCGAGCGTCTGATTGCAGGCCACCAGGTCTGCTGAATTTCCAAACTGTTCAAGTGACTTGATTTCCGATGAAAATCGGGTCAGTCCCAGATTTTCAGCCACTCCCTTGAAGTAATGTGCTTTGCGGGACAGCGCAGCCCAATCGGATTGATGGATCAGAGCCTGAATATTCTGTTGTTCAGCAACGAATTCCGCCAGGAACATGTCCAGAATTTCGAGCAACAAGGCTGAGTCGCCAGACAGGCGATCCAGAGCAACCTCCACATCCATTTCAGAAGACAACGCTTTAAGGTTCATGGTGAGTTTCAATTAAAGGGACAGCCAGCCATCACTATAGATTGTTCATCCGCTCTTCGTGTTCCTTGCGCAGCATCTTTCGCAACTCTGCGTTCGCTTGCCGCTTTTTTTCTTCGTCTGTCTGTGGTTGCAGGGCAGGCACCTTGGCTGGCGTGCCATCTTCATTCATCGCCACCATGGTGAAAAAACAGCTGTTGGTGTGGGTGGCGATGCCCTTGTGAATGTCTTCGGACACCACCTTGATGCCAACTTCCATCGACGTGTTGCCGGTGTAGTTGACGCTGGCGAGAAAGGTCACCAGTTCACCCACGCGAATGGGCTGGCGAAACAGCACACGGTCCACAGACAAGGTCACCACATACATGCCTGCATAACGGCTTGCGCAGGCGTAGGCCACCTGGTCCAGCAGTTTCAGGATGTGCCCCCCATGAACCTTGCCGCTGAAGTTGGACATGTCGGGTGTCATCAGAACAGTCATGCTGAGTTGATGATTGGGAAAAAGGGCCATGGTCTCGAGGGCAGGAGTGAACAAGTAAAACAGTGTATCGCGCTTGCAGAGCCGTTGACACGTCTACAATGTTCTCTGGAAATCAATTGCGGAGAAACTTTTGGCTGCCGAACTGACCAAGTATGCCATCTGGCTGTTGAGCCCCTTGGGGTTGTGGCTCGCCTTGAGTACTTTGGCTGTATTGGGTCTGTTTGGCCGAAGGGCCTGGCGCATGCGGGTGCTCGTGCTGGCGCAATTGCAGTTGCTCGTGTTCAGCCTGCCGGCGGTGGGCGACGCCCTGCTGGGCCACCTGGAAGAAGAGGCGCGGCAGCTCGAAGCAGATCGCCCAATGCCCGCGCAGCAAAGTGCCACCAAGGTCGATGCCATTGTGGTTCTGGGTGGCGGGCTGGAAGGCCGCTATGAAGGAGTGCGCAACTTGCCCGACCTGAATGATTCTGGCGACCGCGTGTGGCAAGCCGCCCGCCTGTACAAAGAGGGTGTGGCGCCGCGCATGGTGCTCAGTGGTGGACAGTTCAATGCAGATCCCCGACGTGAAGCCGAGGCCCACGGCATGAAGGTATTCATGATGGACATGGGTGTGCCTGAACAGGCTTTGCTGATTGAAGACCAATCGAGAACCACATTCGAGAATGCCCTGCGCACCCGTGCGCTGCTGGGTGAAAGGCTGGGTGAGGGCACGCACACCATTGCACTGATGACCTCGGCTTTTCACATGGGGCGCTCGGTGTCGTGGTTTGAAAAAGCCGGGTTTACGGTGTACCCGGTGCGCGCCGACATTCGCGTGTTGCATGAAAATCGGAAGTTCTGGGACCACTTGCCCAAGCCGCAGGCACTGGATGAAAGCACCACGGCCATCAAGGAATACCTGGGGCGTTTGCAGTTAAAGGTAAGCGGCGTGTATGCCAAAGGCGGGGCTTGATTGACTAAGCTGGCAAATCACACAGCGAACCACATCGCAGCCGAATTCCTGAACAGGTTTCAAAGGCGCGCCACCAAGCTGGTGTTGTCAGCGTGTATGGCCGTTTTCATAACCTGCGGTTTGTGCCTTGTGTCAGCCACAGTGCATGCCGGCCCCGTGCTGGACGCGATTAAAAAACGTGACGCCGTGCGTTGCGGTGTCAGCAGTGGGGTGGCAGGTTTTTCTGCCGTGGGCAGCGATGGCCAATGGCGCGGGCTGGACGTGGCGGTGTGCCGTGCCGTGGCTGCTGCTGTGCTGGGCAGTGCGCAGAAAGTCGAGTTCACGCCGCTGACTTCGCAACAGCGTTTTGCGGCCTTGCAGGCCGGGCAAATCGACATTCTTTCCCGCAACACCACCTGGACCTTGAGCCGCGACGCAGGCTTGAATGCGCACTTCGCTGCCATTACTTATTACGACGGGCAGGGCATCCTGATGCACAAACGCTTTGGTGTGAAAAGTGCAAAGGAATTGAACGGCGCGGAAATTTGTGTGCAGTCGGGCACCACCAACGAAAAGAATCTGACCACTTACCTGGGCACACAGGGCATCAAGGCCAAGGCCATTGTGTACGACAACTTCGAGGCAGCCTACAAGGCATTTTTCAGTGGCCGTTGCCAGGCGTTTTCCACCGACGTGTCCGCCCTGATTGGCCTGAAAAGCAAACAGAGCGGCAAGCCTGATGATTATGTCGTGCTGCCAGAAATTTTCTCCAAGGAACCACTTGGCCCTGCTGTGCAGCGCGGCGATGACGAATTTTTCGCCATCGTGAAGTGGGTGGTATTCGCCATGATCGAAGCGGAAGAGCTGGGCGTGGGCCAGGCCAATATTGAACAGGCTCTGGCTGGCAAAAACCCGGCGGTGCAACGCCTGCTGGGCGGTGCCGAAGACCTTGGCAAACCGCTGGGTTTGCCGCGTGACTGGGTGGCTAGGGTGCTGAAACAGGTGGGCAATTACGGCGAGGTGTTCGAGGCGAATCTGGGCCAGCAATCGCCCCTGAAACTGAAGCGTGGTTTGAATGCGCTGTGGACGCAAGGCGGGCTGATGTACGCCCCGCCCTTGCGTTAAGTGTGAAGGGCCGCTTGTGAGAACCTGCCTGTGAACTTCGAGTTTCTCAGTGACCCCGCAGGTTTTGGTCTCAGCGAAGGTTGGCTGCCCATTGCGTTTGATTCGCCGTATTGGCACATCCTGCTGGCAGGCTTGTTGAATACCCTGAAAGTGGCTTTGCCCGCTTTGTTGTTCAGCACCTTGCTGGGTTTGGTGATCGGGCTTGGGCAACTTGGCGGGCACCCGGTGTTGAAGGGCCTGTGCCGAGGCTACGTGAACCTGTTCCGCAACATCCCCTTGTTGCTCCAGTTGTTGGCCATTTACTTTGCGATTACCCAGTTTTTGCCCATTGCCAGCGCGGCCTGGTCTTTCGATGACGTGGTGTTTCTCAGCAAAAGTGGGTTGGCCATGCCTTCATTTTCTGGCGTGCCGGTGCAGGGGCGTTTTTCCGTGGAAGGGGGCTGGGTGCTTAGCCCGGAATACCTCGCGGTGCTGCTGGCGCTGGTGGTGTACACCGCCGCGTTCATTGCCGAGGTGGTGCGCGCCGGCGTGCAGGCGGTGAAGCCTGGCATGCGGCAAGGCGCACTGGCCCTGGGCTTGAACCCGGCCCAAACCACGCGCCACGTGGTGATGCCTTTGGCCTTGCGTGTCATGGTGCCGTCGCTGAGCAACCAGTACCTTAACCTGCTGAAAAATGCATCACTGGGTGTGGCGGTGGGCTATCCGGAACTGGTGTCCGTGGCCAACACGGCCATCAACCAGAGTGGCAAGGCGGTTGAATGTGTGCTCATCATTCTGTTCACCTATGCCTTGCTCAGTGCGGTGGCCGCAGGCCTGATGAACGCGCTGAATACACATGTGAACCGGGGTGCTCTGTGAGCTTGGGCGTGGTCATGAATCGCCTGCTGTGGCTTGCGCTGCCCCTGTTGCTCGCGCCCCTGCTGTGGACCCTGGCGGATTGGGCGGTGTTCAGTGCCGTGTTCAGGCCCGACCTTGCCGCCTGTCAGCAGGTTGCAGGGCAGGGTGCCTGCTGGGGTGTTGTCGCTGAAAAATGGCGAATCATCCTGTTTGGCCGTTACCCGCTTGATCAACAATGGCGTGCCGCTACCGTGTTGGTGGTGTGGTCCGTTTTGCTGTTTGCAACTGCTGCGCGGGTTTTTCGGGCCAAACATTTGCTGATCGCTTGGGCACTGGTGCTGACAGGCAGCACCGTGCTGATGGCAGGCGATGTAACTGCCACTATCCCAAGCCTGCCCGCCGTGCCCACCGCCTTGTGGGGTGGCTTACCGTTGACATTGATTCTAAGTACGGTGGGTTTTGGTTTGGCCTTTCCTTTGGCCTTGTTGCTGGCCTTGGGACGGCAATCCAAGTTTGCACCCCTGCGTGGCCTGTGCATTGCCTACATTGAATTGCTGCGCGCCCTGCCACTGGTTACCGTGCTGTTTCTGGCGGCCTTTGTACTGCCCTTGTGGCTGCCTGGCGAAGGGCTGGATTTGTTCACCCGCGTGTTGCTGACCATTGCACTGTTCAGCGCGGCTTACCTGGCCGAGGTGTTGCGCGGTGGCTTGCAAGGTGTGCCCGAAGGGCAGCGGCTCGCTGCATTGGCCCTGGGTTTGAACCCAGTCCAAACCAACTTGCACGTGGTGTTGCCGCAGGCCATTCGGGCTTGCCTGCCCAGTTTGACCAACAGCTTCGTGACCCTGTTCAAGGAATGTTCGCTGGTGACAGTGGTGGCCCTGTTCGAATTGACGGGTGCGCTTGGCCTGGCCTTGGCCGGTGATGTGCAATGGCGCAGTTTTTACCTGGAAGGGTATTTGTTCATTGCCTTGGTGTACTGGGCCTATTGCTTTGGTTTGTCGAAAACGGTCAAATAGCACCAAAGGGATAGCCCGTTAGAAAGAAATTTCTAACACGCAAAAAATAATGAGTGTACAGTTGTACACTGAAAGAAAACCAAAAAACAAACCACCCGATGCGGAGACACAGCATGAGCAGCAAAAACACCGAACCCAATGCAGGCGAAAAGCTGGAAGGCACCCTGATGTTTGTGGGTGACACCATTGCACAGGCCGCCACTCGGGTGCATGAATTTCACCGTGCCATCAGCAACTTGCCCTTCAAGGCTGTGGGTGCAGCCACACTGAACGCCAGCAAGCCTGTTGAAGCGGTTCACAATGAAATCACCGACATGGTGTACGGTGCGGTGCGGGAAGCAGGCAGGGGCGTGTTTTCAGGTGCAGCCTGGGTGGTGCGGCAAGCCAACCAAAGCATGGCCTCACCCCAGGTGATCGACCAGGCCCTCGATGGCGAACTGATGGACGATGTGAGCCACTTGCCCATACCTGCCATGCCCAATGCCAAAACGGACAAGCGAGTGTCTGCAATTTCAAGTGCAATCAACGGGGTGTTTGGCGACCACCTGGCCGCCACGCGCAACCCCATGCAGGTTCACATGAATTTGTACGCCAATGGACAAGCCCTGCCGGCTGATGCAGCCGAATTGGCTGCCCGTTTTCCGGATGCGCAACACCACCTCGTGATTTTTCTGCATGGCTTGTGCTGCAACGAGGACAGCTGGCAGATGTATTACAACCCCTGCGAGCCTGCCACACGCCCCTATGGCGAGAAGCTGCAGGACGATTTTCCGGTGACTTCGCTTTACCTGCGTTACAACACCGGGCGCAACATCGATTCCAACGCACGCCAGTTCAAACGGGTGTTGAACAAGCTGGTGCGCAACTGGCCCGTAGAAATCAAGGGGATCACCCTGATTGGCCATAGCATGGGTGGCCTGGTCAGCCGCGCAGTGGTTGAAGCACTGACCGATGACGACGTAGTTTTGAAGCGCGCTATTCGGGATGTGGTTTGCCTGGGTTCTCCCCACGCGGGTGCGCCCCTGGCCCGGCTGGCGGCTGCAGGTGAGCAATTGCTGGATCGATTTGAATTGTCAAAGCCAATTGGCCGTGTTCTGGGTGTGCGTTCGCGCGGCATTCGCGATTTGAAAGACGGTTTGGGTGCCTTGCAGACCCGTGCAGGTCAGGATGTGACCTTTCACCTGGTGGGTTCCACCATTGGTGACCACACCTCATCGTGGTTGAACACCACGGTGGGCGATGGCCTGGTCACCCCCGATTCAGCCCTGGCCGACGACACCGGCAAGGCGCAGCGTGTCACGTTTTCCCAAAAGCACCACATGACCTTGCTGAACGACCCCGACGTGTTTCTGGAACTGAAGATGGTGCTGCGCCAGCACCTGCGCCCGAAGGTTGGCCGGGAATAATTGGCCAAGCCCGGTGGCCCGGGTCAGTGCACTCAGAAGTAGTAGCTTGAGGTTTTGCTGTCTTGCAAAAACACACGCTGCGTGGTGTGTAAAAAGCTCACCAGCAAATCGGCGTAGGTGCGCTTGAACTTGCAATCTCTCAAGCCGGTTTCAATCAGGTTCAGGCCGTAATACTTCAGGGCCAGGTGGGCCTGCCGGCATTCCTGTGTCCAGCAGTCCAGTGGCTCCAGTATCTGCTTCACCGCATCCTGAAAACCGGTGGTGAAGTTCAGGAAGTCGGCTTCA
This sequence comes from Burkholderiales bacterium, assembly GCA_027484315.1. GTDB lineage: Bacteria > Pseudomonadota > Gammaproteobacteria > Burkholderiales > Burkholderiaceae_B > Limnobacter. The sequence continues at coordinate 17,296 of JAIXTE010000071.1, read as the reverse complement.
TTCATGTCTTCAATCAGTTCCAGCGCATGGTGTTCAATGTGGCGCTGGTGCACCGGTTGCCCGTTGCGCGGGCGTGCCTGAAACACGGTGAGCAACTGGAACAGCAGCGGTTCGGGCAGGTTGGTACTGGGCACTCCATACAGCAGCTGCAGGCGGCTCAGGTCAATTTGCAATTGCATGGCAAACATGCCACACACATTGCGTGAACTTAGCGCCCAGCATGCCCCAAGGGTTTCAAAAAACACTTCCCGTTCGAAAGAATATGCCTTGTAGGGCGTGCTGTGCATGACATGGTATGGAGCTCGAATGGTCATGAAAAAAATCCCGTGCTTGGCCGTTTGTCGTGAAACCATTTTGCAATAGGGCTGCGGCAATTGGCATCGCATAGGTGAGGGTACACCGACTTCGGGGAGGTTCACCCAGCCGGGGGGTTGGCTTCGCCTAAAGAGGGGTGGTGGATTTGGCCTGTTGGTGGTAGCGCTGTGCAAGCCCCGGCCACATTTGCGTGATTTCATCCAGCACGGCATCGGCATTCAGGTTTCCGCTGTATAAACCTTGTTCGAAATCACGAAACAGGCGGTGCAGTGCCTGTTCGCCCAGCAAAGCGAGCAAGCTGACCATGGAATGGATTTCACGCACAAATGTGTCAGCATGGCCTGCGGCCAAACAGGCGGCCAGTTTGACCGGCAGGTCCGCACAGTGGGCCAGAAACAGGTTGGGCAATGCCGGCATGTTGCCGTAGTTCGCCGGCATGGGTTGCTTGTCTGCACCCAGTACCTGCAACAGGGCGTTGTACAGCACATGGGGCTCAATCGGCTTGGTGATGAAGTCATCCATGCCCAGTTCAAGACAGCGCATGCGTGTTTCGGAAAAGGCATGGCCGGTTAAACCAATGACAGGCGTTTCCATCCAACGGGTCTGGTCTCTTAACCACACCATGAATTCATAGCCATCCATCACGGGCATTTCGAGGTCAGTGATAATGGCATCGAACTCCATGCAATCATCCTGGTCCATCAAATCCACGGCCTGCTGGCCTTGCCCACACAGTGTCACTTCCACGTGAACAGATTCCAGCAGCGAACGAATCAGCACCTGGTTCACCGGGTGGTCTTCCAGCACCAGAATTTTTCTACCCCGCAGGTGCGCTGCTGCCTGTTGCTCCGGGTCGGCCGGAATGGGTCGTGTTTCATGGCGGCGGGGTGCGTTGACCAGGTCTTGCGTCAGCACCGGGTGGGCCACATGCAGCAGGCGTTTGCCCAGTTCAACAGGCAAAGCTGCGAGCAGGGCACTGTCAGCGGACAGAAAATCGCGGTCAATGGCCACCAGGCTCGGGTCCGGGCGGTTGAGCATGTTCAGTAGCTCGGGCGGCAACGGGGCATCGGCTTCCAGCAGGTCGGATTGAACCAGCAACCAGTTCACAGGCCCTTGGGCCAGGGCATGCAGCAAGCCGCCCAAGGTGCTGACTTGTTGAATCTGCAACCCTGTTGAGCCCAACACGGAGATCACACAGTCCGCCATTTCGCCCGGTTGATGCAGCAATATCGCATTTTGTCGGGCCAGTGGCGGTGGTTCAAGCAGTACGTCGTTTTCATAAGCCAGCGGCACGGAAAACCAGAAACAGCTTCCCTTGCCCGGCGTGCTTTCCACTGAAATTTCCCCACCCATGCGGGTCACCAACTCGCGGGCAATGCTCAGGCCAAGGCCCGTGCCCCCGTACACCCGGCTGACGCTGGTGTCGCCTTGGGCAAACTTCTCGAATATCCGCTCCACTTGGGCTTTGCTTAAACCGGGACCGCTGTCGTGCACTTCAATTCGCAATTCCAATGCGTTGTCCGATAGGGGGGTTAAGGTGGAATGTACCCGCACTGACCCCCTTTCAGTGAACTTGACCGCGTTGCTCAACAGGTTGCTCAGCACCTGCCGCAAACGCGACGGGTCGCCTACCAGGCGCTGCCCAAGCTGGTTGGAATAACCCGGCGCCACCTGGTTCAACAGCAACAGCTTGCGGCCGGCGGCCTGGCTTTGTACCGCCAGAAAAGAATTGGCCAGCACCTCGTCCAGCGTGAAGGGAATGTGCTCGAATTCCACCATGCCGGCTTCGGCCTTGGAAAAGTCGAGGATGTCGTTGAGCAGGCTGAGCAGTGACTTGGCCGCATCTTGCGCTTTCAACAGGTAAGCACGTTCCTGCTCGGGCAGGTCCGATTTCAGTGTCAGGGCTGTCATGCCCAGAATGGCATTCATCGGTGTCCGGATTTCATGGCTCATGTTGGCCAGCAGCATGCCCCGCGCCTCGGCCTGGGCTTCCGCGCGTTCGCGGCCCATTTTTGCTTCCAGTGCAAGCAGTTGGGCATTTTGCGCGGCCTCGGTTTGTTCAAGTTCGCGGCGAAATGCGCCAATCATGAGGGCGAAACCTTTGATCAGGTTGACCATTTCGGTCACAAACCGCGGTGTGGGCAGGTTGGTCTTGTAGTTTCCCAGGGCAATCTGTTTGCTCACGGTGTTCAATTCACGCAGAGGCGCCACCACGTAACGCTGCAGCACCGCCAAACCCACCAGGGCCAGCACCGCCACCAGCAAACCCACGTAGAAATCGATTTTTGCCGTGGTTTTCATGTTTTCGGCTTGCTGGGCAATCACGGTTTGAAAGCCGCGTTCCACCGCGCCAATTCGCCCCTGGATTTGCGCACGAATGGCATTGCTCAGACCCAGGTATTCTTCCGAGAACAGCATCTGGATGGCCAGGTCATCGCGCGGCTCTGCTTCCGACACGTATTTTTTCTGCACCGGGTCATAAAGCCCCTGGGTGAGGGCAAACACGATCTGCTCGCGTTCGCGCAGTTGTTTGCTCAAGCGAAGAATGGTATCTACCGAGCTTTGCAGGTCGTTGCCAATTTCGGGTGCCAGCCGTTCAGGCACCATCAGGCGGGTTTCAAGGGTTTCACCCTTGGCTGGTAACAATGGCACCGCTTCAATGTTGCCGGCAATCAGGTTGCTCCAGTACACATTGTCAACAGGCCTGGCGTACTGGCGGGCGCCAGCGTGTGCGTCCAGCAGTTCGTAGTAATTCACCAGATGCAGGCTGTTTTTGCTGACCACGAAGGCGGCCACCAGGGTTTGCAGGGCATCGAATTCCGATTGAAGCAGCCGCAGCGTATTGACCGAATCCAGGCGCATGGTCAGCAGCTTGGCCTGCGATTCCTGCAACTGGTCCGCACGCTGCCCCATCCACACATTGGAGCCCAAGCCCAGCAGAGTGGCAAACAAGACGAAACGGAACAGGACTGCCAGTTTCATTGACCGAATAGGGGAAATTGCACCAGCCCCTATTCTTACCGGAAAAGTCTTAGTGCGTCTGCAAGGATTGCAGGATCAGCCAGAATGCGGCCACGATCATCACCATGGCAAAGCTTCGGCGCAGCGCTTTTTCGGGCAGGTAATGCGCCACTGCCACACCGGCTGACACGGTGAACAAGCCCCCAAAGGCCAGTGGCAGGCCCAAGTTCCAGTCAACCCGGTTGGCTGTGGCATAGGTAGTCAGCGCCATGACGGAACTTGGAGCCACCAGCGCCAGTGAAAGGGCTTGTGCCGTGGTTTGTGTGTGCTTGAAGACTGTGGTCAGCAAAGGTGTGGCCACCAAACCGCCCCCCATGCCCAACAGGCCCATGCTGGTGCCGCCCAGCACACCCACGATCGGCATGGCGGCAGTGCGGGGTTGGTCGGAACTGCTCGCGTTTTCAGAAGGGTTTTTGCGCAGCAACAGCATGCGCACGCCCACGGCCAGAATGAACAGGTTGAAGATCCAGTGGAGCACATCCTGGTCCAGCTGCACGGCCAGCTTGGCGGTTAGCCAAGTGGTCAGGGTGGCTGTAATGCCTATCGCAGCCACAGCCAGCCAAGGCAGTTTGTGGTGCTGGTTGTACCGCCACCAGCCAATCAGCAGGTTGGGCACCATGAGCACAAGCGCCGTGCCTTGGGCCAAGGCCTGGTCCATGCCAAAGCCAAGAATAAAAAGGGGGACCGCAATAATGCCGCCCCCAATACCAAACAGACCACCGAAAAAGCCCAAGGCCGCGCCCAGGGACAACACAAGGAGCAAATCTGTCAGGGCGGGCCATTCCATGGGGTGGTGTGCTGTTTGATGTAGAAAGGCAAAGTGTATTGATTCTAAAAATATCTACAATGCTGCGGTATTTAAAATATTATTAACAAAAACGCACGAATGGAGTGTGCCCCGTGAAGCAGTTGTCTGACCTGGCTTTTTTCAGTGAATTGGTGCGCCATGACAGCCTGGCCAGCGCAGCGGTGGGGTTTGATGTGACCCCGCCCGCGGTGAGCCGCCGGCTGGCCGCACTTGAAAAACGCCTGGGTGTGCGCCTGCTGCACCGAAGCACCCGGCGCATTGGGCTAAGCGCCGAAGGTGAACGCTACCTGGCCGAAGGCGCGCAAATTTTGCGGCAGATCGATGCGTTGGAAGCCACCCTGCGGGCCGGGCAAGACACCCCGCGCGGGCTGCTGCGGGTCAACGCCAGCCTGGGTTTCGGGCGCAAGCACGTGGCGGGCGTTGTGTCGGCTTATCAGGCCGAATTTGCGCAGGTGGAGGTGATTCTTGAACTGACCGACCACCCTATTGACCTGATCGAAGGCGGTTTCGATTTGTCCGTTCGTTTTGGCGAACCACCCGACCAGCGCCTGATTGCCCAAAAACTGGCCAGCAACCGCCGCGTGCTGTGCGCTGCACCGGCTTACCTGGCGCGTGCGGGCGCGTTGGAGAACCCGGCCGATTTAACCCGCCACGATTGCTTGGTGATACGGCAGGAGAACCACACCTTCAACAACTGGCCGCTGCGCAACGGGCGGCAGGAAACCACGGTGAAAGTGCACGGGCCTGTGAGCTCGAATGACGGTGAAGTGGCGGTGCAATGGGCGCTGGAAGGGAAGGGTGTGCTGCTGCGTTCTGAATGGGACATTCAACAGGAACTGAAAACCGGCGCGCTGGTACGCGTACTTCCCGACTGGGCAGGGGCACCGGCCGATATTTTCGCGGTGTGCCCGTATGCCAACCCCATGCCCGCCAAAACCCGTGAGTTTATTCGTGTAACCCGGCAGGTGTTGGCCAGCAAGGCGGGGTTTGGGGTTTAGTTACTTGTTCACTGCCACATCCAGTTCAATAGGTACGGTTTTGTCTTCACTGGCCTTGGTTTCTTTCGGTGCGCCCACTTTCCGGCGTTCAGCCGCAATACCAGCCGCAGCCAAGCCCGCGCTGATTTGAACCTGCCGCTGCGTGGCCAATGCCTGCAACTGGGCGGTGCTCACGTTTTCCGCATCTTGCAGTTTTTGAGCCAGCACCGCGTGGAAATTCTTGCCTTTCAAGGCGTTGATTTCGCTGCTGCTCAATTCGCGGGTGTCCTTGAACAGGTTGGTAATTTGCCCCAGTGCCTTGCCTGCGGTGCCTTGTTGCAACTGGCCTGGGTTGGCCTGCCTGAAGCCGGTTTTCAGTGAAGCCAATTCACCCCCACTGAACTGTTTTTCAAACAAAGCTTCGATGGCTTTCTGGCCTGCTTCACTGTTCAAGGCCAATGGGCCTGGGTCTTCACCGGGCTGCAATTTCTCGCCGGCCTGGGTGGCCACGGCACGCCGCATCTGCACATTCTGAAGCGCAGTTTTGTCCGCAGGGGCCCAAGTTCCTTGCACGGTCACCGCCAGGTTGGGGCGCGTGCTCAAGGCCTCGCCCAGTTTTTTCAAACCTTCTTTTTGCGAGGGGCTCAGGGTGTTCGCCCCGGCGGTGAAGCTGACCTTGCCCAGGTCTTCTTCCGACCCGCCAAACAAGGCACCCAGCGCGCGGAAGGGGGCGGTGACAATCTTGGTCAACACGTTGCCAATCGCTTTCCACACAATGGCCCCGTAGCTGAATTCGGGGTCATTCAAATTGCCGGTAATCGGCAAGCCCAATTCAATGCGGCCATTGCTGTCTTCCAGAATGGCGATGGCCAGTTCAAGTGGCAGGTCTCGGCCTTGCGGGCTTGCTACGCGCTCGCCCAATGTCAGCTTGTCGATCACCACCTTGTTGGTGCTGTTCAGTTGCTGGTTTTCAATCTGGTAGTTCAGGTCCATCGACAGTTTGCCGGATTCAATTTTGCGGTTGGCAAAGGTGCCGGAATAGGCCGTCAGATTGCGCATTTCCAGGTTGCTGAATTTCACGGCAATGTCCATGTAGGCCGTGGGGTCGAGCAGGTTCAGCGCGCCTTGTGCATTGGCCTCGCCAAACTCGTCCACTGCGCCTTTCAAGGCCAGTTCGCCGCGGGTGCCAGGCTTGGTGGACAAACCATTCACCACACCTTCCAGGCTGTGAATGCGGGTGCCGAAGGGGATGAACAGGGATTCATCGGCAAAGTCCATTTCACTGTTGGCAATTGCAAAGCGATCAATGTTCACAGCAAATGCGGTTGCGGCGTCGCTGGCTGCCGGGGTGGGTTTGGCATTTGCGGGTTTGGCTTGTTGTTCAGCCGTGGGCTTTGCATTGCCTTGGGGCGCAGTGTTGCTGACCAGGATGCGGCTGATGTTGGTGGACTTGTCCTTGGCGATCAGCACCGCGGTGTCCAGCCCGTCCAGTGTCAGGCGTTGAATGTTCAAGCCCTTGGCATTCACATTCAATGCGGGGGTAAACAGGCGCTTGAACTGAAGGAAAGGCTTGTTGTTGCCTGCTTCATTCAATCGCAGGCCCGCCACGGTAAAGCTGCCCGCGTAGCCCTGCTGCTGCGGGTTGTAGGTGGCTTTGCCCTTGCTGGAAATTGCACCGCTGGCCAGGTCCAGTTTCACAAACTGGCTGAGGAAAGGCTGTACGGGTTTCAAAGCCAGTGCATTGATGTCCACATTCAATTGCGTGGCGGCGGTGGCAGGGGTCAGTGTGCCGTTCACCGCAACGGTGCCGCCACTTTGCAGGCCAAGGCCTGCTTTCAGGGGCAAGGGCTTGGATAGGTCTTGCGTTACGCCACTGGTTTCAAGGCTGATGTTGGTTACGCCAATGTTCACGGCTGGCTTGGTGGTTTCGTCCGCAAAGGCAGCGTTAATGCCTGAAACTGAAATAGAGTTCACAGCGTAGGTGAAGGGCTTGGCAGCCTCGGCGGGTTTGTTGTCTTCCTTGTCGTCTTCCTTGTTGTTGGCATTGTCATCGCCTTTGGCGGGCGGAATCCAGTCGTTGATCGCGGCCATCAAGTCCAGTTCGCCTGCGGAATTGCGCTTCACATTCACCTGCCCGCCTTTCAGCGTTGCAGCCTGAATTTCCGCATGTTGTTCACCCAGGTCCACTGTAATCGGCCCCACCTCAATGGCATTCAATGCAATGGCCTTGGCCTTGTTGCCGTGGTTCAGTTGCAGCCCAGCCAGCGCGATACCAGCCAGCTCTGCTTTGTTGGCTTGCAGGTCGAAATTGCCGTTGTTGATGTTCAGCTTTTGAAACTGTGCGCTGGCCGATGCACCCTTGGGCTTGGCCTGAATGTTGAAATCGCGCACTTCCGCGTTGATGTTGTTGACGAGAATTTTCGGCGGCGTGGTGTCGCTGGCGTCTTTCAAATTCACATCAAAATTCAGGGCCAGGTCGGCTGTGCCGGCAGGCGGCGCGGTGGGCAGCATTGGCTTGAGCAGCGGCTCCAGTTTGGCAATGTTCAGACCAATTAGCGAGAATTCACCGGCAGCAGATGGGTCGGCCAGGTTGATTTTTGCGCGCAGTTTGAGGGCTGCGTCCAGCCCGGTGACGGCATCCAGCACAAAGTCGCCATTGTTTTCAGAGCGTGTGGCCAGGTCGTGCAATTCAAGGTTCAGCGGCTCGAACCGGGTTTTCAGACCATCGGGTTTGCGGCGGTCCTGAAAGTCGACCACCGCATCGGTGATCAACAGGTGGCTAAGCAAAAAGGCAGGCGGCTCTTGGTTCGGGTCTTCAGGTTCGTCGGTTTTGAATGCATCAAGCAGAGCGCTGAAGTTGTGCTTGCCTTCGGGCAGCAGCGCCACATTCAGGTTCAGGTTTTTCAGGTCGATCTGGTCCAGCGCAATCAAGCCGGTGAACAGGTCGGTGCCCGACACATTCACAAACAGGTGCTCGAAAGCAACTAGCTGTTCGCCCTCCGGGGTGGTCAGGCTCAGCTTGGGTATGCGAAGGGTTAGTGCAAACGGGTTGAATTCGGGCAATTCCATGGCCAGCACATGGCCTGAACGTTCCAGCACCTGCTTTTCAGCCTGCCAGTGCACAAGGCGCGGCAAGCCAGCCCAAGCAAACAGGTAGATAAAAGTGATTACCGCCAGCGGAATAAGCAGGGCTTTGGAGCGAAGGATGGGTGCGAATTTCATTTTCAGGTTGGTTGTTTGGGGCGACACGCGCTTAGTATCCTAGATACCAGCGCTGGTGTACACTAACGCCTTCTTGTGCGGCTGTAGCTCAGTGGATAGAGTATTGGCCTCCGAAGCCAAGGGTCGTGGGTTCGATCCCCGCCAGCCGCACCACTTTCTCTTCCTCCGAAAGCCAGTCAGTACGGGACCCTCCCTTTTGTTGAGTCGCGGATCTTTTCTTTTTTGTGTTGCGACAGGTCAGTGACAAATGCTGAGACAAAACTTTTTTGTTTCATCGCATTTTGAGAATTGCCTCACTGCTGTGTTTATGAGAATTGTTAAAGGTGCAACACCCGGTGGCGAAGCAAAGCACGTTTAAAGTTGCCATATAGTAATTGTTCAACCTCGGTGGAAAAGGATTTCTACCGTATCAGTCAGATCATCCGTATCGCTGCAAATCAGCAACTCACAAGCCTTACCAATCAGTATTGCCATAACCAAACCGCTTTTAATGTGTTTTTTGGCAAATTGCTCTATCGTAGGTTCTTCCCCAAAGAAGTTCTCGTACTCTTCGGACCTGATATCGCGTCTTGATCTGGGCTTAGGAGAACTTCGCCGTGTAGTGCAACAATGCGGCGAAAGGTTAGTGATAGAACTACGAAGGCGTGGTCAGTATGTGTGGCAGCTGAATCAAGATAAGCCAGTCATCCGTGAGTTGTTGATTTTGATTGTTCTTGAGCTCACTGCATTGGCCTTAAGGTCTCGATTAGACATTCAAATTTTTAATTGTAGGCGGGGGGAGTATTGATTTCTAGAGTCTAAATGATCCCGACAACGCTGTGATCCTAAAGAACTAGGATCAGCTTCCTTGAACAAATCATTCCATTTAATTGGGTACGAACCTTCGAAAATTTGTGTATTGTTCGTAGGTTTCGCAAGTGAGAACGACGATCAAACTTCAATTTTTATGTATGGAAAAGATATGAAAATATCAAAGAAATCTACATCTGAAGTCATCCCGCCTAAGCTTTATCTTCTTGAACTCAAGGTACGTCGTCTTCAAGAACTATTCAAAACAGAGTTCAATCAAGAGTTGTGCTATCACAAGACGAATGATTTCTTGGTAGATCACTTCGAGCCATCTGCGATAGATCTGAAAAATTTCTCGTACTCAGTCAATAGCGAAGATCTTGAAGATCAGCTTGCTCTTCACTGGGAAAGCTCATTAAAAACTCTTGTTACAGACCCTTCCTACTTAAGCTTTTTGGTTGGGCAGAGTGAACAGTGCGATAAGCAGATCCGAGGGCCAAGTTTCTCTAGGACTGAAATGGAGTCAGTTGCAAGGAGAGCAATATCTTTATACCGTGAGCGTGGTATAGCTCTCGATCCGCTAAATCTGATATTGGATTTATGCACTGCACAATTTGTACTTTGTGACATCAGGCTCGATAAGCTCTTGAAATTCAATGATGAGGATTTTTTTAACGATATTTCAAGAGTAATCGAAAATTTGAATCGGGAAACAGGTGAGATAGAAAACTTTACTTCGCTTAAAAGCTACAACGGCGAGATTCTTCAAAGGAATTAGCTATTGCGCAGGCGCACCAGTTTTGAAAGACACTACGGTGCGCATGAGATTTACGATTCGAGATTTTGCGACCCGAGATGACAATTATATTTGGTACTTTTCGTACAATTTTACTTTGTGGTCTCGAAGTAAAGACCATTGTGAAATGTGGAAACGTAATATGAGCATGGAAAACGCAATAAAGAATTTGAATCTCTTGATATTTCAGTATCAAGGATATCCTCAAACAATCGAACCGCACATTTTTGGTGTCGACGATAGAGGTCGACACGCTGTTCTGGGTTATGAAGTGACAGAAGTCGGTCAACTTGACAAATCTCGTGGCTGGAGATTTTTTTATTTAAGCGAGATGTTTGGCCTTTCAGTATCGTCAACTAAGTTTAATGGGCCAAGATCAGGATATAAGCGTAGTGATAAACGCTTTCGCAGAATAATCGCTCAAATCTAGTTTACAGATCAGACGTATGATAATTACAGGAGCGTTGTGTTGAGAATTTGATAAGGCTTTTCAACCATTGACATTTAGATGTTGCGAAAACAGCGCATCCAAGTTTCAGATTTGATGATCTTGGTATCCTGCAGACCTTACAGTTGAGTCGCCCCAGTGTATTCGCTGTTGATGACAGAAATAGTTTGCAAACCCGATCTTGACTACTTTGTATGTTTGGCCGTTCTAAAAGTGATCCTCATTTTCTTTGTATATTTTCAGCACCACGTGAATGAGTTTATGGTGAAAATGTCGTTTCTAGCACTTGGCTAAAACATACTTTTCGAAGTAGCAAGGTGTTGAAGGCGACGGCAGCTGATAGCTGGTTTTTTCAAAAGCGTTTTCTGGTTGAATACCGCGTCAGTCGTCCAGGCGATTTCCACAAGCTCACCCTGTGAGCCTGCACTACCCCATCCTGTGCTGCCCAGTGTTCAAGGCAGGCCAGTCATGTTTTCAAAAATCGCGTCAGTGCTTCAACAGTCTTCCGACAAACTCTTTCTGACAGGCGCCACCTTCAAAGGCCGCGTATTTGAAAACATCGTGCTGTGGAATATCACCCAGCAATTCCACAACACCGAAAAGCAGGCCGTTGAGCTGCTGTACCACTTCCCCCTGGGTGCCGCAGCCTTGCTGGTGTCGGTCAACGCGCAAATTGGCGACCGTCAGTTCAGTTGCACCGTGTCGCCAAAAGCCAAGGCCCGGATGGACTACACCGACACCGTTGCCAATGGCGACTCCGCAATACTGATTGAGCAAGACGACGAGCTGCGCTACTTCATGCGTATCGGCAACATCATGCCCGGCGAAAAGCTCGACATTGTTTTGCAAACGGCCGAGTTCTTGCAGCTTGCCCATGGCAGCGCGCGCATTGCCGTGCCCACCTGTTTGCCCAACTGCTACAGCCTGGGGGATGAATGGGAAGAACACCCTGTGGTGGTGTCGACAAGGCAGAAGCACAAGCTGTCAGCCGAATTGAAATTGACCGGAATGTTGCGGCAAGGCCGGGTGTTCAGCCCAAGCCACAAGCTGTTCCTGCGCCAGGCCTCAGAGTCGCTGGTGATTGAAGTGGCAGGCGAGGCATTTCTTGATCGCGATTTTGTGTTGAACATTGATGAACTGAAATGCCCGAGTACTTTGGGTTACTGGTTCCACAACCCTGGTGTGAATGCCGGCTTGAATACCGGGATGGATAGCGATGTGGATAGCGGTCTGGATACTGAGGCAGGTGCTGATGTGGCTGAATATCTGCCCGGCGCTTACATCGGCATGATGAATTGCTTGTTACCGCCAAGCGAGCCGCACACGCCGGGTAGACAAGGTGTTCAGCTGAAGTTGCTGCTCGACTGCAGCGGGTCGATGGAAGGGTCGCGCATTGAATCCGCGAAATCCGCCTTGAAATGCTTGATTCCCGAACTTGGCGCAGCCGACAGAATTTCCTTCTCGCGTTTCGGCAGTGACTTCGACAACCTGCTGGATGCAACAGCATTGGCCACACCCCAAGTGCGCCAGGGTTTGAACCAATGGATAGATCAAACTGAAGCCAATATGGGCGGCACTGAAATGGCCCACGCACTGGAAGCAGTTGCGCGCATTTCAAATACTGGCCAGGCCGATGTGCTTTTGATTACCGATGGTGAAGTGAATGGCCTGGCGGAAATGGTGGATGCAGCACGCGACATCACCCACCGCATTTTTGTATTGGCGATCGGCGCCAACCCGCAGGAAAGTTTGTTGTCAACGCTTGCGCGTGCCACGGGTGGCGCTGTCGAATTCGTTCAGCAAGACAGCGACATTCAGGCCGCAGTAAAACGTCTGTTCGACACCTTGCGCAGCCCCACATTCAGCCGCGTGCGTTTGCACTGCGAGGGCTTTATCGAACACACCCAGGTTGCACCTGAATTCGGTTTTGATGGGTGTTCGTTCCCTGTCCTGTTTTCTTCGCATTCGCCTGCATTCAGTGTGGCCATGCATGTTGAAAAGCGCATTGCCAATGGCGAGGCCCGGTCAGAACTTGCAAGCATTCCGTTTCGTTTGATAGAGGATGCTGAAATAGCCAGAGTGGTGAACAAGTTGTGGGCCGCTCAACGTTTTGCCAGCTTGATGGACCAGGACCGCTTAAACCCCGGCGAGTTTGAAACGCCTGCTACCGAATTGGCAGTTCAGTTTGGGCTTGTTACGCCACTGACATCCGCCTGCCTCACCCTGCTGCGCAGCGATGCTGAACGCAACCCAGCCATGCCCGTTCGCCATGTTGTACCTGCCATGGTTGCTGCAGATCACAGCGCGGGCGGGGTTACTACGTTCTTTTGCAGAAGCAGCAGTTCAACGATGGAATACCGTGTTCAATCAATGCTTATGGATTTTTCAAGCAGCGAGTTGATTGATCGTGTTTCAGGTGATGCCACACGCAGCCCTGCCGAATGCATTCAAGCCTTGGCTGAATTGCCAGAACACTTGCTACCTACGACGTTTGATGCATTGCTTGAGTTGGGATTGCCGGAAGAAGTGGTTGAATGGTACAAGAGAAAACTTGCGGATATGCTGTTGACGCATGGTGAAGCTGCGGCGGTTGCGCGGGTGCTTGAGATGTTGGCGCAGGGGATGTTAGGGAGGGAAGGTGAATTGTAAGCGTAAGCTCAAGAGATTGTTTTTCTCTTTTGGTGTTGAAGGGGAAAAATATAGAGAAATTAAATAATATCGATAGCAATTCAATGCGTGGGCGAGTTAAGTGGTTAAAAATTAGATTCTAATATTTAACTTGTTTACTAAAATGTTAATTATCAAAGATGGCATTATGGAAATTGACGATTTGTTTTTTGAAGTGAATCAAGAGCTAGAGCAAGAAGCAGATTCCAGTTTAAATCCGAAGAATCGTCAGTTAAAGACGATTTCTCAGAGATTGCTGCAGCTTGAAAAAGATCTAAGAGTGCCTGGCGCTTCAACTCCAACACAGCGTATAGAGCGTCTATTAGATGCAATTCAAAAGGAGGATTTCTAATGATCCTTTTGAAGTTGGTGATTTGTAACTTTCGCTCATTTTATGGAACACAAACAGTTAACTTTTCAAGACCTGGTGAGCGCGCTGTTACTGTAATTCATGGGGAAAATGGTGGTGGAAAAACCAATTTTTTGAACGCTATCTATTGGTGCTTAACTGGCAAGTTCACTCCAAGGCTACAAAATCCTAGCGGACTTATAAACAGAGCTGCCTGGGATGAAACCAAAAACCCTCAGTGTTATGTCGCCTTAAGGTTTGAACACGAGGATATTGAATATCAGGCTACTAGAACTCTATTTGGCCAGAAGTCGGAATTAGTCGTGGTACGAATTGATAGTGACGCTCCGCGTACCATCGATCGAGCTGAGGTGTTCATCGATAAGATTATTCCAGCAGCGCTCAGTAAGTGGTTTTTCTTTGATGCTGAGGCGATTGGCGAACTAGAGTTATCTGGAAGCGAAAATTTTAAGCAGTCTCTTCGGCGAATTTTAGGATTCGAACTAGTTGATTCGCTTAAGGACGATCTCGACACTTGTCTAAATCAGAAGCAAGCAGCTCTAGCGAGGGTAGTCAATTCGAAATCTCTAGATGACATCAAACGCCAAATCGATAATTTGTCCGCGTTAATTCCAAGTCAAAGAAGCAAAGTGGAAGAGCTTGAGCAAGCATCTACAGCCGCTGATGCACACCTTGAAAAACTAGATAAGAAATTACGCGAATTACCTAGTAGCAAGCCATTGATGCATCAGCGTAGTCAACTTGAGCAGCGACGAAAAAATGTATTCGCTGAGCTGAAAGAAGCTCGAGAGAGTGTGCTTACACAACTTGCCAAAGGTACTCCAGCGGTTTTGATGCTCGGAGAAGCAAAGCAAATTAAAGACCTATTGATTGTTAAAGAGAATAGCGGGCGTTTGCCAGCGCCATATAGCGAGCAGTTAGTAGAAGATCTGCTTCACAAAGCGGAGTGTCTCTGCGGACGTCCTTTGTGTGCAGGCTCTGTTGAACACGAAAAAATTTCAAGCTTAAAGAAAAAAGGTTCTAACTCGGAATTCAATAATCGCATTCGGAACATTCAATTTGCAGTGAAAGAAATCGAAGGTGCTTCAGCTTCTCATTCAGATGAACTTTATCGTCTTGAGCAACGCGCTCGGGCTAAAGAAGGTGAATTGAGTGAGATAGATGAGGATCTTAAAAGAATCCGGAAGGAACTAGATGGAATTAACGAGGATCAGGTTTCTGAAATAGAGAAAGAGCGTAGAGATGTTTTTGCTAGAGCGAAAGAGTTTAGTGGTGAGCTTAAGTTGCTTTTGACCTATTTATCAAACAACGAAAAGAACCTTGCAGATTTAAATTTACGTTTTGAGAAAGAATCACAAAAACTCGGTGTCGGAGATACAATCAAAAAAGAAATTAAAAAAATCAAAACTATCAAAGACTACTTGACTGAAAGCCTAAGACAGCAAGAGATTCGAGCACTGAATATTTTGCAAATTGAATTGAACAGAGTCCTTGATTTGTACCTTACAAAACACTTCAAAGCAAAAATAGACCCAAGAAGGTACCGAGTAGATCTGCTTGATCAATCTGACCGACCCGTTGGTGATAGCACAGGTGAAGGACAGGTGCTTCGGTTTGCCTTCATTACTGCTGTCGTTGCCCTCGCCGGCAGAAAAACGCAAGAGAAAATTGAATTCTTAGCAGAACCTACTTTGGCTCCTCTGGTACTTGACGCACCTTTTTCCGCCTTAGATCCCGAGTATCAAAGTTCGGTAGCGCGTAATTTAGCTGCTAATACCACTCAGTTAGTTCTTCTCTTGTCTTCCGCGGGCTGGGGGCAGGAAATTGAAAAGGTATTAACGCCTCATGTTGGTGGTCGATACCTCCTAGTTTCTAGGCAGGCCGGGGATAGAGGAGACAAGCCTATAAAGAAATTAAACGTCGCAGGTAAAAGCTTTCAAATGAATGAATATAACGCCGAGCGTGATGAAACTTCAATAAGAGAGGTGGTCTGATGTCAAGTACATTCACACAGAATCACATCATCTACTGGCCCGCAGAGTTTTCAAATGTCGTGGATAGTTTGAAGGGACTAAACAGTACTGGTGAGCAGATTGCTCCAGCCACATATCGCTTTAATTGGGGACCAATCATGCTTGCTGCTAGCGTTGGTTTACGAGCTAAGCGTCAACGTGACGTGACTGGAAAAAAACAAGAAATATCTGTTTCTACTTTCGAGGGACAATCTTTGTTTGGGCAAACGAGGCTCTCAACTTTAATTCAAATGATTGGATTAATTCATACAAATGATCCGGAAATCGTTCGTCCCGAGCGTGAGGAAGAATGCTGCCGAATTTTTGAAAGGTATGTCGCTGGAGGACTAGAAATTCTCAATAGCAAGCTTTTGGGTATGGATGATCCATCCGGCGAAAATACGCTCAGGCGGTTGAGTATAGATTACGGTGAAATTGACAGCGGTGAAGTTATAGATAGATTGAAAAGCTTTTTAGCCTCCTGACCAGAGAGGATAGATACTGTGGAAAAAACTGAAAATAGAGGATTTCGAGGCCTTGAAATTCCACTGGCGGTTGATACAACAGTAAGTAACCCGATGGAAACAGCATTCATACCACTGCTTTCTCGATGTGCTTACTACGATGTTGCGGTCGGATACTTCACGTCTACATGGGTTAGGAGTGCAGCACTTGGTATTGCAAAGATGGCTGAGTTGGGAGGTAAGGCGAGGTGGGTAATTAGTCCACACCTTACCGAAGAGGACTATGAGATGTTCAAAAGCGTAAGCTCAGAAGAATATTCTAATTTAGTTTCTAAAAAAGCTCTTTTAGAGTTCGACTCTTTACTATCGGATCTAGATTCGAACACGCTCATCGGAATCTCTAAATTGGTACAAGCGGGAGCTATGGAATTTAGGTTTGCTATACCTAAGAATCGGCTCAAGGGATTATTTCATGCGAAGGTAGGTATTTTTACAGACTTTGAAGGCAACGAAGTAATGTTCACTGGCTCCTATAACCATACGGGCGCTGCATCAACAAATTGGGAGAATTTGGACTTCTTTTTTAGTTGGGATAGTAGAGATAAATTACGGATAAATCAGAAAAAAGATCTATTCGATAAAATTTGGAAATGTAAAGATAATAATTTGAGGATTTATACGCCGAGTGAGGCGTTTGAAAACGGTGTGATTAACTTAGTTGAAAGATCGATTGCCAAATATCTCGAGAATGAGAATGAAAAAAAAGATGAGTATGAGAATACGTTTGATGGCGAAAAGACAACTAATATAGGACTACGAATACCTTCAAAATATCTTAATGAAGAGGGAATGCTCAGGGAGCATCAGCAAAAAGCGATTGACAGTTGGTTGGTGAATAAAGGGAAAGGGATTTTTAAATTAGCGACAGGTGCAGGAAAAACAGTTACTGCGGTAACTATCGCAGTGAAAATGGTTAACCTTCACCAGAGGAATAACACTCCATTACTTATAGTTATAACAGTGCCTTATCTTAATTTAGCCGACCAATGGGTTACTGAAATGAAAGATTTTGGATTCGCTCCTATTAGGTGTGCTGATTCAAAAAGCACCTGGGAAGGTAATCTTAACCATCAAATTCAGTCTCTGTTGTCATTCAGAACTCCTTTCGTTGTGGTGATTTGTGTAGAAAATACTTTTTTTGATGAACTTTTTATACAAAGAATAGCCTCTCTGCCGATTCAAATCATGTGGATTGCTGATGAAGTTCATAACACCGGCACCGTTAGACGAACAGCAATGTTTCCTAATAATGTGACGCTTAGACTTGGGTTGTCTGCCACTCCAGAAAGATTTAATGATGTTATTGGTACAGCAGCGATAATGCAATATTTTGGTGGAATTGTATCG
>JAIXTE010000122.1 GCA_027484315.1 Burkholderiales bacterium | reverse complement strand
GCAGCCTTCGCAAACTTGAAAGAGCCGCGGCTTGCGGCTTGCGGCTCGGAACTCGCGGCGTTCAATGAGTCACCAGCCCCTTCTCCAGCGCAAGTTCGCAGCCCGTGAGGTGTTCGTTGCTGCATCATCTTGCCGATTCAGGGCAAGGCTTCCCGGCTGATTCGCAGCGCGGGGCGATTCCGCGAGGAATCGATGCGAAGACGCATCTCGCGTTTCGCATGCCCCAAGCCAGAATCAACAAGACGGGAAATCGGCCTTGACCAAGGCAAGATGAGCAGCAGCGAACACCGACCCAAAGGACTGCATAACGAAAGCAACGAACAAATGGCATGCGAAAAAAAACCGCCAGTCGCAACCAGCGGTTTTCTCGAAGTCGCAAAGCACAACAGCTTATGCTGCGATGCTTCCAACCATCAGCACTTTCGAATCACGCTCCGCCAGCACTTCAAACGCTGAAGAACCGCCAGATGTAACGTGTTTCACAGAAATACCGGAAGGCAAAAATACCGGCTGCTTGAACGACAGGTCAAACTTGCGTGCGGGCGCACCGAAACCGGCTTCAACGATGCTCAAGGTTTTCGCTGCCGTCCACATGCCATGCACAATCGCCTGCTTGAATCCAAACATCTTGGCAGTCTGTGCGTACAGGTGAATCGGGTTGTAATCGTTCGACACCTTGGCGTATTTGCGTCCTTGGTTTTCAGGCACTTTCACCGCAGTGTACTGCGCACCAGTCGCGCTCAAAGGCTCAACAGGCGCTGGTTTTGAAGCAGGCTTGGGCATGCCCTTCACGCGACACAGAATGGTCATCGTGCTTTTCCAGTGCACTTCATCGCCCACCAAAAACTCGGTGTGCAAGTCGAATTCCAGGCCCTGCGGAATACCACGGGTGTCACCCACGGTGACCACCACGTCGTAAGGCACGCCATATTCCAATGGTTTGGTGCTTTCAATGGAGTTGTGCAAATGCACCATGCCCAACATCGGCATCGG
The DNA here is from genome assembly GCA_027484315.1 of Burkholderiales bacterium. GTDB lineage: Bacteria > Pseudomonadota > Gammaproteobacteria > Burkholderiales > Burkholderiaceae_B > Limnobacter. The sequence continues at coordinate 1,568 of JAIXTE010000122.1, read as the reverse complement.
GTGCTCAGGGCGGCTCAACAAGTACATGTGAAGGGGCGACGCCACCACCTGCGCGGCGGTCAGGGAAATTTCATCTTCCTTGAAACCACACACCTGGTTGTACTGACGTACCCATTCGCGGTCGATAAAAACTTTCTTCACCCGCGCACCCAGGCGTACGGCCTGGGTATCGGGTTTTGGCTTTTTGTTGGACGTGGTGGCAGCCTTCAGCAGCAGCGCCTTGCCGTTTGGAAATTCTGGCAGCTCGTAAAACTTCGCGGCTGCTTTCAGGGTGTCATTCACGCTCATGATTTCACTTCTCGATAATTGCAGTTACACCGATACCACCGGCTGCACAAATGGAGATCAAGCCCTTGCCACTGCCTTTTTCATTCAGCAGTTTGGCCAGTGTGCCGATAATGCGGCCACCGGTTGCAGCGAAGGGGTGTCCAACGGCCAAAGAGCCACCTTTCACGTTCAGCTTGCTGCGGTCAATTGAACCCAAGGGGGCGTCCAGACCCAATTTTTCCTTGCAGAACTTTGGATCTTCCCAAGCCTTCAATGTACACAGAACCTGTGCAGCAAACGCTTCGTGAATTTCAAGGAAGTCGAAATCCTGCAGTTTCAAGCCAGCCTTTTTCAACATGCGGGGCACAGCGTAGGCAGGCGCCATCAACAGGCCTTCCTTGCCGGAAACAAAATCAACACCAATGGTTTCGCTGAATGTCAGGTAAGCCAAAGGTTGAATGCCACGGGCCTTGGCCCAGTCTTCGGAAGCCAGCAATACGGCAGATGCGCCATCAGTCAACGGTGTGGAGTTACCCGCTGTCATGGTGCCTTTGCCGCTCTTGCGATCAAACGCAGGCTTCAGGCCTTGCAGGCGCTCAACAGATGAATCTGCACGCAGGTTGTTGTCACGGGTCAGGCCATTGAATGGCACCACCAGGTCATCAAAGAAACCTTCTTCGTAGGCCTTCGCTGCTTTCAGGTGGCTGCTTACAGCCAACTCATCTTGTGCTTCGCGTGTAATGCCCCAGGTTTGCGCCATCACTTCACAGTGCGCGCCCATGCTCATTTTTGTGCGTGGCTCGGCATTGGCGGGTGGCAGGGGTGCCAAATGCTTGGGACGAATCTTCAGCAAGGCAGCCAGCTTGCCCTTGGTATCACGGGCGCGGTTGGCTTCCAGCAAAATTTTGCGCAGGCCTTCGCTGACAGCGATTGGCGCATCGGTTGTGGTGTCCACACCGCCAGCCATGCCGACTTCAATCTGGCCCAAGGCAATTTTGTTGGCGACAACAATTGCGGCTTCCAGACCGGTACCGCAGGCTTGCTGAATGTCAAATGCAGGAGTCATTGGGCTCAGGCCCGAGCTCAGTACCGATTCGCGGCACAATGAAAAATCGCGGCTGTGCTTGACTACTGCACCTGCCACAACATCGCCCAACTCTTCACCGTGCAACTGGAACTTGTCCACCACACCGCGGAATGCTGCAGTCAGCATGTCCTGGTTGGACTTGCCAATATACGCTGTGTTTGAACGTGCAAATGGAATGCGTGAACCGCCAATAATGGCAACGCGACGACCGTGT
>JAIXTE010000136.1 GCA_027484315.1 Burkholderiales bacterium | reverse complement strand
TCGATGGCGAAGGCAAGGTCATGGGCGCCATTCCCGCCGGGCTGGAACACCTCGACGAGCGTTATCTGCGCGCGGTCAAGTACAGCCCGAAATCCAAGCGGGGCGCGTTCCCGAAAATGGTGTTGTTTGGCGACATCGTGGGCGATGATGAAAACGCCGTAGCGCAGGCCACCTCTGAAGTGGTACGCCTGTCCAATGGCCGTGCCGGTGAAGGTTTTGTGGCGGTTAGCCCCGAAGCCCGCAAGAAGTTTTGGCTGGACCGTGCACGCACGGCTGCCATCGCACGCCACACCAATGCCTTCAAGATCAATGAAGATGTGGTCATTCCCCTGCCACGCATGGGTGAATACACCGACGAAATCGAACGAATCAACATCGAGTTGTCGATTCGCAACAAGCTCAAGCTGGTTGCCGCATTGCGTGCTTTCTTTGAAAAGCCGCTGACACTGGGCAAAACCGACGAAGTGGATTCCACCAAACTGTCTACCGAAGACTTGGTCGGTGACAGAGTGGGTCGTGCTGTTGAATTGCTGGAAACCGTGCACGAGCGCTGGAGCTGGTTGCTGGGCAACATGAACATGCCGCTGGCGCAGGCCAACCCGATTTTGAAAACCCTGGGTCTGGGCCATCTGGATGAAAACCTGGCACACCGCCTGGTAGAACAGCCTGAAGCCACCGTGTTTGACGTGCTGCAAGACCGTACCATCCGCGTTAGCTGGAAAACCGAGCTGCGTCACAACCTGAACCGCATTTTCGAAGGCGGCGTGTTTGTGCCCGTGATGGAAGAAGCGAAGGCCATTCACAAGCAGGTGCTGCGTGGTCGATTGTTTGTTGCCTTGCACATGCATGCTGGCGACGGCAACGTGCACACCAACATCCCGGTGAATTCCGACGATTACGAAATGCTTCGCGAAGCGGAACACACTGTTGACCGCATCATGCAGATTGCGCGCAATCTGGATGGTGTGATTTCCGGTGAGCATGGTATTGGTATTACAAAATACCAATACCTGACCAAGGAAGAGCTGCAGCCCTTCCAGGACTACAAGCAGCGCATTGATCCGGAAGGTCGTTTCAACAAGGGTAAACTGTTGCCCGGCGGTGATTTGACCAATGCCTACACGCCCAGCTTCAACCTGATGGGCCACGAAAGCCTGATCATGAGCCAAAGCGACATCGGCTCCATTTCCGATTCCGTGAAAGACTGCCTGCGTTGCGGCAAGTGCAAGCCCGTGTGTTCCACACACGTGCCCCGAGCCAATTTGCTGTACAGCCCACGCAACAAGATCCTGGCCACATCCTTGCTGGTCGAGGCTTTCCTGTACGAAGAACAAACCCGCCGTGGTGTGTCCATCAAGCATTGGGAAGAGTTTGAAGACGTGGCCGACCATTGCACGGTTTGCCACAAGTGCTTGACGCCATGCCCGGTCGACATTGACTTCGGTGAGGTGTCCATGAACATGCGCGCCTTGCTGCGCAAAATGGACAAGAAAAGCTTCAACCCCGGCACAGCCTTGGCCATGACTTTCCTGAATGCGAAAGATCCGGCCACCATCAAGGCCATGCGTGTGGGCATGACCGGTATTGGGTACAAGGTGCAGCGTGGTGCTTACAAAGTGGCCAAGTCATTGGGCTTTTTGCACAAGCAGACTGAGAAGCCGCCCGCCACTGTGGGCAAAGCGCCTATTCGCGAGCAGGTGATTCACTTCATCAACAAGCCCATGCCCGGCGGTTTGCCGAAGAAAACGGCACGTGCCTTGCTGGACATTGAAAACAGCGATTACGTGCCAGTGATTCGCAACCCGAAAACCACGCAAGCCGACACGGAAGCGGTGTTCTACTTCCCTGGTTGTGGTTCCGAGCGGCTTTACAGCCAGGTTGGCCTGGCCACGCAAGCCATGCTCTGGAATGTGGGCGTACAAACCGTGTTGCCACCCGGTTACCTGTGCTGTGGATACCCGCAGCGTGGGGCAGGGCAGTACGACAAAGCCGAGAAAATGATCACGGACAATCGCGTGCTGTTCCACCGCGTGGCCAATACGCTGAATTACCTCGACATCAAAACCGTGGTGGTCAGCTGTGGTACGTGTTATGACCAGTTGCAGGGCTATGAATTCGACAAGATTTTCCCGGGCTGCCGCATCATCGACATTCATGAATTCCTGATGGAAAAAGGCGTGAAGCTGGACAACGTCACCGGTACGCAGTACATGTACCACGACCCCTGCCACACGCCCATGAAAACTTATGACCCGTTGAAAGTAGTCAACCAGTTGATGAACAGCGAGCTGCAAGGCCAGAACATCACCAAGAATGACCGCTGCTGTGGCGAGTCAGGCACCTTTGGCGTGTCACGTCCTGACGTGGCCACGCAGGTCCGATTCCGCAAGGAAGAGGAGATGCGCAAGGGCGCCGACAAGCTGCGCGACAAGGCACCCGAGGCAGATGTCAAGATTCTGACCAGCTGCCCATCCTGCCTGCAAGGCTTGAGCCGTTACAGCGACGATGCCAATGTGACAGCCGATTACATCGTGGTGGAAATTGCCAAAAATGTGCTGGGCAAGGAATGGTTGCAGAACTACGTGAAAGAAGCCAACGACGGTGGCATTGAACGTATTCTGGTATGACCTTGAATGACGCCTTGAACGATGAAGGGGCGTCTGCCCCTTCAGCCGACCTGCCTGCTGATGCAGACACGCCTGTAGCGCAAGCCAACTGTCCCCTGTGCGCCACGCCCGGGGGCGATTGGGTTTTCAACTGCAGCAAGTTCCGCGTGATTGAGGCGCTGGATCCTGAATACCCTGGGTTCTTGCGCTTGATCTGGAATGAGCATGTGCGCGAGTTTTCTGATTTGAGCAGAGAAGACCGCATGCTGTGCATGGATGCGGTGGTTCTTCTTGAGCAGTTCGCTTTACGTGTATTCAAGGCCGACAAGGCCAACATTGCCACCTTGGGCAATGTGGTGCCACACTTGCATTGGCATGTTATTCCCCGTTTCACGGACGACAAGCATTTTCCAGCACCGGTTTGGGCAACTGCCAAGCCCGGTGTATCCTTGTCGCCTAGGCAGCAACTGGTGCTCGATTCAAAGCCGAAGTGGATGCAGGTTTTGCGGGCGGAATTGCACAAGGCATTCCCAAACTAGACCGCCGATTGGTTTGCCCTAGCGCATAACCTTCTTAATTTGCAAAGGCGTTTACTGCTTCTTCATTTGCAAAGGCGCTTGCCCTCTCCCGCCGAAAGCCTGAATTCCCCCTTGTTGTTGAGTTCCCCGACCTAAGCGCACCCGCTAAAACGAAGGCGGGATGCGCTTTCGGCTTGCAGCCTAACGGACGGGGAACATAACACAAGGGCAGGCTTTCTTGAATGGCGGTGCGAGGGCAATGCCGCTTTTGCAAACTCGAAGGACAGCTCCTGCATCTGCACCCGTGACTTGTGGCTCTACTCCAATTGCGACTTGCAAGCTGCAGCGCTGCTCAAGTCATCTCACTCATCAGCGCAGCAAGTTCGCAGCCTGTGGGTTGTTCGTTGTCACCAGCCTCACAATCACCCGTGCAAGTTCGCAGCCTGTGAGGTGTTCGATTGCTGCATCATCTTGCCGATTCAGGGCAAGGCTTCCCGGCTGATTCGCAGCGCGGGGCGATTGCAGAGCAATCGATGCGAAGACGCCATTGCGTCTCGCATGCCCCAAGCCAGAATCAACAAGACGGGAAATCAGCCTTGACCAAGGCGAGATGAGCAGTAGCGGACACCGAAAAAGGCTTGCGCAACGCAAGGCGGGATGAGCAGCGACGAACACTGAGCAAGCCCTGCGCAACGAAAGCGATGATTAGCAGCTACTAATACCGAAGAAAGTTGCGATTTACGCTGCTGTTGTAATTTGAGCTGCAGCTGATTTAGGTGTAGCTTCAGGTTTGGCCAGCGGCATCAATATCGTGAATGTGCTGCCCGCATTCGGCCTGCTTTGAATGTCCAGTTCACCATCGTGGCGTTGCACCACGTGCTTCACAATGGCCAAGCCCAGCCCTGTGCCACCGCTTTCGCGGGAACGGCTGCGATCTACACGGTAAAAACGCTCGGTCAATCGGGGAATGTGTTCAGCGGACACGCCAATGCCGGTATCTTGCACTACGAAAGCCGCGCAAGATTTACCAATTTCATTCTCGGTTTTGCGCAAAGCAATGGAAATTTTTCCACGCTCGGGCGTGTAGCGTATGGCGTTGGTCACAATGTTTGAGAAGGCGCTGAAAATTTCAGCTGTATTGCCCATGGCGAACAGCCCAGTTTCCACCTGGACGTGGATATCGTGTTTTCCACCGGAAAGTTGCTGGGCTTCATCGGCCGTTTTTTGGGCCATGCCGCTCAAATCGACAAGTTCGCCACCTTCGCCCGCGCTGGGTGATGATTCCAGCGCCGAAAGTGCCAACAGGTCTTCCACCAGGTTCTGCATGCGGTTGGCCTGTGTGTACATCAGGTTCAGGTATTCAGCCTGCTGCTCTTTGCTCAAAGGCAGGTCTCTGAATGTTTCCAGAAAGCCACTCAGCACGGTCAAAGGCGTTTTCAATTCATGGGACACATTGGCAATGAAATCGCGTCGCATCCGTTCCAGCTTTTCCACTTGGGTCACGTCGCGCGACAACACCAGCATTTGCTGGTCGCCGTAACTGACCAGTTGAACCGACAGCACTTTGCTGCGGCTGCGCGGTGCTGTCATTACCAAAGGCTGTTCCCAAGAGCGGCTACGTATGTATTGGGAAAAGTTCGGGTTTCGAACCAGATTGATCAACGGTTGGCCAATGTCACTGCCCAGTCGCAGGCCCAAATGGTCTTGCGCCGTGTCATTGCACCAGGAAATATGGCCTTCCGAATCCAGTGTGACTACACCGTCAGGCAAGGCTTGTGCGGCGGTGCGGAAAGAAACCAGTGCGTTGGTCAGCGCCTGTTGCTGCCGCTGGTGCAGGCGCAGGTAACGAAACAGCTTGGCCGCAAGGTCATCCCACCAGCCCGACACCTCGGGCACGTTTTCAACCTTGAAGTCGTCCAGCCAATCAATGATTTTCCGGCCGGAACGCACTTGCCATGCGTAGACTATCAGCGAGGCCAATATGGAGCCCGCCACTGCGCCTTTGGGGCCTGCGATCATCTGGCCTGCGATTGCAGCAGATCCAAGCACCAAGGCCAACACAAACAGTCTGAAAAGTATGAATGCCATAGGTGCGTATTCTAGGGGAATATCCCGCCGGAGGGAGCCTTTAGTTCAGCGCACCTTCATTTTGAGTGGCGGTAAATCTGTAGCCTGCGCCCCGAACGGTTTCTATCAGTCTGTCATGTCCAGAAATGGTCAGGGCCTGCCGCAGGCGGCGAATGTGCACATCCACGGTACGCTCTTCAACAAATACGTGGTCGCCCCACACCTGGTCCAACAGCTGGGTGCGGCTGTGTACGCGCTCCGGATGGGTCATGAAGAAATGCAGAAGGCGAAACTCGGTGGGGCCCATGTCGATGATTTTGTCGTGGCCCATGATTCGATGGGTCACCGGGTCCAGCTTCAAACCGTGCACTTCAACAGTGTCATCGGTCAGTTGGGGAGCCCGGCGGCGGAGCACAGCCTTGATTCGAGCCAACAGTTCTTTCGGTGAAAAAGGCTTGGTGATGTAGTCGTCTGCGCCCGCCTCGAGGCCGTCCACCTTGTCCTGTTCCTCGGTGCGGGCAGTCAGCATGATGACCGGCACGCTGCGGGTTCTTTCCTGGGCGCGAAGTTCATGGGCAAACTGGATGCCGGTTTTTCCGGGCAACATCCAGTCCAGCAGCACCAGGTCGGGCAATTCAGCCGTGATCAGGGTTTTGGCCTGGTCTGCATCGGCAGCCCGAAGTACCTTGTGGCCAGCAAAGCTGAGGTTCACCGCGATCAGTTCTGCAATTGCGGGCTCGTCTTCGACAACTAGAATGGTGCTGGACATCTCGTTTTCCTCTTCTCTGGCTTGCTTTGTTGTGTTCCGTGCCACATAAAGTAGTAGATTTCCATGACAGTAATATGACACTTGAATGAATCGTCATCAAATTAATCACGGCGCCGCGTACAAACCACGGCCTGTCCCGATGAGATACACTTGAGGATTAGCATTCCCAAGACCCTACGCAGCATGGAAACCACCAACATCCCCGTACCCACCCGCATCGTGGTGCATCAGAAGTCCAAAGTCCTGGAAGTGGAGTTTGACACCGGCGCTTGTTTTAACCTGCCATTTGAACTGCTGCGCGTGTATTCACCATCTGCAGAAGTGCGCGGACATGGCCCTGGGCAGGAAACCCTTCAGGTGGGCAAGAAAGAGGTGACCATCAACAACCTGGAGCCCGTGGGCATGTACGCCGTGAAGCCTTTCTTTTCAGACGGCCACGATTCCGGCCTGTTTTCATGGCAGTACCTGCTGTGGATGGGTGAAAACCAGGAAGGACTTTGGGAAGACTACCTTGAACGCATGAAAAATGCAGGCGCAAGCCGCGAACCCAACGCACCTGAAAATATTCCATTTGAGCAAAAAAAGGGCGGCGCTTGCGCAAGCCATTAAACCCGGTCCCATATTGATCCCATGAACGAAAAAATTACCGATTTCGGCTTTGAGAAGGTTCCCGAGGACCAGAAAGCCAAAAAAGTGGCCGAGGTCTTTGACTCTGTTGCCGCCAAGTACGATGTCATGAACGATTTGATGTCAGGTGGCATGCACCGCCTTTGGAAGGCCAGCACCGTGCGGGCCGCGGGCGTGCGCCCCGGCATGAGAGTGCTGGATATTGCAGGCGGTACCGGCGATCTGAGCAAGGCCTTTCTCGACAAGGTAGGGCCAAGTGGTGAAGTGTGGCTGACCGACATCAACGAAAGCATGCTGCGCGTAGGGCGCAACCGCATGATTGATCACGGTTATCTGCCAAAAATGGCACTGTGTGACGCCGAAAAGCTTCCATTCCCCGACAATTACTTCGATGTGGTCACAGTGGCTTTTGGTCTGCGCAACATGACCCACAAAGACGTGGCACTTGCAGAAATGCGCCGCGTCATCAAACCCGGTGGCAAAGTACTGGTGCTTGAGTTTTCAAAAGTGAACCCCTTGCTGGCCCCGGCTTACGATCTGTATTCATTCCAGGTGTTGCCAAAAATTGGCCAGATCGTGGCACAGGACAGCGCCAGTTACCAATACCTTGCGGAAAGTATTCGCATGCACCCGGATCAGGAAACCTTGAAAAGCATCATGTTGGGCAGTGGCTTTGATCAGGTGAAATACACCAACTTCACAGCCGGGGTGGTCGCCTTGCATCAGGGAACCAAATTCGCTTGATCAAGTCTATAGACTACAAGTGAATATTTGTTAAATCAGGAGGCTTTACCTTGAATACCCGTGTTTGGTCAGTTCGATTGTCGGTGATGGCTGTGGTAGCAGCCTTTTTGAGCCTTGGTGTATTGCCCAGCGACGCAGAAGCAAAGCGCATGGGTAGCGGCGGCAGCTTCGGCCGCTCGGCACCTTCACAGTTCCAGAAATCTCCGCCTGCCTCGCCTTCGGGTGCGGCAAGTACCGCACCGAGCAAGCAGCAAGCCACCAATGGTACCGCTGCGGGCAACACTGCTGCGGCTGCGCCACGCAATCGCTTCCTGGGCCCCTTGGCTGGTTTGGCCGCAGGCTTGGGTTTGGCTGCCTTGTTTAGTCACCTGGGCATGGGTGCGGGTTTGGCGGAATTCATGGGCACTTTGCTGATGGTTGGAGCGCTGGTGTTCGCCGTGGTATTCCTGGTGCGCATGTTGCGTGGTCAAAAGGGTAACAAGTCTCAGCCCGCCTACAACGCGCAGGGAGCAAGCGGATCTGCCTATGGTAACAACAGCTACCGTCAGGCTCCGGAAGCACAGCGCTACACAGCGCCTGCTTCCGTCATCGGCAATACAAGCCCGATCAATGACCCGGTACCTGGCATGGGTGCCCCACGCAGCGACCAGGGTTTCGGCCAGTTTGGCAATTCATCTGCCTTTGATGCCCCGCTGCCTGCTGCAACGCCAGTGAAAGACTTGCCACACGGCTTTGATGAAGCAAACTTCGTGAACAGTGCCAAGAAGTTTTTTGTCACCATGCAAGGTGTGTTTGACCAAGGCGATGTGGCTGGTCTGCGTGAATATTGCAGCGACGAAGTGGTGGATCACCTGCAAGCGGAAATTGAATCCCGTGGCAACGCAGTGAACCGAACTGATGTAGTCACGCTGAATGCGCAGTTGATCGGTTTTGAAACGGATGTTGACGAGCAAATTGCTACTGTTGCCTTCACAGGCCTTTTGCGCGAAGAGCAGGACGCGGATGCCTCTGAAATCAATGAGCTCTGGATCATGTCGCGCCCCGTATCTGGCGGCGGCTGGGTGCTTTCAGGCATTCACAATCTGTAATTTTTGAACTCCCCGGCCGGGCTTGGCTTGCCCGGCTGGGTTACACTCAAGCAAGTTTTGTTTGTTGGAAGTGTGCCTTGGCCAGTCCCCCCGTATTGTTTTTTCAGTTTGCCTCCAAACTGCTTTCTGCCGGTCAAGCCAAAGGCTCCACGGCGGCGGGCAACTTTCTGTCTGCTCCATTGGGCTTGATGTCCGCCACAGTGACCCAGATGGTGTGTCTTGTCCTTAACCACCTGCTGGATCAACAACGAAGCAGCAAGTCCCGCTTGCAGAAAGAGTCTGGGAAAGTGCTGGCTTTGTCTATCGCACCCGTGGTGCTCAAGTTGCGAGTGAACGACCAAGGCTACTTTCAGCCAAGCACACCCAGCAATGGCGTGTCAGCGCCAGCAGATACGCAAATCACCATGCAGTGGTCTGATTTGGTAGGCGCGGTCAGTAACCCCAATGCCATGTCCAGAAAGGCTGCCATCGAAGGCGACATGGACTTTGCTCAAACCGTGTCCACCGTGATCAACGACTTGAGCTGGGATCCCGAGCGAGATTTGGCTCGCGTAGTCGGCGACGCACAGGCGGTTTGGGTAATGAACACCTTGTCCGCTCTTGGCACCAATGCCCGTGACGTGGTTCAGCGCTTCAAGAACAATTTGCGCGAATACGTGGTGCATGAAAAATCCATGACCCCTACTGCGTCTGAATTCGACGCATTCCGCGGTGAAGTGAATCAGTTGCGTGATGAACTGGCCCGCCTTGAAAAGCGCTTGGCCAAGCTGGGTAATGCATCAGTTTCAAAGCCAGGTGAGTTGTCATGAAGCTTCGCCGTTTGGCACGCATCGCACTGGTTGCCCGTAAGTATGGTCTTTTCCTGATCGCTGCAGACTCGATCAACAACGGTGTGGCCAAGTGGTTTCTGACACTGATATCTTCGCGTTCACATGTGCAGGCCGCACGTGGCGAGCGCATGCGTCGCGCACTTGAAGACCTCGGACCCCTTTTCGTCAAGTTTGGTCAACTGCTGTCCACCCGGCGTGATTTGTTGCCGGAAGATGTGGCCGACGAGTTGGCAAAGCTGCAAGACCAGGTGCCTGCATTCGCTTCTGAAAAAGCCCGTGAGCTGATCGAAAGCAGCCTTGGTCGCCGAATCGACGACATGTTCGTGGACTTTCAAAACACGCCAGTGGCCAGCGCATCGATTGCACAGGTTCACTTTGCGGTGGTTCGCACCGGAGAACACCAGGGCAAGAAAGTGGCAGTGAAGGTACTGCGCCCCGGCATGATCGATGTGATCGACAAAGACCTGGCCTTGATGAAAACCGCTGCACGCTGGATCGAAAAGATTTCCTCCGATGGCAAGCGTCTGAAACCGCGTGAGGTGGTTGCCGAGTTCAACAAGTACCTGCACGACGAACTCGATTTGATGCGGGAAGCCGCCAATGCCTCCCAGTTGCGCCGCAATTTCTCGCCCACCTCAGGCAGTGGCCACCTGTTGCGCGTTCCCGAGATGTACTGGGACTACTGCTGTAGCACCGTGATCACCATGGAGCGGATGCACGGTATTCCAATCTCGCACCTTGACCGCCTGCGCGAAAACAACATTGATTTGAAAAAGCTGTCACGCGAAGGGGTGGAAATTTTTTTCACCCAAGTTTTTCGGGATGGTTTTTTTCACGCGGACATGCACCCTGGCAACATTTATGTGGGTGACCAGCCTGAAGACTTCGGTCGCTACATCGCGCTTGATTTTGGCATCGTCGGGACCCTCAGCGATGTGGACAAACAGTACCTCGCTCAAAACTTCCTGGCCTTTTTCCGGCAAGACTACAAACGTGTGGCTGAACTGCATGTGCAGTCTGGCTGGGTACCACCCGGCACCCGCATTGACGAGCTTGAATCTGCCATTCGGGCTTGCATCGAGCCTTTCTTTGGCAAGCCCCTGAAAGAAATTTCACTGGGACAGGCGCTGATGCGTCTGTTTCAAACCTCGCGCCGCTTCAATGTGGAAATTCAGCCCCAGCTGGTGTTGCTGCAAAAAACCCTGTTGAATGTGGAAGGTCTGGGGCGTCAACTCGATCCCGACCTCGACCTTTGGAAAACGGCCAAACCTTATCTTGAAAACTGGATGCACCAGCAAATCGGCTTCAAAGGCTTTCAGTCCAGCCTGCAGTGGGAAGCCGCGCAGTGGTCGCAAATACTGCCTGCCTTGCCGCGTCTGCTTCACCAAAACCTGACTCAATCCAGTAATCGGGTCGACAGTCAAATTGAACAGCTGGTGAAACAGCAGAAGCGCCTGAATCGGGCCCTGTTCTGGATGGTGTTGATGTTGGCTGTCCTGTTTGGCTTGGTTGCGCTGGATTTGTTGTGGCCTTTCTTGATCGCTCATGCAGGGCCCAAAGGTTTGTTCTAGGATTTCCGGGGCTAAGTGGGGAAGTAAGCTTCACGGGCTGCACCGTGCGCACGATTCTTGCCTATAATCCGCAATTGTTTCCTTTCACTGGTGGGTTCTTACGATGTTGCTTGCCTCTGTATTTGCGTATTTGCTTGTTTCTGTCCTGATTGGCCTGTACGTGGCCCGAAATGTTCACAGTGCGGCCGACTACGCCGTGGCGGGGCGACACCTTTCACTGCCCATCGTGACCGCGACCGTGTTTGCCACATGGTTTGGCTCTGAAACGGTGCTGGGCATTTCCTCCACCTTCGTGGAAGAGGGCTTGAGCGGTATCGTGGCCGATCCTTTCGGCGCCTCCATGTGCCTTATTCTGGCTGGCTTGTTCATCGCTCCCAAAATTTACCGTCTGAATTTGTTGACCTTGGGTGATTATTACCGCGTTCGATACAACCGTGCAGTCGAGGTGTTTTGCAGCGCCTGTATCGTGGTGTCTTACCTGGGGTGGGTTGCAGCTCAAATCACTGCACTGGGTTTGATCTTTAATGTGCTCAGTGATGGTGCAATTTCCCGGGAATGGGGCATGGTCATTGGTGCCAGTGTGGTGCTCATTTACACCGTGTTTGGTGGCATGTTGTCGGTTGCCATTCTTGACTTCATTCAAATGGTGGTGATTGCAGCTGGTCTGGTTTACATCATGTGGATCGTGGCTGACCTGGCCGGTGGTGTGGGCACAGTGGTGGAACATGCCGAAGCGGCAGGCAAACTGCGGCTTTTCCCTGAAGAATTCAGCTACGTGATGTGGGTGCCATTTGTCGGTGCATTCCTGACGATGGCGTTTGGCTCCATTCCTCAACAGGATATTTTCCAGCGCATCAGTTCGGCCAAAGACGAGAAAACCGCGGTACGTGGCGCAGTGTTGGGTGGTTCGCTCTACTTCTTTTTTGCCTTCATTCCCGTGTTTCTGGCCTATGGCGCCATCATGATCGACCCCGCCACATTCACCGCCATGGTCACTGAAGATTCGCAAATGGTGCTGCCTAATCTGGTGTTGAATCACACCCCGCTGTTCGCTCAAATCGTGTTTTTCGGTGCCTTGATTTCTGCCATCATGAGTACATCCAGTGCGACTTTGCTTGCACCTGCTGTGTCGTTTTCCGAGAACATCGTGAAGGTGGCGTTTCCCAAAATGAGTGACAAGGCCCTCTTGCTCACCATGCGGGTGTCGGTGTTTGTATTTGCGGTTATTGTGGTGGCGTTTTCCATCAACAGCGATTCCTCCATTTTTGAAATGGTTGAAAGTGCCTATGAAATTACATTGGCTGCTGCATTCGTACCGTTGGTGTTCGGCCTGTATTGGAAAAAAGCCACCTCGCAGGGCGCGGTGTGTTCGATCATCGTGGGGATCAGCAGCTGGTTGATTGCCAAGAACTTCTTCCCCAGTGAAATTTGGCCACCCCAGTTGCTGGGCATGGTGCTTGGCTTGTTCACCATGATTGTGACGTCCCTGATTCCGCAGTGGATTGAACATCGCCCCGCCTTGCGCGATGGCGTTGTACACCCGCACTAAGCATTCCCATAATGGGTGCTGCCAATGGGCACACCCGCTTCAAGCACAGTAAAATAGCCGGATTACCTTTGTTAAAAGTGATCCGGCTTTGAAATACCTCACCATCGAAGACACCATCGGCAACACCCCACTGGTGCAACTGCAACGCCTGCCAGGGCAAGGCAATGCAAGCCGTGGCAATGTGGTTCTGGGCAAGCTTGAAGGCAACAACCCGGCGGGCTCGGTCAAAGACCGCCCGGCAATTTCCATGATTCGCCATGCTGAAGAGCGTGGTGACATCAAGCCCGGCGACACCCT
>JAIXTE010000087.1 GCA_027484315.1 Burkholderiales bacterium | reverse complement strand
TGCCTGCCTTGGCCGCTTTGTGCTTGAACAGCAAGCGCAACGCGATCGAGTCTCGGCATTGTTTGACGGTTCAAGCGAAGGCCTGCTGCAATTGCTGCCCCAGGGCGCCCGCCACGACCTCATCGAATTTTTCAACGGCAAATTCAATCTTGAAGACCAGGTTGTACAGCTGGGCGACCGGCAATACCTGGTACCCGCCAAAATGGGCTTGCAGGCCCTGGCCCGAAAACCAGCGCAGGTTAACGCCTTGCTGGGCAAGTTGCACCGCATGCCGGTCAGTTGTGACAGGTACTACGCCACCTTGCCCTACGAAGCCGTTGAACTGGCTCACGCTCTGTCCCCGAATGATGAATGGTACTGGGTTGTTCAACCCACTTCGCGGTCTGTGACACGCGCTTTCAACGCCATTCGATCTTCAAAAGGGGTAGATGAAAACATTCAACACCGTGTTATTGTTGCAGGTGTGAAGAGTACGGATGAAGCTGATCATGTATTCGCCAATCTGCTTGAAAGCACGTCTTCCTTGCTCGCAACCCCTTTGCAATACGCGGGGCATTTGCCGGCACTGGCGCCGGGCAGGGCGTTGAATCAGGTCAGTCGGGAGATGATTGCGGCGGGGCGTCGAATCGCGAAAGCCATTTGTTCGTTCGATGAACACGCGCTGGCGTAATAACAAGACAGGAAGCACACACTCCATGTACACAGCCCAGGGCACACTCAACAAATCCAAGCAGATCGACCAGTACATTCCGCTGGTTCGTCGTCTTGCCCATCACCTCATCGCGAAGTTGCCGGCCTCCGTTCAAATCGATGATTTGATTCAAGCCGGCCTGATCGGTTTGATGGATGCAATCACCCGTTTTGAAGAAGGGCAGGGCGCGCAGTTCGAGACCTATGCCAGCCAACGGATTCGTGGTTCCATGCTCGATGAATTGCGCTCTGCAGACTGGATGCCCCGCGGCGTTCGGCAGGCACAGCGCAAAATTGAAACCGCCACCTTGAAAGCCGAGCAAAAGCTGGGTCGTTCTGCCACCGAAAAGGAAATTGCGGAAGTCATGGGCGTGAGTCTGGATGAATACCAGGACATGCTATTCGACTCGCGCGGTGCCCAACTGGTCTTTTACGACGACTATGCCGAGGACGGTGATGGCGAAGGCTACCTGGATCGCCAGATGGATGGTGATGAAGATGCCAATCCACTCGAGCTGCTCGGTGACCAACGATTCCGGTCCACACTGATTCAAGCCATCGAAGAACTGCCAGAGCGTGAAAAAATGCTCATGGGGCTGTATTATGAACAGGAGTTAAACTTCCGTGAAATTGCGGCTGTTCTTGGGGTCACTGAATCCCGCGTGTGCCAGTTGCACACCCAGGCTGTCAGTCGTCTCAAGGCCAAGCTTCGCGACCACTAATTTGCATGGCCCAGCCTAAAGATCAAGGAACACCGAAAACCTTCAGGCAATCCAGCAAGCGGGTCAACCGTTCCCTGATTCTTGTTGTCATCACAGCCATCGGCCCATTGGCGCTCACCGGGCTTTACATGGCAGGCAACACCACCGACCCCGATGGTTGGCTGCTCACAATTTTCTTTTCCCTGCTGTTGGGTGCGATTGGTGCCTGGTTCATGGGCAACAAGCTTCTTTCCGGTCTGCTTGGAGTTATTCAGTCTTCTGCTCAATCTGAAAATCAGTTGCGTCGCCTGATGGAATTGTCGGGCGACTGGTACTGGCAGCAAGATCCGGCCCACACCATCGTGCGCATTATTTATCGTGGAAAAGATCAGAACGGCACACCGAAAAGCAGCCAACCCTTGCCCTTCGACGGCTTGGCGCGCTGGGAAGTGGAAGGCTTGAGCTGCATCGACCCGCGTTACAACTGGGACACATTCAAGGCATTGCTGGACAATCACCAGCCTTTTGACAAAGTCAGTTTTGAATATTGGCCACGCAACGCCGAACGCATCATCTTCGAATCCACAGGGCGCCCCTTGTATGGCCCCAAGGGCGAGTTTCTGGGTTACATGGGAGTTTCAACGGACATGACCCAAAAGCGCTTGAATGAGCAAATGCTTTCATTGCAGCGCTCCCTGTTGCAGGGGGTACTGCTTTCTGCTCCCATTCCCGAACTGGCGGCCTCCTATGCCCGTGGACTGAAGAACTGCCTAACCGTTCATGCCGAAGTGGTGTTGGGGTTTCGTGACAAATCTGAACAGAATCATTGGCGTGTTCGCGGAACGAACCCACAGATTCGCATGCCGCTGGACAAAGGCCAGGCCTTCTGGGACAACGCAGAGCAGTACTGTGACCCTCTGGAAGGTCATGACCAGCATGGCCTGGTGTGGTTAAGCAAAATGAAACCAGAATATTATTTTGACGACAGCTGGAAAAACGAGCTGGGTATTTCCTCCATTTGGCTGGCCCGCAGAAAAGCCGTTGAGCCAAACCAGCCCGAATACTGGATCATGGTGGCCCAGCAAGGCGTCGAGCACGCCTGTCACGATGATGTACTTCGAGTTTTAACGGCCATTCGCCTGCTTGGCTTGTGTGTGGAACGTCGCGTGTTCGAGGACGATTTGCAAGGATTGAACGGCACGCTGGAGCAACGCATCACGGACCGCACAGCCGAACTGACCCGCAGCAATTCCGAACTGGAAGCGTTCACGTACACTGTGTCTCACGACTTGCGGGCGCCCTTGCGTGCCATTGACGGGTTTTCCAGTATCTTGAAGGAAGACTTTGCCGAAAGTCTTCCCGCTGAAGCCAGTGGGCTGCTCGACCGCATTAGTAACAACGCGCGTCAAATGGGGGGCCTCATTGATGGACTTCTTGATTTTTCCCGTCTCTTGCGCACCGATGTGGCCCGCGTCAAGGTTGATCAGCAACAGCTTGTGGACCAGATCCTGGACCAACTCGATGCCAAACGAAAAAACATTGTCGAGGTGTGCGCCTTGCCCCCTGTTTATGCAGACCCGGTATTACTCAAGCAGGTCTGGATGAATTTGATCGACAATGCGTTAAAGTTCAGCAGCAAGGCCGACCAACCCAAGGTCGTGATTCACTGCGAAAAAGGTGTGCGGGACTTCCGGTTCACCGTTCAAGACAACGGTGCCGGTTTTGACATGAAATACGCCGACAAGCTGTTCAATGTGTTCGAGCGCTTGCACCACAAAAAAGATTTCGATGGCACGGGTGTCGGCCTGGCCATTGTCAAACGAATCATCGAACGCCATGGTGGTGAAATCAGTGCCAGTGGTGAATTGGGCCAGGGTGCATGCTTTACCTTCACGCTACCCGATCAAATTGAATTGACTGAATGAAAGGAATTTCCCATGGCTGATGTCGTGCTGGTTGATGACAACTCCAACGATGCGGACCTTGCCTTGCGCGTGGTCCGAAAAACCTCGTCAAGTTCCTCAACCCTGTTGCTGGAAGATGGCGAGCGCGCCATTGACTATTTCAGGCAGTTGATGAACGACCACCCCAAGGACAGCGCTGCGTTGAATCTGCCCAAGTTGGTGTTACTTGATCTGAAGCTGCCGAAACTGGACGGCCTGGAAGTACTGAAGTTTCTGCGTTCCCATGACGTATTCAAAACCATGCCAATCGTGGTGTTGTCGTCATCCAGGGAAATCAGCGATGTGAAGCGTTCTTATGAATTGGGTGTGAACAGTTTTGCGGTCAAACCAGTGCAATTCGATCAGTATCTAAGTCGAATTTCTGCACTGGTTTCCTATTGGTTGACGATCAACGAATTACCGCGCGGGGCATAGCACCCCCAGTCAATGCAGATTGGGCCATGCCGCCCTTGGGCCCGTAGGTGTCGCTGGCTGCAGGTACCTGTTCAGCCACTGCAGCAGCAGTCAGAATTGAAATGCGTTCCTGAAGACCAGCCAGCTGTTCCGTGACCAGTTCACCGTTGGTGCTGTTCAGGCGCTGTGCATGAGTCAATGTGGAACGCAGTGTGGAATAGGTGCCCAACAGCCTGGGTTCATCGGTTGCAAGTACATCCACCCACAAGGCAATCCCATCCAGGTCTGGTGCAAAACCGGCAGCCTTCGCCAACTGAATGTTGGCCAGGTAGCGCTTTTCCAGGTCCAGCATCATCGCTTCCTTGCGTGTGGCCAGGCTGTTCAATGCGCCAGTTTCCATTTTGACCAGGCAAGCCTGTTCTTCAAGCAGAATGTCCACCAGCGCCATGGCTGTATCACATTCATAAGCCAGGTTGTTGTACAAATTCTTTGCTGCAGCAACATGCGACATATTCAATATTCCCAGTTGTCGTTCCCGAGTGGGCAGATCAGTCTTATTTTTGACCGAGCAACTCGCGAGCACTTTCAATGACCTTGGCGGCAACCGCCTCGGCATTCACCTTGAATTCCCCTTTGCTGATGGCATCCTTGATCTCGGCCACTTTTTCGGCGTTGAACGGGGCACCTACAGCACTCAGCGCGCTGGACTGGCCAGAAAGTTTCGCTACTGCGCCTTCCGAAGTGGCCTGGTCAGCAGCCGCCACAGGCGCAGATTTCCCGCCGCTTTGTGGTTTGGCCAGTTTGTCCAGGGGTGTATTTCCCGGGGTGATTCGATTGATACTCATAATTTCCTCCGCATTTGGCAGAGCCCAAGTGGTTTTCGTATGTTTTCTTAACGGCTCAAGTCCACCTAACTTTAACGAATTCCCAAAAGAATTCCTATATTTAGGCTGACACCTTTACAAATTCACTTCCACCACGAGCGCATCGCGTGCCACACCGTGCAAAATCTTCCCCTGGGCAGTTTTGATCTTGACCACTTCACCCAGTTCGGCTTCACCCATGGCCACCGCCGTGCCGCCAATCGCAAACCCGGGTCCGCTCATGACCACCTTCACAGTATCGCCATTTTTGACCATCGGCTGACCACGCAAGTGGTCGTGTTTCAACAGGGTTCCAGGCCACAACTGGCGAGTGCTTGTCTTGTTGGCCAGATGAGCCATGTCGGTGACCCAGCCCTGCGACAGTTGGCTTAAATCCATGGTCCGAAACTCGACGTCTCCTGCACTCACATTTTGACCCGATTGAACCATGTTCTTGATCACCAGCACGGGTGCCCACACTTTGACGTCCACACCCAGGAAAAACGGGGCCGTGTCAGAACCGACACATTGCACGCGTACAAAGGTGCGCCCCCACATCTTGTTGCCTGAACTGTTGGCAAACAGGGCAGCAGGGCACTTCGGGCTTCCAATTCGTTCATCGGCTTTGACAAATTTAACATCCACATTTGCGCCTGTGGGCAGCAAGGCCGGGTCGACCAGTTCACTCAATCGGGTTTCTGTCACCCACCTGGACTCATCGGCCTGTGCCAAAGCGCCGGTCAAGCCACTGGCGCATAGCAGCGCAGCGGCCAGCCTGTTGCCAAACTGGCGTTTTGATGATGAATTCAGGACAGTGTGAAAATTCATTTAAGTTTTCGGTGCAGTTGCCGTAAATGTGAACAAAAGGATCAGGTTCGCTTCGATGTTGCCATCGTAGGCTGGGCGCGTGCATCCACTAAGCGGGAAAAGAACGCCCTTTACCCGCTTTATCTCCTCTTTGATTCGGTCTCGTCAATTCAATAATCTTCTCATCCATCCGTGTATGAAGGATTCAAAAGATGTTGGACAAACTGACCGATTCAATGCAGTTCTCTGCCGAGGCCCTGAAGCTCAGAGCGCGTCGGCAAGAGGTATTGACTTCCAACATCTCCAATGTGGATACACCCAATTACAAGGCGATCGACTTCAAGTTTGAAGACGCCTTGAAAGCCGCTACTGGTGAGAAAGGTCCCATGGGCACACCCGCAAACCCCAGCCTTGGTAATGGGGCTGGCGCCTTGGCAGTGACCCACAAGGGACACATTACAGGCAAAGGCAACGCAGGCCAAAGTACTGCAGAAATGCTCCAGTTTCGCCGGGGCAACAACGCAGCCATTGATGGCAACTCGGTTGATATTGAGCGTGAGCGCGCCGCCTTTGCAGAAAACACCGTGAAATACGAAGCCGCCTTGCGCGCAATCAATGGTCGAATCTCGACCTTGAAGCAGGCCATGGGCTCAGGTAATCAATAAAGCAACCAACAAGGCTTAGGGAGCAAACATGTCGCTATTCAATTCCTTCAAGTTGGCCGGTGGCGCGATGCAGGCGCAAACCACGCGCCTGAATACGGTGGCCAGCAACCTGGCCAACGTCGACACGGCTGCTGCCAAACCCAACGAGGTTTATCAGGCTCGCAAAGTCGTGTTTGAAGCGGTGCTTCAAAAGGCTGCACCTGGCAAGGCCGCCTTGGCGGAGAACGTGCAGGTCAAGGACATTGTTGAAGACAAAACCGAAGCAAAAAAGATGTTCGACCCCAAGCACCCCATGGCCGATGAAGACGGTTACGTCTACATGCCGAACGTGAATGCGGTTGAGGAAATGGTGGACATGCTTGCGGCATCGCGCAGCTATCAAACCAATGCAGAAGTGATGAACACCGCCAAACAGCTGATGCTGAAAACACTGAACATGGGCAACCAGTAAGGAGAAATGAAAAATGGCTATTGATGTAACTTCCGCGCTGGGCAACAACACTGGCACTGCCGCTACCAAGAAAAAAGCTGAAGAGAACAGTCCTGAAGCCATTCAGGAACGTTTCATGTCTCTGTTGGTTGCCCAACTGAAAAACCAGGATCCACTGGCCCCGATGGACAACGCCCAGGTCACCAGCCAGATGGCGCAGCTGAATACCGTAACCGGTATCAACAACTTGAACGCCACCATGGAAGGTATGGCCAGTTCCATCAATGCCAACCAGACCGTGCAGGCCACCAGCATGCTGGGTCGTGCTGTACTGACCAAGGGCAATGACCTGAAGCTCACCGATGGCAAAGCCGTGGGTTCGATGCAGTTGGACCAAAGCGCAGACGTGTTGAATGTGAAGGTTCTGGATGCGGGTGCCAACGTGGTTCGCACCATCAACCTGGGTGCTCAAGCCAAAGGCACACACGAATTTCAGTGGGACGGCAAAAGCGATGACGGCAGCACGCTGCCTGCAGGAAATTACAAATTCGAGATTGAGGCCAAGGCCGCAGGCAAGGACGCCAGCGTGACACCGCTGACCCTGTCCGTGGTTCAGGGCGTGCGCAATGCAGGCGCTGAAGGCACCAAACTTTTGACCAGCAATGGTGGCGAAGTCTCCTTCGCTGACATCAAGCAGGTTTTCTAATTCAAAGATTTTTCAAGGAGTCAAACATGGCTTTTTCAGCAGGTGGAAGTTTTCAGCAAGGCTTGAGTGGTTTGAACGCGGCACAACGTGGGCTGGAGGTGATTGCCAACAACGTCTCCAACGCCAGCGTCGTCGGTTTCAAGGGCTCTGAAGCGGAGTTCTCAGACGTGTTTGCCCGCGCCTTCAACGGTGCGCGTTCCACCAACGGCATTGGATTGGGTACCAGCCTGGCCGCAGTCACGCAGAACTTCAAGCAAGGCAACATCAATGTGACAGGCAACCCCCTGGATTTGGCCATTAGTGGCACCGGTTTTTTCAAGGTACAGGCAGCCAACGGAGACAACATTTACACCCGCAACGGCCAGATGGGCTTGAACAATGAAGGCGTGATCGTGAACTCCAGCGGTGACAGGCTTCAGGGTTTTCCAATTGACTCCACCACGGGTCGCCCGTCGGATGTTGCGCAATCCATCACCGTGCCGCGTGGCAACATTCCTCCGGCTGCAACCCGTGCCGGCAATCTCGAATTGAACCTGGATGCACGCGCTACAGCGATTGACCCAGCGTTGACTTTTGATCCGGGCAATCTGAATACTTTCAACAACTCCACCTCCATGACGGTGTACGACGAGCTGGGTGGCGCGCACATCATGGCCATCTACATGCGAAAGGAATCGTCCAATGACTGGTCCGTGTTCGCCACTGTAGATGGCACACAGGTGGACATTGGCACCGCGCCGGTCGCTGTGACTACGGCCCCTGCGCAATCCACGGCAGCCTCTCTGGAATATGGTGTCGATGGCCTGTTGGTTACTCCTGCAAACGCCAATCTGACGGTTGACATGTCCCGTTTTGTCACCGCCAGCGGTGTGCCATTTTCTTCAACCGGTGTGGCGCCTAACCAGTTCACATTCGACATGACCAACACCACCCAGTACGGCAGTTCGTTCGTGGTGCAAAACCTGGGACAGGATGGCTTTGAGTCCTCACCATTTGCAGGCTTTGATGTCGGTGCTGACGGCATGTTGACCATCAGCTACGCCAACGGCCAGTTGGTAAAGCACGCCCAGGTCGGCTTGTATCGTTTCCCGAATCCGGAAGGTCTCCAACCTGTTGGCTCAAACGGCTGGTTGGCCACTAACTCATCGGGGCCTGAGCTGGTGTCGCTCAGCGAAGACACTGCGTTCGGCATCATCCAGTCGGGCGCACTCGAAGAATCGAACATTGACTTGACGGCAGAGCTGGTCGCCATGATTTCCGCACAGCGCGTCTATCAGGCCAACTCACAAACCATCAAGACCCAGGACTCGATTTTCCAGACCATTACCAACCTTCGGTAATTTTCTGAACTGAGTTGAATTGAACTGAGCTGAAGCGGACGCAACAGAATGGACAAACTGATTTTCCTGGCAGCCCAAGCCGCCAAAGGCACAATGTCTCGCCAAGAGAACATTGCCAACAACCTGGCCAACGTGAACACACCCGGTTTTCGGCAACAACTCATGGCATTTCAAAGTGCCCCGGTAACTGGCGAGGGCAGTGGTTCCCGAAGCTTTGCGGTGGAAACCAGCATTGGCTTCGACACCACGCCAGGGCAAATCCAGTCCACTGGTCGGGAAATGGACGTGGCCGTTCAGGGCGAAGGCTGGTTTGCAGTCAACGACGCGAAAGGCAACGAAGCGTATACCCGCAACGGTTCCTTTCAACTGGACGGAACCGGCAATCTGGTGACCCAGGAAGGGTATTCCGTGATTGGCACCAACGGCCCGATCAATGTGCCGCCCGATCACCGATTGTCCTTTGAAGGCGATGGTTCTGTGTCTGCCATTCCCTTGGCTGGTGACACCAATGTGGTTCAGCTTGGAAAGCTGAAACTCGTGAACATTCCCGAAGGACAAATCAACCGTGGCGATGACGGTCTTTTTCGTGCCGCCAATGGTGATCCGGCTGACGTGGATCCAAATGTACGCATTGCCGGAGGTTTTATCGAATCCAGCAACGTGAATGCGGTCGACATGATGGTGCAAATGATCAGTGCCGCCCGCCAGTATGAAACCCAAATGAAAATGATCAGCACGGCCAAGGAAAACGGCCAGGCCGCCAACAGCCTGTTTGGCATGAACTAAGGAGATACACCACCATGATGCGTTCTTTGTGGATTGCAAAAACAGGTCTCGACGCCCAGCAAACCCAGCTCGACGTGATTTCAAACAACCTGGCCAACACAGCCACCAATGGCTTCAAGCGCTCACGTGCGGTGTTCGAGGATTTGTTGTACCAAACCCTTCGCCAGCCCGGTGCCCAAACCACCGAGCAAACCCAGGTGCCTTCCGGCTTGCAGATCGGTACCGGTGTAAAGCCCGTGTCAACTGTGCGAAATTTTGCGCAAGGCAACTTGCAGCAAACCGGCAACACGCTGGATGTGGCCATCAATGGTCAGGGTTTCTTCCAGGTTCAAATGCCTGACGGCACCACCAGCTACACCCGCGACGGCAGCATTCAAATTGATTCTGCGGGTACCCTGGTTACTTCAAACGGCTACCCAATTCTTGGCCCGGTCACGGTTCCCCAAGGTGTTCAGGAAATTTCGATTTCTCAAAGTGGCGTGGTGTCAGCCGTAGTTCAAGGTCAGGTTCAACCCCAGGAGCTGGGGCAAATCCAGCTGGCCAGCTTTGTGAATCCGGCCGGCTTGTTCAGCATGGGTCAAAACCTGTACTCAGAAACAGCTGCTTCAGGCGCACCCACCCAGGCAGTGGCAGGTACCAACGGCGTGGGCTTTGTTTCCCAAGGCTTTGTGGAAACATCGAACGTCAACGTGGTGGAAGAGCTGGTTGGCTTGATTCAGGCCCAGCGTGCGTACGAAATCAACTCCAAGGCAATCTCCACATCAGACCAGATGTTACAGCGCTTATCGCAGCTTTGATTTTTAAAGCGTCGGGCACACTGAACGTGTTCTGATGGAGTGTATGGCATGAAAAGATTGACCCTCATAAGCTTAACGGCAGCGTTTTCGATAACTTTAGGGGCTTGTTCAACTTTCGCACCGAAAGTTGACATGCCTGAAAAAACAACTGTGCAACAGGCGGCTCCCATGCCTGCCCAACAGGGTATGCCCACTGGCAGCCTGTACAGCACTGCCACCTATCGCCCCTTATTTGAAGACCAGCGCGCCCGCTTTGTGGGCGACACGCTAACCATTCAGATTCTGGAGCAGATCAACGCAGCGCAAACCAACTCCATGAATGCGTCACGCAGCGACTCGGCCAGCATTGATGTACCCCTGATTCAGGGCTTTTTTGGGAACCGCGACTTGAAAGCCCTTAGTGCCAATGCCAGTAGCGAAAAAGATTTTTCTGGCCAAGGTGAAAGTAAAGCAGCCAATAACCTGACTGGCACCATCACTGTCAGTGTGGCGGGTGTGTTACCCAACGGCAACCTGCAGGTGGTTGGAGAAAAGCAGATTGGCACCAACCGCGATGTTGAATACTTGAAATTCAGCGGCGTGGTCAATCCGATCACGATTCTTCCCGGGAATGTGGTGCCCAGCACCAAGGTGGCAGATGCCCGTATTGAATACCGCGGAAAAGGCGCTATTGACTCAGCCACCACCATGGGCTGGTTGAGCCGCTTTTTCCTGACCGTACTCCCTTTCTGACTGGGCACACAACATGAAACGCATTTCTTTTGCTGAATTGAAAGACCGGGTCATCAAAGTGATCGTGCTGGCGCTTACAGCAGCCGCCGTGATGGTCTTCGGTACGCAAGCCGAGGCACAAACCCGTATTCGTGATCTGACCACGGTGTCAGGCGTTCGCTCCAACCCGGTTTACGGCTACGGCATCGTGATTGGCCTGGATGGCACGGGCGACCAAACCACCCAAACCCCGTTCACAAGCCAAAGCATTGTGGCCATGTTGCAGCAATCGGGCATTACCTTGCCACCTGGCGCCAACATGCAACTGAAAAACGTGGCTTCTGTCATGGTGACGGCCAACCTGCCTGCCTTTGTGCAGCCCGGCCAAGCCATTGATGTCACGGTGTCTTCCATCGGCAATGCAAAAAGCCTGCGTGGCGGCATGTTGCTCATGACCCCCCTGAAGGGTGCGGATGGACAGGTTTACGCTTTGGCCCAGGGTCAACTGATTGTTGGCGGTGCTGGTGCGTCGGCGGGCGGTTCCAAAACCGTCATCAATCATTTGTCAGCGGGCCGCATTCCTGCCGGTGCGCTCGTTGAGCGTCCTGTAGCTTCTCCGTTCCTGTTGGGTGAAACCCTTCAGCTCGAATTGAACAGCACCGATTTTTCCAATTCCATTCGTGTGGCCGAAGCCATCAACGCCAGCATGGGGCCCAATGTAGCGCAGGCACTGGATGGTCGAATCATCAAGGTACGCGCGCCGTCCAATCCGAATGATCGCGTTGCGTTTTTATCCCGAGTACAGGAATTGAGCATCAACAAGTCTGTGGGCACTGCCAAGGTCATCGTGAATGCGCGCACAGGTTCTGTGGTCATGAATCAGGCTGTCATGCTTGAAAGCTGTGCCGTGGCACACGGCAATTTGACAGTAAAAATTACATCCACCCCAGTCATCTCACAGCCTGCGCCATTTTCGCAAGGTCAAACCGTGGTGGCTGAGCAGGCCGATATCCAGATCTCCGAATCGGGTGGCGAGTTGATCGAAATCAAGGGTGCAGCCCAGTTGTCAGACGTGGTCAAGGCATTGAATGCTTTGGGTGCAACCCCCAGCGATCTGATTTCCATTCTGCAAGCCATGCAAACAGCAGGCAGTCTGAAAGCCGAACTTGAGGTGATCTGATCATGAGCCCCTTGTCGAACAAACCGGTTGATACCCAGCAAATGTTGTCCATGGACTCTCGCAGCCTGGAAGGCCTCAAGCGAGGAGCCCGTGCCGAAAAGGGCAGCGAGGAATTCAATGCCGCTGTAGACAAGGTTGCCGTTCAGTTTGAATCGATATTCCTGCAGATGGCCTTGAAAAGCATGCGCGACGCCACACCCGAAGGCGGCTTGTTCACCGATTCCAGCACCAAGACTTACCAAGGCATGTACGACCAGGAACTGGTCCAGAAACTTTCAGGCAAGGGTTTGGGCCTGGCGAGTGAAATTGCCAGGCAACTGAAAGCGGGTGCGGGCACGGCAGGCGAGCAAACAATCTTTCCGCCGGGGCAGGTGAAAAAAGACCTGCCCTCAACTTTCCCGAAAGCTGACCGTTAAATCGTTCAAGACACCAAAGGATCCTGAATTATGTCGAACTCGGTCTACGGAATTGCGCTCAGTGGCCTCAATGCGGCCCGTGCTGGGCTATCCACCACATCGCACAACATTGCAAACAGCAACACGGTTGGCTTTAACCGCCAGCAGGTGATCCAGCAGTCGCGCCCCTCAACAGGCAGCGACATTGGTTTTATCGGCCAAGGCGTCAGCATTGCTTCGGTGCAGCGTGTTTATTCGGACTTCGTCAATTCGCAAGAGCAGAAAGCCACGTCCGACGCAGCCTTCTTTCAGGCCAAATCGCAGCAAATTGCGCGCGTGGATGCCATGGTTGCAGACGATGCCTCAGGTTTGTCGAGTGCGCTGAGCATCTTTTTTGGTGCCGCCCAAACACTGACCACCAACCCGGCTGATCTGGCTGCGCGACAGAACTTTCTTTCCTCTTCGGAAACACTGGCCTCCCGGTTCAATGGTTTGAACACCGTGATGGACGAACTGCGCGGTGCCACCAACCTGAAGGTGCGTGACACAGTTGAGCAACTGAACAATGCCACTTCTCAAATTGCATCCCTGAACAACCAGATCGTCACCGCGCTGAATCAAACGTCCAACGGCGGGCCGCCCAACGACTTGATGGACCGCCGCGACAAACTGATTCTTCAGTTGTCTGAACAGGTACAAACCACGCGTGTGGACATGGCCGATGGTTCTACCAACCTTTTTCTGGCGAATGGCCAGTCGCTGGTGGTGGGGCCCACACAATTCAAGGTGCAAACACAGGTTGATCCACAAGACCCGCAGAACTTACTGGTGGGCATGTCCACCCAGGTCAACGGTCAGGAAAGGCTGCTGGCCTTTGATGCGGACAGTTTGGGTAACGGCGCACTGGCTGGTTTTTTGAGTTTTCGTCAGGACGAACTGACCGAATACCAGAACACAATTGGTTTGCTGGCCGCACGTGTAGGCCAGGCCGTGAACGACATCCAGACGGCGGGTGTTGACCTGAACGGTAACCCCGGTAATGCTTTGTTCAGTTTTGGAAGCAGCGGCAGTTTTGTCGATGACATTTCACGCGTGGTTCCCAACGTCAACAACAGCACCACCAACCCAACCGAGATCAGCATTCGGGGTCTGGACTTGTCCAAACTCAGCGCAGCGGAATATGAAGTTCAAATTGTAGGTGGTGTGCCCCGTTACCGCGAAGCCGGTTCCGATGCGGCTTTCCTACCCGCCAACTTTGTGGCTGATCCGGGTGGTGATTACTATGAAATTCGAGATCCCGCCGGTGCGCCTTTGTTGAGTTTCCAGCTCGACAATGCAGCCCCGCAGGAAGGCGACCGCTTCATTTTGATGCCTGTTCGTGAAGCTGCATTGAACATGCGCACCGCCATTGATCGGCCTTCGGAAGTGGCGGCGTCCTCGGCAACAAACCCAAGCATTGGTAACAATGAGAATATTCTGGACATTGCTGCCTTGCAGAATTCGCGCACCCTTTTTCAATCGAACAACTCCGCAGGCGTTTCCATTTCAGATGGATTCAACCAGTTGGTCAGCCGCGTGGGCAACAAGGCGCGTGAATTCAACATGGCAGCCGAATCCCGTGAAACGGTATTGAATCAGGTGGCTGATTCGCGTGATGCCCTGCAGGGCGTGAACATGGATGAAGAAGCAGCGAACCTGATCAAGTTTCAGCAGGCTTATCAGGCTTCCGGACGCGTTATTTCCCTGTCCAAAGAATTGTTTGATCAAATTCTTCAAATGTTCTGATCAGATTTCAAGGAAAAATTATGGCAATCGGCAGAATCAGTACCAATCAGTATTTCAAGCTCAGCACTGACCGCATGAGTAGGCAGCAGACTGATCTGGTCAACATCCAGGGGCAATTGGCCACCGGACAGCGCGTGCTCAAACCTTCTGATGACCCCTTGGCCATGTCAGTGGCGCTGGGTGCGAAAGCAGGTGTCAAAACGATTGACAGCTATCAAAGCAATATCACGTACATCAACAACCAGTTGGGGCAAATGGATGTAGCCTTGCAGTCTGGTTCAGACATCATGGTGTCCCTGAAGGAAGCCTTCATGCAGGCCGGCAATGCCGCGCTCAGCCGTGCTGATCGCGAGATCATTGCGCAGGATATTGAAGGCCGCATGGAAGAACTGCGCGGCATTGCCAATCGCACCGATGCCAATGGCTATTACATGTTCTCCGGTACCTTTCAAGATCAGGAGCCGTTTCAGACGCCCGGTGGCGCAGTCACTGGTACTTTCCTTGAAACCACCACTGTAGGCGCGGCCGAAGCCGTAACCGGTCGGGAAATTCAGGTCGCCAGCGGCCGTTTCGTCAACTTGAATATTACCGGGCAAGATGCATTTGTTGACCCCGATACCAATGAAGATGCATTTGCCATTTTGCGCGATGCTGTGGCCTTGTTGCGCAACCCGGCTTATCCGAATGGGCAAGAGGGCGCTACACCACAAGACACTTACCTGAAAGCATTCAATGCCAAGGGTGCGCAACTGGACAATGTGTTTGATCAGGTGCAAATTTCACGAACCAAAGTGGGTGTGCGTCTGCGTGAAGTGGAAACACTGCAGCAGATCAACCAGGCGGCGCAGCTGGAGCTTGAACGTGTTGCAGGCGAGGCGGTGGGGCTGGATTATGCCAAGGCCATCAGCGAGCTGTCGCAGGGCCAATTGCAGCTTCAGGCGGCGCAGCAGAGTTTTGCCAGTACGTCGAAATTGACGCTGTTCAACTTCATCAGCTAAACGGCTTTGGCTTACCCGGCGTAGGTTGCTCAGCTTTCGTGTGAAAGCAGGCCCGGCTTATTTGGTTTACCCTGCGTGGTCTGCCCAGCTTTTTTCGGAAAATCTGGCTTGGTGATTTAAGGCTTTCCACACCATGGGCTGCTCACTTCCGCACAGAAAATCGCTGGTCCCTTTTTGAAGCAAGGCTTTCATTTCGCCTCAGCCCGACAAAACAAACGGTCGGTCTGAGGCGTCGCCTGTGGGCGATCAATGAAGCCTTGTTCAAACGGGGCAATTTTCCTGAAGTGCGAAAGTTGATCAAACCCACCGCTGTGGAAAGCCTTCCTCCCAGCCTGTTTTTCTGAGTTCGCCAAGTTGAGTAGCTCATGCTGTGTCAGCCAGCCACCTGCCAATTTTTCTGCTCCACCAGGCTGAGCAAACTCACTGCTAAGTCAACCATTTCCCCAACCGGTTTTTCTGCGCTAAACAGCAGAACTGTTCGTCCTGTTCGAGTCTTTCCAGCTAGCCTTTCGCAGTTGATCGACATTTCGAAAATGAGCTGGTTTGCTGTTGGTCTTTTCTCACGCACGGTGGTTGAGCTGAGCGCTGCACAGTGGCGCGTGTAGGTGGTGATTTAACTCAACGGTGTGCGTTGTCGCAGGCGGTGGTTGAATCGGGCTGCTGAAAAGTCGCGCAGGTGGTTAAGGAACTGGATTTGCAAGTGTTCGCGCGCTGCCCAGTCAGAAAACTTGCCGGCTTTGTGTGTAGTGTCGATCGGTCGCGAAGCGAAAGCCAGTACCCGACCATTTGTTTTGTCGGGGCTGGCTTAGTGAGGCACAAGCGCAAAGGCGAAATGGCAAGTTTTCGGGCAGTGGCGACATTGCAAATCCAGTTCAGAAAACCAATCTGCAGTGGCGACACCTGCAAGTCTAGTTCAGCTAACCAGCCTGCACCGATGACAAAAACCCAGCTAAATCAACCCATTTTCCAATGCATAGCGCGTCAGCTCACCATTGGTTTTCATGCGCATTTTTTCCAGAATCCTTGCCCTGTAGACGCTCACTGTTTTCGGGCTCAACGACAATTCATCCGCAATTTCACTCAGTTTCTTTCCCGCCGCAATCATGCGAATTGTCTGGAATTCGCGGTCGCTCAGCGTGGCGTGGAGCGGTTTTTCAGAGTTTTCAGTCAAATGGCTGGCCAGCGATTCGGCCAGTTCCGCCGTGATGTATTTTCTTCCCGCTGCAATTACCTGGATTGCATCGACCAATTTTTCGGGTGCGGTATTTTTGGTCAGGTAGCCTGACGCGCCAGCCTTCAGACAACGCACCGCATATTGGTCTTCCGGGTGCATCGACAGCATAAGGATTTTCAGGGCAGGGTACTTGTCCTTCAGGATTTTTACGATGTCCACACCGTTCTTGCCGGGCATGGAGATGTCCAGAATGGCCACATCCACAGGGTGTGCTGTCATGGCTTTCATGATCTCGGAATACTCCCCGGCCTGTGCCACCACTTGTACAAAGCCCGTTTCGTCAAGCAACTGCTTCAAGCTGCCCCGAAGCAATGCGTGGTCATCTGCCAGCAATACCTTAATCATTTTTTGCCTCGTTTGTCTGGTTGCTTCTTGGTATTGAAACCATGACCGTGGTTCCTGATCCCATCGATCCACTGACATCGACCCAGCCGTCAAAAGCGGCAACCCGCTCCTGCATGCCTCTAAGGCCGAATGATGTGTCTTTTAATTTGTCGGCATTCTCTATGCCGCGGCCATTGTCACGAACCTCTAACGATAATTCATTTTCCGTGACAAACAACTCTACATCAACCCGGGTAGCTTGTGCATGTTTAACAATATTGGTCAAAGCCTCCTGCAGTATGCGAAACAAGGCTGTGCTCAACTCTGGATCCAGTTGCAGCTCTTCAACATTACTCTGAAACTCCCCCTGAATTTGCGTGCGCTTCTGAAAATCTTTCATCTGCCAGTCCAGTGCGGGGATCAAGCCATAATCCAGAATACCTGGGCGCAGGTCTTTGGCAATCCGCTGGCTGCTGGCCAGCAAGTGTTCAATCAACTCCAGCATGTCGTCCAGCTTTTCCGTGGCTGGTGTATTCAAAATCAAATTCTTGTTCAGCCATGCCACATCCGCTTTCAGCTTGGTGAGCGAACCGCCCATGTCATCGTGAATCTCACGGGCAATTGCACCGCGTTCCTGTTCGCGCCGCTTCTCGAATTCACTGGTCACTCGCCTCAGTTCTATCTGGGCATTCATCAAATGATTTTCAGCTTCCTTGCGGTCAGAAATATCCAGCAACACGCCATCCCAGACAAATATATTGCCTCGGGCCTTGGCTTCCGCATTCATCAAGACCCAGCGTTCTGAGTACTTCCCGTGGGGTTTCAGGCGTCCTTCCCAGGTCAGGTGTGCGTCTGCCTGTGGGGGCTCCAGTAGCATCTCGAAAAGACTGGCTGCATCGTCTTCTGCAAACTGCTCGAAAAAGTAATTCGGATTCTCAAGAAAAAGTCGGGGTGGAACACCAAACAGGCGAATGACCCCTTCGCTGACAAATGGCACCGTGGGGCGGGGCAATGTTGGCCCCGAATGCATCTGGAAAATAATACCGGGAATGTTTTCGGCAATCGCTGCGAAACGCCGTTCAGACTCTCTTTGTGCCTGCTCGGCCGCAGCCAGACTGCGGCGTTCATTCGCTGCACGAAGCGACCTTTCAATGGCAGGTACCAGGCGGGCCATTTTGTCTTTCATCAGGTAATCATCAGCCCCGGCGCGCATGGCTTCAACGGCCACATGTTCCCCGATGCTGCCCGACACGATAATAAACGGGATATCGAGACCGGAATCTCGAACAATTCGCAACGCTTCCTCAGAGCCAAAGCCTGGCAGGTTGTGGTCAGAAATGACCACTTGCCATTCTTCGTGTTCCAGGCAATTGCGCAAATCCTCTATCCTGTCCACCCGCGTGGCTTTGTATTTTAGGCCGCCCTGTTTCAGGCGGTAACACATCAACTCAAAGTCTGAATCATTGTCCTCAACCACCAGCACTTTCAAACCATCGTCCGAGTACTGACTAAGGTCAAGCAATGATGGGGGGAGTCCCTTGGTATCACTCATTGTTTATTCACTTTTTGCAGATGTCCTGTTGAGCCAATATCAAAGCGAGAGATAACGCCCTTTCAAGGTTTTAATCCTTGCATGATTTCATCCATCTTATCGGAACATGACAAGGTATAGAACTCACACGCACAGGGCCACCTACCTAATTGTGTACCCCCTGCGACAAAGGCCCTTGATGAACAAACCTGATCAGAAATTTGAATTTTCCAGAGTCTCCTTGAACAACAGCCTGGTAGCTGGTGCGACGCAAGCTGCCGCCACAGTGAACCGGACATTGATCAATGATGACAACAGTGACCGCGAATTTGAATTCAACGACAAAGACTTTTCAAGAGTGCGTGCGTTGATTCTTAAAATAGCTGGTATTTCATTGGCTCCCAGCAAGCAAAGCATGGTCTACAGCCGACTGGCCCGTCGATTGCGCGCCTGTAATCACAACAAGTTCTCCAGTTACCTCGATGCATTGGAGTCCAATCCGGGCAGCCCTGAATGGGAGCAGTTCACCAATTCGCTCACCACCAACCTGACTTCCTTTTATCGCGAGGCGCATCACTTCGATTTGCTGAAAAAGCAGTTGCAGTCGCTGTCACGCAGCTCACGGATTGACCTGTGGTGCAGCGCAGCCTCGACGGGGGAAGAACCCTACACCATGGCCATCACCGCCATGGAGGCCTTCAACAGCATGACGCCACCCGTGCGTATTCTTGCCACCGACATTGACACCAAGGTACTGGATCACGCCAAAAAAGGTGTGTATCGCATGGACCAGGTCGACAAGATTCCTGACGACATCCTGCGCAAGTATTTCCTCAAGGGCAAAGGCGAAAGTGAAGGCCTCATCCGTGTGCGCCCTGAAGTGCAAGCTTTGTTGACCTTTCGGAAGCTCAACCTGATGGACAGTGTGTGGTCACTGCGCCCAGGGTTTGACGCAATCTTTTGTCGCAACGTCATGATCTATTTTGAAAAGGACGTGCAAATGCAGATCCTCAAACGTTTTGCCCCATTGATGAATCCCAATGGCCTTTTGTATGCAGGTCACTCTGAAAACTTTGCCATGGCCCGTGATTACTTCAGCCTGCGTGGCAAGACCGTTTACACCGTCAACACCGACAAAGCCGCCAAGACTGGCCCCAGCGGTGAAAATCAGCAACACATCATCACCGCATGACCACAGGACTCATGAGCCCTCAACCCCTAGTCAAACCACCGCTGCCGCTGGTGAACAAGATCGTCATGCCCGGAGAATATTATGTCTCCTGGGGCCCCGCACAGATCTCGACCTTGCTTGGTTCTTGTGTGTCAGCCTGTTTGTGGGACAGCCGCCGGCGCGTTGGGGGCCTGAACCATTTCATGTTGCCCGACTCGCCATCGGACAACCATGGCCCCAGTGACAAAACCAAATCCCTGCTTTATGGCCTTTACTCCATGGAATGTCTGATCAACGACCTGCTGACCATGGGTGCAAGGCGCGAACACCTGGTGGCCAAAGTGTTTGGTGGTGCCAATATCACGGGCGCCTTGAACACCCAGCACATCGGGCAGCGCAACGCAGAATTCGTAATCAACTTTTTATACAAAGACAAAATCAAGGTCGTGGCATCAGACCTTGGCGGGCCACACAGCCGTCGAATTCGCTTTAACACCCAGACCAGCGCAGTGCGCGTGGAGCGAGTGGCGAGCGCCAATTCAGCCGCATTGAATCAAGAACAACGTTATTGCGACAAACTCAACAAAGACCCGGTCAATGGCGACATTGTATTTTTCTGAGGCCCCTTGAAATGAACAAGATCAAAGTATTGGTAGTGGACGACTCGGCACTGATCAGAAACCTGATGAGCAAGATAATCAACTCACAGCAAGACATGGAAACCATCGCCACAGCGCCAGATCCGTTTATTGCCCGTGATCAAATCAAGAAATTCAATCCCGATGTCATTACCCTGGACATTGAAATGCCAAAAATGGACGGCATCGAGTTTCTTGAAAAAATCATGCGCCTGCGCCCAACGCCAGTGCTCATGGTCTCTACCTTGACCGAGCGTGGCACTGATGTCACTTTCCGCGCACTGGAACTTGGTGCTGTGGATTTTGTGACCAAACCCAAACTGGACATCAGCCAGGGCATGATTGATTATGCCAACGAGATCACCGACAAAATTCGCGCAGCCCATGCAGCCCGTTATCGTTTGAACCGCCTGCCGGCCAAGCCAGCGGCTGGTAATGTCAGCTCGCAGATGGATCCCGTTACAGGGCTTGTGGTGCCTGCACAGGCGGGCAAAGCGTTGCCCGTGAACAACGCCTTGGGCAATCGCTTTGCAGCTACGGAAAAACTGGTGTTGATCGGTTCTTCAACCGGTGGCACTGAAGCACTTCGCATCATTCTTGAACAATTGCCCAAAGACAGCCCAGCCATCCTGATTACGCAACACATGCCAGCAGGATTTACCAAAAGTTTTGCAGACCGTTTGAATCAGGTCTGCGACATCACGGTCAAGGAAGCCACGCATGGCGAACGTATTTTGCCCGGGCACGCTTACATTGCACCGGGTGACAAACACCTCATGCTGGGCCGAAACGGCGCCAATTACATTTGCCAGTTGTCGGATTCAGAGCCCGTGAACCGTCACCGCCCCTCCGTTGAAGTGTTGTTCAAGTCGGGGCAGGAAGTGTCGCCCCGGAACATTGTGGGCATCATGCTGACAGGTATGGGAAAAGACGGCGCGCAGGCCATGGCCGACATGAAAAAAGCCGGGGCCTACAACATTTGTCAGGACGAGGCCAGTTCGGTTGTGTTTGGCATGCCGCGTGAAGCAATTGCCCTTGGCGCTGCCGATGAAGTGGTTGCTTTGAATCAGATCGCCAAGCGCCTGCTGGAACATTTGTCCAAAATTGGTGGCCGTTCAGCGGTCCGCATTTAAGGGAAGGGCTGGCGCCTGTTTCAGCCAGCCTAGCAAGGCTTGCAGGTCCATTGGTTTTGAAAACCAGTAGCCTTGCAAGCGGTCACAGCCCATTTGTAACAGGCTTTCCCGCTGCGCTGCCGTCTCAATGCCCTCGGCATGCACAGTAAGTCCCAGGGCGTGTGCAAGGTCAATCACCGCCTTTACAATCATGTGGCTGTTTTTGTCTTCCAACAAATCCATGACAAAACTCTTGTCGATTTTCAGCACATCCACTGGCAGTTGCCGCAGGTAATTCAGCGAGGCATAGCCCGTACCAAAATCATCCATCGCAATCTGAGAACCATTGGCTTTCAGTTTTTTCAAAGCGTCGATGGTTCTCGACATGTCATCGATTGCAGCGGATTCCGTGACCTCAAACTCGATCCATTTTGGATCAAGACCTGCTGCGCGGATGATCTGATCGGCCCGCGAAGGAAAGTCAGGGTTGAGCAACTGCCCTGCAGCGCAATTCACGGCACACCACATCATGTGGCCTTGTGCGTGCAACTCCAGCAATTTCCTGCTGCTCGATTCAATCACCCATTCACCCAAGGCATCGATCAACCCTGAATCCTCTGCCACTCCGATGAATTCGCAAGGCATGATTCGTCCCAACTCGGGATGCGTCCAGCGTACCAAGGCTTCTACACCGCAAATTCGTCCTGTTTTCAAATCCTCAATGGGTTGAAAGTCCAGCACAAGTTCGTTGTTCTCAATCCCTTTGGCCAAGCCCAGCTCAATGGTTTTTCTGCGCCGGGCCAGGTCATGCACCTCGTCGTCCAGCACATTGAACAGTTCCAGGTTATCGAACTCAATCACACTGGCCACCGATTGGGCATGTGTCACCAGTTCCGCCGCATGCTCGCCGTGCAGGCCCGGCCTGGCAAGACCCAACCGCATATTGGGGCGTACTGCAATGTTGTCCACCTGAAAGGGACGGTTCAACTCCGCCTCAATGCCACACAGCGCCTCTGTGATGTCAAAGCGCGAGCCAGACCAATCCAGCTTGGTGGTGATCACCACGAACACGTTGTCGGACCAGCGGCACAAAATATCCTGCCGAAAAGTGTCCTTCAAGCGGTTGATTATCTTTTCCAGCATATTGCGCCGAACCCGGCGATCCACTTCCGGTCGCCGTGCCTGGTTGCGCGACACATTGATGCTGAGCAGGCAAAGCGACATGGTTTCACCCGTCTTTTCACGCACGCCCGACAAGGTCTTGACCAATCCCTGCCGGTTTAGAAACCCCGTAGACGTATCAAAGTAGACCGCGCGCCGATGTGCCTGTTCCAAGAGCAGCTTGTCGCGGTGCAGCCGATGGGTGTGAATTTCGCGGCGCACAGCGGGCATCAGGCGTTCAAGTTTCGACTTTTCAACATAATCCCGCACGCCGGCCTGCATGGCTTGAACCCCCAACGCATCCGAGGCGAGTCCTGACAGCAGAATCACGGGCGTATCCGGTCTCCGATCGCTCACCAGCTTGATGGTTTGGTCATGGGTTAACTGGGGCATCGAGTAATCGCAAATCACCACGTCCGGTTCCAGCTCGTTCAGCGCTTCGCGCAACGAGTTCTCGCAGTGGGCGTGGCGAACCGTGGCTGTTTGCCAGGTTTTCACAAGCTGACGTTTGATCAATAGAAAGTCGTCCTCGCTGTCATCGACTACGATAATGATCGGCGCTTCCTGGTCAGTCATCATTGAGGGTGGTCTGAAGGTGTGATAAACAAGGAAATGGACAACTTCCTGTATCCTGCACACTTCTGCAAAGGCTGTCCAGTCGGGTAAATCACGAGAAATGACATGAACAAGGCATTCACCAAGGAAAATGATTCGGATTTTGATGATGACGGGGAAGACACAGCCACAGCCCTGCCACAAGGCCTGAAGAATTACATCACCCCGAAAGGCTACCGGCGCTTGCGCGACGAGTTGACGCACCTGGTCAAAACAGAAAGACCAGAGGTAGTGGCGGTGGTGTCCTGGGCAGCGTCCAACGGGGATCGATCTGAAAATGGCGACTACCTGTATGGCAAGAAGCGTCTGCGGGAAATCGACAAGCGCATTCGCTTTCTGACCAAGCGCACCGAAATTGCTGAAATTGTTGATCCCGCTACACAACAGGCACTTGAAAGCATCTTTTTTGGGGCGACAGTGACCTACATCAACGGCAAAGGTGAAGAGCTCACCGTCAAAATCGTGGGTGTGGACGAAGTGGACACTGCCAAAGGGCACATCAGCTGGATATCTCCGGTTGCGCGCGCCTTGTTGAAGGCCAAGGAAGGCGATGTGGTGCAGTTGATGACGCCAGCTGGGCGGGATGAACTTGAAATTGTGCAGGTTCAATACATCGTTGATTGATTCAGCACCTCCGGCGTGCCTTGCCCGATCCCGCACAGAAAACCGCTGATCCCTTTTTGAACGAAGGCTTTGCATTCACCGGAACCCGACAAAACAGATGGTCGGGTTCCGATGTCGCGCCGCGCGCGAGCATGCAAGCCTTGTTCAAACGGGGCGGTTTTCCTGAATGTGCGGAACAGGCAAGTGCACTGCCGGGAAGCCTTTTCAGCAGCAGGTTTGTGCAGCCTGTTCGCACGGTCAGCGGCGGGTTCAGAGTCACGCCAATGGATGCCTCACGGGAGCAGTCTCTTTCACTCTGAAAGCCAACTTGCAGCTGGTGTCCAAGCAGTCACGGGATTGCTCACTCGTGCGCGCGATGAATCACCGCCGGGTTCAAGCCCAATCGTGCGCGCGATCTATCACCGTCCTGTTAAAGCCCATTCGGCAGCGAGGTTTCAATCGCTTCGCCATTCAAGAAAACCTGCCCGTTTGAATTCACATGCAACGTTCGGCTGCAAGCCGACAACCCAATCGACCATCTGTTTTGTCGAGTGGGTTGAGTCAATGTGAATTTCAAAAAGGGAACATCAGGTTTTCTTGAATGGCGAAGCGATTGAAACCTCGCTGCCGAATGGGCTTTTAGAACATGCCGAATGGGCATTAACAACGCGCCGAGTGGGCTTTTAGAACACGCCGAATTAGCATTAACAACGCACCGGTTGGGCTTGAAGAACCCGCCGAGTGGAAGCGCGATTAGTGCGCTGTTGTGCCCACCACTGGCAAGCGTGGCTTCGCAAACGCCCGACCTTTAACCCGAGTAACCCGTTCCACATATTCCAGCCGACGTAGCGCCATCAGAATTCGAGCCAAATGCACACGGTCAGTTACCTGAATGGTGAAGTGAAGCAGCTTGCGGTAAGCGGTTTCATCGCTCATGGTCAGGTTGGTGATGTTGGCACCCGCATCAGACAAGGTGGCTGCAATGGTGGCCAAAGCGCCTTTCTCGTTGACTGCCTGCAAGTCCACATTGACATCGAAGGGGCGGGTAATTTCAGGTGACCACTGCACATCCGTCCAACGTTCAGGCTCTTTGCGAATCTGTTTGCGGGCGGTCTCACATTCATCGGTGTGAATGATCAAACCTGAGCCTTTTCGAACATAGCCAATGATGTTGTCACCGGGAATGGGCAAACAACACGGCGCGCGCTGAACCGACATGCCTTCTCCACCGTGAATCATGATGGGGGCACGTGCTTCACCGGTGTTACCAGAAGGGGAATCCACGCGGGCATCTGCACGGCCCATGGCAATCAGTACGCGGCGTGCCACCACTGGCGCCACTCGGCGCCCGGCGCCAATATCGGCAAGCAATTCGTCGCGAGTGCTGACTTGCGAGTCTTTTTGCAATCGGTCCCACACTTCATTGCTCAGGTTTTCCAGTTTGATCTGGTCAGCTTCCAGTGCCTGTTCAAGCAGCCGGCTACCCAAGCGAACGGTTTCTTCCAGGTTCATCGACTTCAGGTAATGCCGAATTTCCGACCTGGCCTTGCCTGACCGCACAAACCCAAGCCAAACCGGGTTGGGGCGGGAATGGGGTGCCGTGATAATTTCCACCACGTCGCCGCTTTTCAGCATGGTCCGCAATGGTTCGATCACCTGGTTCACCCGGGCTGCCACGCAGTGGTTGCCCACGTCGGTGTGCACGGCGTAGGCGAAGTCCACCACCGTGGCACCGCGCGGCAGGCTCATGATCTTGCCGTTGGGTGTGAACACATAAACAGCATCGGGGAACAGGTCCACCTTGATGTGTTCAAGGAATTCAGCTGAATCGCCTGTCTGGTTCTGAATGTCCAGCAAACTTTGCAACAGGCGGTGGGTTTGGGTCTGAATGTTGTTCAGTGCCTCGCCTTCACCCTTGTACAGCCAGTGCGAAGCCACACCTTTTTCGGCCACCTTGTGCATTTCTTCGGTGCGAATCTGGAATTCAACCGGTGTGCCGTAAGGGCCAAGCAGCGTGGTGTGCAGGCTTTGATAGCCGTTCAGTTTGGGAATGGCAATGTAATCCTTGAATTTGCCAGGTACTGGCTTGAACAACTGGTGCAGCATACCCATCGCCATGTAGCAGCCGGGCATGTCTTTCACAACAACCCGGAAACCGTACACGTCCAGTACCTGTGAAAAGCTCAGGCGCTTTTCGATCATTTTGCGGTAAATGCCGTACAGCGCCTTTTCCCGACCGTAGACCTGGCATTCAATCTGGGCGTCGCTCAAGCACTTCTCGACCGCTTCCAAAATTTTTCCTACGACTTCGCGCCGGTTACCCCGGGCCGCCAATACAGCTTTCTTTAACACCGCGTAACGCATGGGGTAAGCGTGCTGAAAGCTCAATTCCTGCAATTCGCGGAAAATTTCATTCAAGCCCAGGCGGTGGGCAATGGGAGCATAAATTTCGAGGGTTTCAAGGGCAATGCGGCGTTTCTTGGCGGGGCTCATGATGTCGAGCGTTCGCATATTGTGCAAACGGTCCGCCAGTTTCACCAGGATAACGCGCAAGTCGCGGGCCATGGCCAGCAGCATTTTTCGGAAGTTCTCAGCCTGCGCCTCTTCACGCGAGGAGAATTCCATTTTGTCCAGTTTGGACAGTCCGTCCACCAGGTCAGCCACTGAGGCGCCAAAACGCTCGATCAGGTCTTCCTTGGTGGTGCCGGAGTCCTCCATCACATCGTGAAGGAGGGCGGCCTGCAGTGCTTGGCTGTCCAAACGCCAGGAGGCACACAATTCAGCCACTGCAATTGGGTGGGTGACGTAAGGCTCACCTGTAGCTCGAAATTGCCCCAAGTGTGCAACGTCAGAAAACTTGTAAGCCTCGCGAACGCGCCGGATCTCGGCCTCCGGCAAGTAGCTGGAGGCAAGTCCTATAAGCTGTGCGATAGAGACCACATCAGGTCTGTTTGGCTCAGGTTGAAGTTCTCTGGCTTGCATTGCCCCCCGCATCTTTACAACTGTTACTACGACCTTCTATTGTGCAGGCTTACTTCTGGTCCGGCAAGACGATATTGACTTCAAGCATTTCCATATTGCCTTGTTTTTGAAGGTTGAACTTGACGTCCTCTTGATCGATTTTGACGTATTTGGCGATGACTTGCATCAATTCGTCCCTCATTTGGGGCAAAAAGTCAGGGCCGTCTTGATCGACCCGTTCCCGGGCAATAATCAGGGAGAGTCGTTCTTTTGCAACATTGGCTGATTTTTTCTTTTCGCCAAACAGCATGCTGAGTAGTGACATGGCCTCAACCTCCAAACAGGCGCTTCAACAGACCGGGCTTCTCATAGTCTACGAATCGCAGTGGTTTGGTCTCACCCAAAAAGCGTGAAATGCAGTCTTGGTATGCCAAGGCAGCGTCGTTGTCTTCTGCATGAATCACCGGCATGCCCTGGTTGGAAGCCTGCAATACCGTTTCAGATTCAGGAATTACACCCAGCAGTGGTACCCGCAGCAGGTCGGCCACATCGGTGTAACTCAGCATTTCGCCGTCATTGGCGCGCTTGGCCGAATAACGGGTGATCAGCAGATGTTCTTTCACGGGTTCACCGCCTTCCCTGGCTCGCTTGCTCTTGGCTTGCAAAATGCCAATGATGCGGTCGGAATCCCGAACTGACGACACTTCCGGGTTGGTCACCACAATGGCTTCGTCGGCAAAGGTCAGCGCCATGACAGCGCCACGTTCAATACCAGCCGGGCTGTCACACACAATGTATTCAAAACCCATTTCGATCAGGTCTTTGATGACTTTCTCGACGCCTTCTTCAGTCAAAGCGTCTTTGTCGCGTGTTTGCGATGCAGGCAGAATCGACAACATGGGGCAGTGCTTGTCTTTGATCAGTGTCTGCTGAAGGCTGGCTTCCCCATTGATCACGTTGACCAGGTCGTAAACCACGCGGCGTTCGCAGCCCATGATCAAGTCAAGGTTGCGCAGGCCCACATCAAAGTCGATAACGACTGTTTTAAAGCCGCGCAGGGCCAAACCTGCAGAAAAGCTGGCGCTGGTCGTTGTTTTACCAACGCCACCCTTGCCGGATGTAACAACAATGACTCGACTCACAAATGGTCTCCTAGCGGATGTTGATGGCCTTGAGTCGCAATACTGCCGGCTCGGTGCCTTGGTCAAGATGAATTAAGGTGGGCTTGGAACGGTTTTCTTCTGGAAAACCACCCTCGAATGTTAAGTAGTAACCAGCCACGGCGACCAGTTCCGCCTCAAAGCAGGTGGAAATGATTCTGGCCTGTGTATCGCCGGCTGCCCCAGCGAGGGCACGACCGCGCAATACACCGTAAACGTGCACATTGCCGTCAGCGATGACCTCTGCGCCAGCAGACACTTGTCCCATGACGATCAGATCAGCACCTTGGGCATAAATTTTCTGGCCGCTGCGCACTGGCTGGTCAATCACCAGGGTGCGGCGTGTACTGTTGTCAAATTCAGGCACTGGCGGTTGTTGGGTCGGGGGGCTGGTTTCAGCCTGAGCCGGTTCAGTTGCACTGTCGGGCAATGTGTCAACCACCACCTGTTCATTGTTTGAGTCAGCCAATGGGGCAGGTTCTTCAGTTTCCACTGCAGCGGTGCTGGTTTCAAAGCGAAGCCCCAGCGAGTCAGACTGCGTTTCAAGGAAGTCGGAATTTCCGCGTACTTCCACCAGGTGAACCCCTGACGCTTCCAGAAGTTGAGCATAAGCAGTGAGCTCAATTGCATGGTCGGCGAGTTCACTCTCGGACCAACTGCTGAAGTCCAGCACGGCGGGTTCGGCTGAATACACGCCAGGCGTGGGGCCAAGCCGTTTCTTGAGTGCTTCGAGTGATTCTTTTTGTGGTGCAGGCCGCAATGCAAAAGTGACCGCCTTGATTCGGGCGAACTTGATATCGAGCATTGCGGAGCTGGGTTTGTTCAAGGTAGTCAAGTTCCGGGAAATCAACAATAAAGACCTGTTTGACGAACAAAGCCCGAGCCGTGTGCCGGTCTCGGGCTTTGTTTAAATGCTTTTCGCCCGATTTAAATGGGCACGCGTTTCAGCATTTCAATGCCGATTTCGCCAGCAGCGATCTCGCGCAATGCGGTCACCGTTGGCTTGTCTTTGTCAGACTTCACCTTTGGAGTGTGCCCTTGGGCCAGCATGCGTGCGCGGTATGTGGCGCACAGGGCCATGTCGAAACGGTTAGGGATCTTTTTCAAGCAATCTTCAACGGTGATGCGGGCCATCTGGTGTCCTTACAGTCCAATACTTTTGAGTTGCGCCCCGTGTCGCGCCATTTGCTGGTTGAAACGGCAACGGGATGCGAAGACGATCGATTTCAGCTCAAGCAACGCCTGTGTGAAATCATCGTTAAGGATAACATAATCAAAGCGTCTCGCCTGCTCGATCTCCTGTTGCGCGGCACCCATTCGCTTCAAAATCACCTCTTCGCTGTCAGTTCCCCGACCACGCAGCCTTTTTTCAAGTTCTTCCATGCTGGGTGGCAAAATGAAAATGGACACCACATTGTCCACTTTGCGAACCACCTGCTCGGCGCCTTGCCAATCAATTTCCAGCAGCACATCCCGGTCGATCGCCATTTGGTTTTCTACCCAGCTGCGCGAGGTGCCGTAATAGTTTCCATGCACATGCGCCCATTCCAGAAAGCCGTCTTCATCCCGGATGGTTTCAAATTCGGTTTGAGAAATGAAGTGGTAATCCTTGCCGTCTACCTCACCAGTTCTCGCTTTTCGGGTGGTGTTTGAAATCGACAGTCCAACACCCTGAACCTCGGCCAGGAGCGCTTTCACCAGAGATGATTTTCCAGCCCCAGAGGGGGCGCTCACAATGAAAAGGCTGCCGGAGTAATGCGGCTTTTGTGCAGGTTGCTCGAGCTTGCTCATTCAGTTGACAACAAATTGATCTGCGAAGCCCCGATTCTATGCCAAATCACGCTCATTCAGTGCTTCTCGCCCAAATGCGGGGGAGGTAAGTCCAAAAGCAGGCCGGACAAGGGGTGAACTCACCGGCCTGGGTGGCTACTTAG
Organism: Burkholderiales bacterium; assembly: GCA_027484315.1. Classification (GTDB taxonomy): domain Bacteria; phylum Pseudomonadota; class Gammaproteobacteria; order Burkholderiales; family Burkholderiaceae_B; genus Limnobacter. Next base: position 9,623 of record JAIXTE010000087.1, on the reverse strand, counting down.
TGGTCCCTTATTAAACTTGAAGGAATGCAGATCATGCAGTTTCAACCATTGGATCGGGGTGCTTCATACAATATGCAGGGTGGGTTGTGGGTGCTTGAAGTCTCGCCGCGACAAGCGGGGACCGAAGGTAGTAATGCCTATGAGGAGTTTCGCGAAAGCAGGCCCATACCCTCCATTCTCCCCTTGATGCGCGAAGCAGCGCGCAGCATCTGGTCGAGCACCTCGCTGGGTGGTCGATGCACCATTCTGAAAGGGATGCAGCGAAATCTTGCCCAGGCCGTCAATCTGACCGACGCTGAAGCCTCTCAATCCAGTTTGCCCAATCGGCTGATGATCGAGGCCAATTCGCCCTACGCCAACGAAAGAAGCCAACGAATTGTGGCCGGCCTTCTGGCCATGCAGCTGATTGGGGCCGGTTATCAGATCAGCAATTACTCCGCCCGCCACATGGGTGACCCCACAGGCAAACCCATCCTGGGTTCTGTCCATGGTTTTCAGGGCAATGAGCGGGTGGGGGTGTTGCTTCAGGGGACGGACACCAGTCCTGATGCTGTTCATGACACCATTCACTTCATGGAGGCGGTTCGAAGCCTGGCGGGTGAATACCTGAGCACACACAAATTGCTGTTCGATACGCCTGCGCACCTGGGGGCATCTGACCAGTTGGCGCACCGGGCACGCCTGACGCTGCTGGCCGCCACGCCGCAAGAATTGCAACAAAACCCGCCTCTGGTTAAAAATTTGCTGAACAAACTCGACCAGTTCGAGCAAAACAGCATTTCAGGCGACCCGGGGTTGTCAGAAGGTTTGGCCAGCGATGTGGCCCGGCTGCTTGACGTCGCAGATCAACGCTTCGCAAGTTAGCGCTAACGAGCCCCCGGGGCAACAAGCCTGAGTTACCTGCTTGCTTGCCCGAGGGCTAAATGATGTTTACTCGATGTTCTGGATTTGCTCGCGGAACTGTTCAACCAGCACCTTCAGATCAATACTGGCCTGGGTTTGTGCAATGGCGTGTGCTTTGCTGCCCAGGGTGTTGGCTTCGCGGTTCAGTTCCTGGGTCACAAAGTCAAGGCGTTTGCCAATCACGCCGCCTTTTTTCAGGATGCGGCGCACTTCCGTGAAATGGGTCTGCAAGCGTTCCACTTCCTCTTTCACATCAATGCGCACACTGTGCAGTGCCACTTCGTGTCTGATCCGTTCTTCCAGGTCTTCCACCGTCAGGTGGCTGGCCTTGTCAGCAATGATTTTGTCGAAGGCTTCTGTCATGCGTTCGCGAATTTTGCCTTCGTAGTGGGCCAAAAACTGGGGCAGCATCGGCAACAGGCTGTTCACAATTGCTTCCATCCCATCCACTTTTTCGAGCAACACGGCAGCCAATCCGGCACCTTCCCGTTCGCGGCTTTGCTTGAGCGCCTCAATGGCCTGGTCGCACAAGCCCGCAATGGTTTCCTGAAGCTCTTCGCCACTCAGGCTGTTGTCTTCCACCACACCGGGCCAGCTGAGCACGTCGGTAATGCGAAAGCCCCCAGCTTTTGGCAAGGCACTTTGAATGGCTGTTTCCAGCGCCCCCAGTTGACGAACCTGTTCCAGGTCCACCTTGGGGATGCGCTTGTCGCCTTCGGCTCGGCCCCATGAAATGCGGCATTCCACCTTCCCCCTGCTGAGCGCATTCATCAGCTTTTCCCGAATCAGCGGTTCCACAGTACGCAAGTCATCGGCCATGCGAAAGTTCAGGTCCAGGAAGCGGGAATTGACGCTGCGCAGTTCCATGCTCAGGTTGCCGGCACGTGTGGTGCTTTGGGCGTTGGCAAAGCCTGTCATGCTGTGCACTGCTGCGGTGTTTTTACTGTCCTTGCTCATTTGGGGCCTGTGCGTGTGTGTCAATGTTGCATGGATTGTAAACTCTGTGTTGTGGTGTGTTTTAGCTGAGGGTGCTTTTGTCGGGTCGAATCATTGCCCATCTGGACATGGATGCGTTTTATGCCAATGCAGAACTGGTGCGTAACCCGGCCTTGAAAGGTCTGCCTGTGGCCGTGGGTGGTCGCCGGGGCATGCAGCCTTTGGCTGGCCAGCAATTTCCCACTTTGGCTCAGTATGAAGGGCGTGGCGTGTTGACCACGGCCAATTACGAAGCACGCGCGCTGGGCCTGCATTCTGCCATGCCCACCATGAAAGCCGCCAAGCTGGCGCCCCATGCCATTTTGTTGCCCGCGGATTTTGACTGGTACAAAACCCTGTCTCGCCAGTTCAAAACCGCAGTTCGGGAATTGGCGCCCAATGTGGAAGACCGGGGTATTGATGAGATCTACATCGATCTGACCGAAGAAACAGGCGGCAGTTTTGATGCCGCCATTGAATTGGCCCAAAAGTTGAAAATGGCTGTAACCCAGGCCACCGGCGGCATGACCTGTTCGGTGGGCTTGTCCGAGAACAAGCTGACCTCCAAGATTTGTTCGGACCTGCAAAAGCCCAACGGGCTCAGCGTGGTGCGCCCGGAGCAGTTTCAAGCCATCATCTGGCCCCTGGCGGTGGGTAAAATCAACGGCGTGGGCCCCAAGGCGCAGGAAAAGCTCCATGCGATGGGGGTCAACACCATTGCGCAACTTGCAGCGCAGCCCCTTGAATTGCTTCGAGAGCGCTTTGGTGAAAGTTACGGTGTTTGGATGCACGAAAGTGCCCACGGCATTGACCGCCGCGAAGTGACCCTGTATTCCGAGCCCAAAAGCATCAGCCGCGAAACCACGTTTGAGCAGGACATGCACGTGCGCAGGCACAGGGACAATTTGACCCAGGTCTTGCTTCATCTTGCAGATCGCTTGTCTCAAGACTTGGCGCGAAAGCAGCGCCTTGCCAAAACCATTGGGGTGAAGGTGCGCTTCGCCGATTTCAAATCCTTGACACGCGACATTACTACGGGCGCAGTGGTGGGCAGTGCCAATGACATCTTGCAGGCTGCGCGGGCCTGCCTGAAGAAAATCCCGTTTGAGCAAAAAGGCGCCCATTCCACAATTCGATTGCTGGGCATCAAGGCCAGCCACCTGATCAGCCCGGCTGACCTGGCGCTTGAACAACAGGCCCGGGAAAGCCGAGAGACCAAAGGGCAAGCCCAACTGTTTCTCGACCTTGAAGATGCGCCATAATGCGGCACGATGAATCGACACGCACTGGAGAGATTTCAATGAGCAACACCCACAGCCAAACCTTAGGCCCAAGCGCCGACCGCCCCGATGGCCGCACTCCCCAAGACCTCCGCAAAATCAGCCTGGAGCGCAATTACACCAAGCATGCGGAAGGCTCAGTCATGGTTCGTTTTGGCGATACCCACGTATTGTGTACCTGTTCGGTTGAAGACAAAGTGCCGGGCTTCCTGAGAGGACAAAACCAGGGTTGGCTGACGGCTGAATACGGCATGTTGCCCCGTTCAACCCATTCGCGCATGGATCGCGAAGCCGCCCGTGGCAAGCAAAGCGGCCGTACACAGGAAATTCAGCGCTTGATTGGCCGTGCCTTGCGTGCTGCAGTTGATCTGACCAAACTGGGTGAGCGCACCCTGAAAATTGATTGCGATGTAATCCAGGCCGACGGCGGCACACGCACCGCGTCCATTACCGGTGCCATGGTGGCGGTGGCCGATGCTGTGGGCAAGTTGATCGCCAGCGGTGCTTTGACTGAAAACCCGATCAAGCAGTTTGTGGCTGCGGTTTCTGTGGGTGTGGTCAACGGCCAGGTGGTGCTTGATTTGAACTACGATGAAGACTCCACCTGCGAAACCGACCTGAACGTAGTGATGACCGAGAAAGGTGGTTTTGTGGAAGTGCAGGGCACAGCCGAAGGCGATGCATTCAGCCGCGAGGAATTGAACGGCATGCTCGATTCCGCAGCCCATGGCATAACTGAATTGGTGCGCTTGCAAAAAGCGGCCTTGCAAGCTTGAGGAAATAAGATGTCCCTGAATTCTGAATGGGTGCTGGCCAGTGGCAACAAGGGCAAATTGCGTGAATTTCAGGATTTGTTCGCGCCCTGGGGAGTGAACTGGGTAGCCCAAGGTGAACTGGGTGTTCCCGATGCTGAAGAGCCTTTTCACACGTTTGTTGAAAATGCCTTGACCAAGGCCCGGCATGCCAGCCGCCTGACTGGTCGCCCAGCCTTGGCCGACGATTCCGGGTTGTGTGTGCCTGCCTTGGCTGGCGCACCAGGTGTGTTGTCTGCTCGTTATGCCACCCTGTTTGGTCAGGACAAAGGCGATGCGAACAACAACACCTGTTTGGTTCAGCAGTTGAAAGGTGTTGAAGACCGTCGTGCCTACTTTGTCTGCGCCATGGTGTGGGTGGCCCATGCCGATGACCCCACACCCACGATTGCCCAGAAAATGTGGTGGGGCGAAGTGATCGAAACGCCACAAGGCGAACATGGCTTTGGTTATGATCCCCATTTCTGGTTGCCTCAATACCAGTGCACCGCAGCTCAAATGCCCAAAGAGTTGAAAAACCAGCACAGCCACCGGGCGCAGGCCACACAGGCCTTGTTGCAGGAATTACAACAGCGTCTGGGTTTGCAAAGGCAGGCGGCCAATTGAACTTGTGCGCATGTCAAATCGCGATGATTCAGCCGGGGGCCCTGTGACCAAGCCAGACGGTGATCAACCTGCCTTTTTAGCCACCTCGGCCAACAACCTTGTTGGTCGTGTGTTCATGCCTAGCGAGTTGCGCTTTGCAGCCATGCCACCATTGGCCCTGTACATTCATCTGCCATGGTGTGTGCGGAAATGCCCTTATTGCGACTTTAACAGCCACCTGGCACCTGAAAGCAAGCTCCGTGAAGTAGCTGTTCCAATTCATCCGGTTCATTCTCTTGAAGTGCCTGACACCGAGCATGTAGAGTCGGCTGAAGCGGGCTACGCGGCGTCACTGCCGCTTGAATTGCAACGCCGTTACCTGAATGCATTGATTGCGGACCTTGATCAGCAACTCCCGAAAGTTTGGGGGCGCAAGCTGTATTCGATTTTTATTGGAGGAGGTACGCCTTCTCTTTTTGAACCCGAATTGATCGATGAATTGATTGCGGCTGTGCGCGCCCGTTTGGGCATGCCGCAGAGTGGCGAAATCACGATGGAGGCCAACCCCGGCACTTTCGAGCAGGCCCGGTTCGAGGGTTATCGCAAAGCGGGCGTCAACCGGCTTTCAATCGGCGTTCAAAGCTTTTCTGATTCGCATTTGAAAGCACTGGGTCGTGTTCACAACGGTGGGCAAGCCATTGATGCAGTACGCAGTGCCGTGGCCTTGTTTGATGAAGTGAACATCGACCTGATGTACGCCTTGCCCCATCAAAGTGTAGAACAGGCATTGGCGGATGTGAAACAGGCCTTGGCCTTGAACACCACCCACCTCAGCCTGTACCAGTTGACCATGGAACCCAACACCCTGTTTGCCGCCAAACCGCCCCCTTTGCCAGACGACGACACCCTGGTGGACATTGAAGAAGCAGTGCAGGGTGCGGCCACACAAGCAGGGTTCGAGCATTATGAAATATCGGCATTCGCCAAGCCTGGTCACCGTTCACAGCACAACCTGAATTACTGGGGGTTTGGCGATTACCTGGGTATTGGTGCGGGTGCACATGCAAAAATCAGCTACCCCAACCGGATTGAACGCGAAACCCGACACCGCAACCCCACGGCTTACATGGAAGAAATGGAGGGTGCTTCACAGCCGTTGGAAGTTCGCACACTTGCGGTGAAAGAATTGCCTTTCGAATTCATGCTGAATGCCTTGCGGTTGACCGATGGCGCACCAGAAAGCTGGTTTGTCGAACGTTGTGGCAGGCCGCTGATCGACCTGCAAAAGCCACTGAAAGAAGCGCTTGCAAAAGGTTTGATCGAGAGCCAGCCTGGTTTGCTGAAGCCTACCCGGCTGGGTTTTCTGTTTCTGAATGATTTACAGGGACTTTTCCTGTCCGAGTAACAAGGGCTGCCTTTCCAGGGTTACGGTCTTGTTCGCATGAAATTTCCTCGATTTGAGCTAGTTCAGGTGACGACTTTCTGGTCTTTCAATAATGCTGGATGTACTCTTGAAATGCAGGCCCCAATCCGCCTGACCGCAGGTCTTGATCAGCAGGTCTGCAAAACCGTGCTGAAGTTGCTCAGCCATTCGCATCTCGAACCCTTTGCCAGTGCCTGCTACCAGTTTCAACACCAAATCGGTGTTATGCGGCTCGCCGCTGGGTCGTAACTCAATCTGCGTGATCAGCAATGGGTCAGCACCCAAGGGAGTGGTCGTGTTCTTGTCCTGAAAGGGGCTTTTGAAGTCGGCAGAATACAGTGAAACCTCTCTGCTCATTTCCAACAAAGCCTTGCGTCCTTCATCGTTCAGTGGACGATCGCTGGCCAGCAGTTTCTGCATCATCTCATCCAGGCTCGGGATGAGCATGCGCACCATCCTGCGGGTCAGCCACACCCGCACTTCCTGATTTTCTGCTGAATTGATGCGCATTAAAATTCGATCGTGTTCGGGTGCGTAAGCAACCTGAAGTTGTTTGATTTGCATGTTCACGTGACAAAAAGGGGGCAGATCATTTGTACCGGGGCCATCTTGAAAACACGATGCTCGCCCACACATACGCTGTAAGAGTATTGTGACTTAAAACTGTCAGGAAGGGTTTGCACACATGCGTTTAGATCGACTCACCACCAAGTTTCAGGAAGCCTTGTCCGACGCGCAAAGTCTGGCGGTTGGCAAAGACAACCCTACAGTGGAGCCCGCGCACGTTCTCTTGGCCCTGCTCAAGCAAGGCGAAGGGTCAGTGCGCGGTGTCATCAGCAAGGCAGGTGGCAATCCGCAGGTGTTGATCAAGGGCGTCGAAGGCGAGGTCAGCAACCTGCCACAAGTGGCCAACAACGCGGGTCAAATCCAGATTGGAAGCAAGTTGCAGGCTGCCTTGAACCTGACCGACAAGGAAGCGCAGAAGCGTGGTGACCAGTTCATCGCCAGTGAGCTTTTCTTGCTGGCCTGTCTTCAGGAAAGCACTGGCTTGGCAAAGGTGATGAAAGAAGCAGGGCTGAATGCCCAATCCTTGAATAGCGCGATTGACCAGGTGCGTGGTGGTGCAGCAGTAGACAGCGCCGAGGGCGAAAGCCAGCGTGAGTCCCTGAAAAAATACACCATTGACCTGACAGAACGGGCGCGCATGGGCAAGCTGGACCCTGTGATTGGTCGCGATGATGAAATTCGCCGTGCCATTCAGATTTTGCAGCGCCGAACCAAGAACAACCCGGTATTGATCGGTGAGCCCGGTGTGGGCAAGACGGCAATTGTGGAGGGCCTTGCCCAACGCATTGTGAATGGTGAAGTTCCCGAGAGTTTGAAAAACAAGCGTGTGCTGGTACTGGACATGGCCTTGTTGCTGGCCGGTGCGAAATACCGTGGCGAGTTTGAAGAGCGCCTGAAAGCCGTGTTGAAAGATGTGGCAGCCGATGAAGGTCAGACCATTGTGTTCATCGACGAAATTCACACCATGGTAGGGGCAGGAAAGGCCGAGGGTGCCATTGATGCGGGCAACATGTTGAAGCCCGCGCTGGCCCGCGGCGAGCTTCACTGCATTGGTGCCACCACGCTGGATGAATACCGCAAATACATAGAAAAAGACGCTGCGCTTGAACGCCGTTTCCAGAAAGTGCTGGTGGGTGAGCCTTCTGTGGAGAGCACCATTGCCATTTTGCGTGGTCTGCAGGAACGGTACGAGCTTCACCATGGCGTGGAGATTACCGACCCGGCCATTGTGGCCGCTGCCGAGCTTTCACACCGTTACATCACCGACCGCTTTTTGCCAGACAAAGCCATTGATCTGATCGATGAAGCGGCGGCGCGGGTCAAGATGGAAATTGATTCAAAGCCTGAGGAAATGGACAGGTTGGATCGACGCATCATCCAGCTCAAGATTGAGCGCGAAGCAGTGAAGCGCGAAAAAGACGATGCATCGAAAAAGCGCCTGGCCCTGATTGAAGAAGAAATCACGCGCCTTGAACGCGAGTACGCCGACCTGGACGAAATCTGGAAATCCGAGAAAGCGGCGGTGCAGGGCAGTGCTGCCATCAAGGAAGAAATTGATCACATACGCGCGGAAATTGAACAATGGAAACGCAAGGGCGATTGGCAAAAGGTGTCTGAATTGCAATACGGCCAGTTGCCTGCACTTGAGAAAAAGCTCAACGATGTGAAGGAAAACGAGGGCGGAGTCCAGAAACCCAACCGTTTGTTGCGCACCCAAGTGGGTACTGAAGAAATCGCCGAAGTGGTCAGCCGCGCCACGGGTATTCCGGTTAGCAAGATGTTGCAGGGTGAACGTGACAAGTTGCTTCAAATGGAAGCTGCACTGCACATGCGGGTTGTTGGACAGGATGAGGCGGTTACGCTGGTTTCAGACGCCATTCGCCGTTCACGCGCTGGGCTTTCCGATCCCAACAAGCCATTGGGTTCATTCCTTTTCCTGGGCCCCACAGGCGTGGGTAAAACCGAATTGTGCAAGGCGCTGGCCGGGTTCCTGTTTGATTCCGAAGATCACCTGATTCGCATCGACATGAGCGTGTTCATGGAGAAGCACACTGTAAGCCGCCTGGTGGGTGCGCCCCCCGGTTATGTGGGTTACGACGAAGGCGGTTACTTGACCGAGGCTGTTCGCCGCAAGCCGTACAGCGTAATTTTGCTGGACGAAGTGGAGAAAGCCCATCCAGATGTATTCAACGTATTGCTCCAGGTGCTGGACGATGGTCGTTTGACCGATGGGCAGGGCCGAACCGTTGACTTTAAAAACACGGTGATCGTGATGACATCCAATTTGGGTTCTCACGAAATTCAGCGTTTGTCAGGTCAAAGCAGCGAAGTCATCAAGGCTGCAGTGATGGAAGAAGTCAAAATTCATTTCCGGCCTGAGTTCATCAACCGGGTGGATGAGTTGGTTGTATTCCATGCGCTGGACAATGCCCACATTGCCAATATTGCCCGCATTCAGTTGCAGCGTTTGCAGCAACGCTTGATCAGCCGCGACATGCGCCTGGAAGTCAGCGATGCGGCCTTGGCCGAAATCGTCAAGTCCGGATTTGATCCCTTGTATGGTGCGCGGCCCTTGAAGCGTGCGATTCAGCAAATCATTGAAAACCCAGTGTCGAAAATGATTCTTGAGGGCAAGTTTGGGCCGAGTGATGTGGTGCCGGTCGATTTCAAGGACGGCGCGTTTACATTCGAACGCGTGGTGCATTGAACGAAGTCGCACATCTAAGCCTCGCCAATGTCACTTGTCTCGACAGCGTCGCTTCGCACTTCAAAGCCTCGCCATATCACTTGTCTCGACAGCCCCGCCCAACGTGAAAGTTGTGGCGGTGGCCGTTCCTCTTCCACCTTGCAATGGATGCCGCAAACGCTAGCGCGTCTTGCGGAGCCGCTACGCGTCTAATGTCAGAACAGCGTCGCTTCGCACTTCTAAGCCTCGCCATGTCACTTGTCTCGACAGCCCCGCCCCACGTGAAAGTTGTGGCGGTGGCCGTTCCTCTTCCACCTTGCAACGGATACCGCAAACGCTAGCGCGTCTTGCGGAGCCGCTACGCGTCTAATCCATTGCTTCGGTTCAGGAAC